>CAXTHY010000098.1:0-13749 GCA_964244175.1 uncultured Jatrophihabitans sp. | reverse complement strand
AGTCCGGCGCTCTATCCCCTGAGCTACGAGGGCGGGGACTGCTGCGGGCCAGATTACCGAGTACGCGTCGGCTCATTGACGCTCGGCCAAGCCGGTCAACGCCGGCTTGGCCCCATGCGCGGGCGGCGGGAGCGCGACGAGAGCCGCGATTTGCTGGGGCCAAGCGCGGGGCGTGAGCCGGCCGCGGCCCAACCCAGCCGCCGGGCTATTCGGCGCTCCGGACGGCGACCCGCCCGTCGGCGACGCGAACCGCCAACGCCGGCTGCGGACGGGTGGCGGGCCCGCGCTCGATCGCGCCGTCGTCGAGCCGGAAGGTGCTGCCGTGCCACGGGCAGACGATGCACCCGTCGGACACCTCGCCTTCGTGCAGCGGCGCTCCGCGGTGCGTGCAGCGGTCGGCGATGGCCCGCACCTCACCGCCGTCGCGCACCACCAGCACCGCCACGCCGTCGAGGTCGACCGCGGTCGGCGTGCTGGTGATGTCGGCGTCGGCGGCCACGTCGGTCCAGTCGGTGGGCAGCTGCTGGAACGCGGTGGTGTCGACCCCGACACCGCGCGCGTAGGACAGGTGCCCGCCGAGCCAGCCGCCCACGCCCAGCACCGACGACCCGGCCAGGGCCAACGTGACCCCCCGTGCGTGGCGACCGCGGCGGCGGGCCAGCCAGCTGCCGGCGTAGAGCCCGATCGCCGTGTAGTTGGCGGCGGCGTGCGCGAGCCCCAGCCGCCGCTCGCTGCCGACGGTGTCCAGCCAGTCGCTGGCACCGGTCAGGGCGGTCGGCGCGGCCGTCACGACGCCGAGCGCGACCAGACGCTGTGCCGCGCCACGGCTGCCCCTGCCGCCGAGCAGGTCGAGGTAGGACGTCGCAACCCATGAGCCGATCGGCACGGTGACCAGCAGCGGATGCAGCGGATGCCCGATCGGCGTCCCGCTCGCCGCGTCCTTGACCGGCCCGTGGGGCAACACGGTGGCCAACACACCGGACAACCGGTCGGCGATCGCGTCCAGCCAATCGGCCTTCTCGATCTTCTCGGCGACCATGTCCAGTGCGGCGGGCAGTGCGTTCGGCATGCCTGCTGCCTACCCGCCCGGCGGCGGGCGACAAACCGACGGGCCGCCGAGGATTGCGTCCCCGGCGGCCCGACCCCCGAACTCGGTCAGCTCAGCGTGAGCGCCGTGTCGTCGATCAGGAACGACGTCGCGAGCGACGAGTCCTCAGTGCCGGTCCACTTGAGCGCGACTGTCTTGCCGGCGTACGACGACAGCGTCACGCTGCGCTGCACGTACCCGGTGCCCTGGTTGACGTTCGAGAACGACTGGACGCTCGTGCCGTTCGCGGTCAGGGCCAACTTGTCGTACGCCTTCGAGGTCCCCTCGGCGCTGTCGATGTAGAGGTAGTACGTCAACGTCGCCTTGCAGCCGGCGGGGATGGCCACCGACTGCGCGAGCGTGTCGGTGTGCGTCGAGCCGTACCCGTCGAGATAGGCGTAGCCGCTGCCTGTACGCGCGTACTGCCCGTCGGTGTTGATCACGCCGCTCGTCGCCGTCCAGCTGGTCGCGCCGGACTCGAAGCCGGGGTTGGCCAGCTTCTGCCCGCTGCACGAACCACCGGCCGCGCTGATCGTCCAGGTGAACGTCGCGCTGCCGGACGCGCCGGTGCTGTCCTTCGCCGTAACGGTCACCGAGTACGTGCCCGCGGTCGACGGCGTGCCCGAGATCAACCCCGACGACGCGTTGATCGACAGGCCGGTCGGCAATCCGGTGGCGCTGTACGTGAGCGTGGCTCCGCCGGAATCGGACGCCGAGATCTGCAGGCTCTTGGCCGTGCCGACGGTGCCGGTCTGGCTGCCCGGGTTGGTGACTGTCACCGTGTTACCGGTGCTGCCTCCGCCGCCGGACTTGAACGCGGCCGTACCGTTCGGCGTGCCGAGCCCGGTCGGGCCGTCCCATCCCGCGGCCGCGGTGCACAGCAGCGACGGCGAGCACGTCCCGTTGTTACCGGTGGTGACGTCGTTGAGGTTGCCGGTGTGCGCGTACGGGAACGATGCCGGGTGGTCGGTCGACGCGGGTGTGCCGGCCAACGCGTAGACCGACGCGATGATCGGCGCCGATGCGCTCGTGCCGCCGTATACGGCCCAGCCGCTGCCGCCGTACGTCTGGTACACCGCAACGCCCGTGGCCGGGTCGGCGTCGGCCGACACATCAGCCGTCGCGCGCTTGCTACACACGCTGGTGGGAATGATGCTCTGCCAGCTCGGCTTCGCGACATCGCGCGAGCAACCCGATCCGGTGCCCTCGGTGGTGCTCGTCTTCCAGACCGACTCGGTCCAGCCGCGCGCGTTCGACGCCGTCTTGAGCGAGGTGCCGCCGACAGAGACAGCCGCCGAGGACGACGCCGGGTAGCTGGTGCCAGCCTGGTAGGCGTCGTCGCCGGTGGAGGCCGTGTAGACGACGCCGGAGGACTTGAAGTATTGCGAGTCGTAGCTGGCCTCGTTGCCGTCCTCGGCGCCGCCGAAGCTCAGCGAGACGAACTTGGCGCCGAGCGTGGCCGCCTCCTTCACCGCCAGGAACAGGTTGTCGGCGTTGTCGTTGGCCTCGACGAGCGTGATGCCGCAGTTCGGGCAGACGGCCGACACCATGTCGAGGTCCAGGGAGATCTCACCGGCCCAGCCGCTGTCGGCCGTCGGCAACGGGCTGGCGGCGCCGTTCTGGTTCACCTTCTTGAAGCAGCCGTTCGCGGTCGTGCACGCCGACAACCCGAACTGGGTGCGGTAGCTGGCGAGATCGGATTCGGCTTTCGGGTCGTCGTAGGCATCGACGATGTAGACGCGCTGGCCGCTGCCGGCCGAGGTCGACGGCAGTGCGTACGCCGACTGCAGGCTCGACGGGCCGAACCCGCTCGGGGCGGCGGCCGCGGCGAGCTCGGACTTCGGGGTGAACCCGACGTCACTGCGCCGTTCGGCGAAGCAGGTGTAGTGCCCGGCGGACACGGTCTGATTGCAGCTGTGGACGGTCTTGACGGTCGTCGACGACGAAGTTGCCGGGGTTGCCAGCGCCGGCGTTGCGACGGCCGTCGCGAGCGCGGTGCTGCCGACGAGGACGACGAGTCCTCGCAGCGCAACGTTCACGATGCCTCCTGGGGAATGTCGGCTCGCGGGATGCGGCGCCTGGCCGAAGGCTAGGTGCCGGCTGTACGCGCCGGGGTGCCCGCCTGTGGCAGCTACTGGTCTGGCAGGAACCGGCCGGTTGGTTCGGGTCGTCAGGCCTTGCCCGGTCCCGACCGCGGTTGCCCGCCCCCGACGCCGGCTCGCCTGCGCCCGCGTACCGCCGTGACTACGCTCGATGCCGTGCCGTCCCGCGATCTGACCCACGTCGACGCCGGCGGTGCGGCCCGCATGGTGGACGTGTCGGCCAAGGAGGTCACCGTGCGGGTTGCGCGGGCCGGCGGCCGTTTCACCACCACCGCCGAGGTGATGGCGCTGTTGCGTCGTGACGGCTTACCCAAGGGTGACGCCCTGGCCGTCGCGCGGATCGCCGGCATCGCCGCGGCGAAGCGCACGCCGGATCTCGTCCCGCTGTGTCACCCCGTCGCGCTGCACGGGGTCACCGTCGACCTCGACCTGTTCGACGACGGCGTCGAGATCACTGCGACGACGCGGACGGCCGATCGCACCGGGGTCGAGATGGAGGCGTTGACGTCGGTCGTCGCCGCCGGGCTCGCGCTCTACGACATGGTGAAGGCGGTTGATCGCGGCGCGCGGCTCACCGACGTCCGGTTGCTCGAGAAGTCCGGTGGCCGCTCCGGTCACTGGTCGGCGCAGGAGCAGCCGTGAAGGCCGCGGTGATCACCTGCTCGAACCGCTCGGCCAGCGGCGAGCGGGCCGACGACAGCGGCGAGTTGCTGGCCGAGCTGCTGATCGGCGCGGGCCACGAGGTGGCGCTGCGGCGCATCGTGCCCGACGACGTCGCCGTGATCCGGGCCGCGGTCGAGGCCGCTCTCGCCGTCGGCGCTCAGATCGTGCTGACGACCGGCGGTACCGGGCTGACCCCGACCGATACCACGCCCGAAGCCGTACGTCCGTTGCTGGAGCGCGAGATACCGGGGATCGCCGAAGCGCTACGGCTCGTCGCGCGCGAGGCCGTGCCGACGTCGGTGCTCTCCCGCGGCGTCGCCGGCGCGATCGGCGCGGCGCTCGTCGTGACCCTGCCGGGCTCCCCGGGCGGCGTCCGTGACGGCATGACGGTGCTGACGCCGCTGCTCGAGCACGCGGTCTCGCAACTGGCCGGCGGCGACCATCGACCCGGCGGCGGGGTGGAGCTATGACGCAGCGGATCGGTGACGCCCACCCGGGCAGCGACACCCACCCGGGCAGCGATACCCACCCGGGCAGCGATACCCACCCGGGCAGCGATACCCACCCGGGCAGTGACGTCGACCCGGTGCTGCGGTTGGTATCGGTGGCCGATCGTCCGCTCGAACCGGCGTTGTTCGAGGCTGCGGTCGATCACCGGCAGGCCGGTGCCCGCGCGGTGTTCTGCGGCGTGGTCCGCGAGCACGACCACGGGCGCGACGTCACCGAGCTCGAGTACCAGGGCCATCCGAGCGCCGAGGCCGTGCTGCGCGAAATCGCGGCCGAGTTCGCGGCCGAGCCCGATGTCCTGGCCGTGGCGGTCGGCCACCGGGTCGGGGTGCTGGCGGTCGGCGACGTGGCACTGGTCGCGGCAGTGGCCGCGGCGCACCGCCGCGAGTCGTTCGACGCCTGCGCCCGCCTCGTCGATGAGGTCAAGCGGAGGCTGCCGATCTGGAAGCGGCAGGTGTTCACCGACGGCAGCGACGAATGGGTCAATTGCCCGTAGCCGGCCTACAGCTTGTCGCGGTCGAGGGTGCCCTCGATCTTGCGCGTCACCGACGAGATCTTGTCCGAGTACTTTCCGCTCGTCGCCTTGTCGAGCTGGCCCGCGGCTGCGCTCACGCCCTGTGCGGCCAGGCCGGCGGCCTTGTCGACGTACGGCCCGGCCTTGACGGCGAGCTCGCCCGCGACTTCGCGGGCCCGCTCGATGACCGGCCCTGCGGCTTCGACGGCCTGGGTGGCCAGATCGCTGGCCCGCTCGATGAACTTGTTCGCTTCGCTCATGTCTGCCTCCGTCGCGGGGTGATGTTGCCTCCCAGAACCATCCAAGCACCGTCATGTGTCAGGAGGACACTGGACGGCATGGGGCGAGACGCAGGCAACAGCGCGCGCAAGCGCGAAGAAGAGCCGGCGCGCCCCGAGGAGCCGGTGTTACCGACGGTCTCGGGCGACGAACGCGACGTCGGATGGGGTGACGGGCCGGCTGAACGTGACGACGAGTGGTACCGCCGGGAACGGCCGCCGCACCACGAGTGAGCGCTCAGGCCCCGGGTGGGGTGCGCGTTGCGGGCGCGGCCGGGCCGCGGTCGGCCAGCAGGTCGCGGATCTGCTCGAGCAGCACGATGTCCTCGGCCTTGGGGTTGGGATCGGGCTCGCCCTTCGCGGTCTTGAGCGCGCGGCGCTCGGCGAACCTGTTCAGCGGCAGGACGACCACGAAGTAGATCGCCGCGGCGATGATCAGGAACGAGATGATCGCGTTGATGAAGTCGCCGTAGAGGAACCTGCTGTGGTTGATCGTGAAGGTCAGCTCGCTGAAGTCCGGCTTGCCGCCGATCGCCGCGATGATCGGCGTGATGATGTCCTTCACCAGTGCCGTGACTATCGCGCCGAAGGCCGCGCCGATCACGACGGCGACTGCGAGGTCGACAACGTTGCCGCGCATGATGAAATCCTTGAATCCCTTGAGCACGCACGCCTCCGACATGAGTCCACGTGGCGCGACGGCTGTCGCCCGATACGAGATGTTAGGGCGGCTCGCCCATGGCGGCGAGTAAGTGCGACATGCTGGCCCGGGTGAGACGCAGCGCCGCCGTCCGATCGGCCGCTACCACGAAATCGGTCGTGCCAGAGTCGGCACCGGGCAGGACCGACAGCACGAGCAGGCGCGTCCCGACGATCGTGGTCGGCCCGGGCGCGGCTGACCCGTTGTTGCCGGATGCGACCAGCGGGTCGCCCGCCGGTTGTGGCAGCGCCACCAGATCGACGCGGTCGCCGGCGCGGACGAGCTCGGACAGTCGCGGGCCGGTGACCGTGAGCGGGACGGCGACCGAGCCGGGGCGAAGGCCGGTGGTCAGCCCGCGGCCCAGCAGGCGGGCAGCGGTGATCGGTTCACCGATGGTCAGGCTGCCGGCCAGACGCCGCCCGACGGCCACGGTCGGGTCGCCTCGCGCGCCGTGCGGCCGCAACTGCGCCGGCCACCGCGCCACCCGCACGTCGCGCGCGGTCAGCAGCCGGCCAGCGGCGAGGTCGTGCGCGGCGACGAGCACCGCGACACCACGGCGCTGCGCCTGGGCGTGGCGAGCTGACACGGCACTGCTCGCGGCGAGCAGCACGCACGCAGCGGCCAGGATCAGCCGCGGCCAGCGGCCGAGACGGGCGAGGCGGTGGCGCAGCAGGAACATGCCGTCACGCTAGGAAGTCGGCCGTGGCCGCGGAACCCGGCGTGGCGATCTGTGGACAACGGGCGAGGCTGTGGACAACGACGCCGAAAATGTCGGCGCGGGGTGCTTCAGGCCGAGGCGGCGGTCTTGCCCGACGAACCCGATCCCGATCCCGACTTTGCGGCCGAACCGTTCGACCCGGAGGAGCCGGATCCCGAGGACCCGGAGTTCGACGACCCCGAACCCGACGACCCCGAACCCGACGAGTCCGACCCGGAGGACCCGGAAGAGCCGGAAGAGCCGGAGGATTCGGAGGAGCCCGACGAGTCCTTCGCGCCGGCCTTGGCCGGCTCCTTGCCCGGCGACGCGTCCTTGGCCCCGGACTCCGACGTGACCGACGCCGCTCGGCTGTCGTTGCGGTAGAAGCCCGAGCCCTTGAATACGACGCCCACCGAGCCGTACACCTTGCGGACCGGCGACCCGCACACCGGGCACTCGCTGGCGGCCGGATCGGTGAAGGCCTGGACGAGTTCGAAGCGGTGGGCGCACTCCGGGTTGGTGCAGGCGTACTGGTAGGTCGGCATTGGTCCTCACGCGGTCGATCAGCCTGTCGGGCTGGCACTCCTAGCCTACGACTGCTAACCGTCGGACACGACATCGGTACTCCGGCCCAGTGGGCGCCAACCCTGCGGCGTCACCGCGAAATCCACCGCGCGATCCCACGGGTCCGCCGGCACCGCCGGGAGCACCTCGTCGGCGAACAGCAGTGCCGCAGTCACCGCGCCGGCCCGGCACCGGGCCAGCGCGCGGTCATACGAGCCACCCCCGCGGCCCAACCTGACGCCGTCGCGTCCCACCGCCAGGGCCGGCGCCACAACGAGCTCGGCCGCGGCCAATGCGTCCAAGCCCAACCGGGGGCCCGCGCCGGCAGGTGACCACTGCACCCAGTCGAGATCGCGATCGGGCAGCGTCACCGGGACCAGGATCCGCACGTCACGTTCGTGCAGGGCCGCGAGCAGCTCGACCGACCCCGGCTCGGTGCGCAACGGCTCGTACGCGGCGACGCAGCCGGCGCCGGCGGCGTCGACCCAGGCCAGAACCCGCTCGCGTATTGCGGCGCGGTCGGCCGCGAGGTTCGTGGCCGATCGCGCGCGGCGGGCCGCCCCCAGGCGAGCGCGCAGTCGGTCCTTGTCCGTGGTCACCCCTCGATTCTGGCCGGTTAGGCTCGGGGAATGACGAGCCGACGCGTCCGCAAGGCGCTCATCCCGGCCGCCGGGCGCGGCACCCGATTCCTGCCGCTGACCAAGGCGGTGCCCAAGGAGCTGGCGCCGATCGTCACGACCCCGGCGCTCGAACTCGTCGTCGCCGAGGCGGCCGGCGTGGGGATCACCGACGTCCTGCTGGTCGTCAATCCCGACAAGTCCGCGATCGCCGACTACTTCGGCACCAACACCGATCTCGAGCAGGCGTTGGAGAAGAAGGGTGACGACAAGGGACTGGCCAGTGTCCGCCGCCCCGGCGAGCTCGCCACGATCCACTACACCGACCAGCTCGATCCGCGCGGTCTCGGCCATGCCGTTGGCTGTGGCGCGGACTTCGCCGGGACCGAGCCGATCGCCGTGCTACTGCCCGACGACATCATCGACGACCGCGACTCGCTGCTCGGCCCCATGCTCGACGTCTACGCCGAGCACGGTGGCGTCGTCGTCGGCCTGCTCGACGTCGGCCCGGTCGAGATCAGCAAGTACGGCTGCGTCGTGCCCGAAGAGGGCGCCGACACCGACGGCGATGTCGTCCCTCTCGTCGACCTGGTCGAGAAGCCGAAGGCCGAGGACGCCCCGAGCACGCTGGCGATCATCGGTCGCTACGTGCTGCCGCCGGAGATCTTCGGCGCCCTGCGCGACACCGATCCCGGCGCCGGCGGTGAGATCCAGCTGACCGACGCCATGCTGGCGCTGGGCAAATCCGGCACCCCCGTGCACGGCGTGGTCTTCCGCGGGCGCCGCTACGACACCGGTGATCGGCTCGACTACGTCAAGGCCGTAGTTCAGCTCGCCGTCCGACACCCCGACATCGGGGCCGACTTCGCGGCGTGGTTGCGGGAATATGAACCGGACGAGTGACAAGACCGCCCATCCGGCCGCGAGGGGGGACCAGCAGCGTGGTTGACGACGATCGTTTGCGGACGGTCGACGAGCACCTCGCGTCCGTGCTCGACGGCATCGGATCCATCGACCCCATCGAGCTGACGCTGCTCGATGCGCAGGGCCTGCTGCTGGCCGAGGACGTGCGCGCGGATTTCCCGTTGCCGAGCTTCGACAACTCGGCGATGGACGGCTACGCGGTGCGGGCCATGGACACCCGCGACGCGAGCGCCGACGATCCGGTACGGCTGCAGGTGGTCGGCGACGTCGCGGCCGGCGCCAGGACCCGCTCCGGGATGGGTCCGGGTCTGGCCATGCGGATCATGACGGGCGCCCCGATCCCCGCCGGTGCCGACGCGGTGATCCCGCTCGAAGACACCGACCGCGGGATCGCGCGGGTTGAGCTGCACCGTGCGACGCGAACCGGCGAGTGCGTCCGGCGCTCGGGGGAGGACCTGGCCGCCGGGGCTCCGGCGCTGGGTGCCGGCGCCGCGCTCGGCCCGCAGCAACTAGGCCTGCTCGCCGCCATCGGCCGCGACCGCGTCCTCGTCCGGCCGCGGCCGCGGGTGATCGTGTTGTCCACCGGCAGCGAGCTCATCGAGGTCGGGCACCCGCCGAGGTTCGGCGAGGTCATCGACTCGAACTCGTACATGATCGCGTCGGCGGCCAAGGACGCCGGCGCGGACGCCCGGCGCATCGGCATCGTCCCGGACGATCATGCCCGCCTGCTCGACACCCTCGAGGGGCAACTGCTGCGGGCCGACGTGCTGATCACCAGTGGCGGCGTCAGCATGGGGGCGTTCGACGTGGTGAAGGAAGCGCTGAGCGAGCTCGGCACCGTCGAGTTCACCAAGATCGCCATGCAGCCGGGAAAGCCGCAGGGCTTCGGGCATCTCGGCGACAAGGTGCCGATTTTCTGCCTGCCCGGCAACCCGGTGAGCAGCCTGGTGTCGTTCGAGGCCTTCGTCCGGCCGGCCATCCGCAAGATGCTGGGCAAGCGCAGCCTGCAGCGCGCGACAGTGCAGGCGGTCGCGCTCGAGGGCGCCAAGAGCCCGCACGGCGTGCGGCAGTACCGGCGCGGGATCCTGCACCGCGAGACGAACGGGGGTTACAGCGTGTCGTTCAGCGGCGGCCCGGGGTCACACCTGCTTGCCGCGCTGGCGTTGTCGAACTGCCTCATCGTCATCCCGGAAGAAGAGACCGAGGTGACGGCCGGCGCCGAGATCACGGTCATGCCGCTGTTGCTGTCCAACCGGTGACCCGTACCGCAGGCAATGGCTAACACCCCGGGTTGGCCCGCGCAGCCGATGGCAGGCCCGATCACGCTGCGCCCGCCGCGGCTGCGCGACGCGCGGGTGTGGAGCGAGATCCGGCTGCGCAACGAGCGGTGGCTGCAGCCGTGGGAACCGTCGTCGGCGCACAGCTGGGCGGAACGCAACTCCGTCAGCGCCTGGCCCCCGTTGCACGGGGCTCTGCGCTCCAGTGCCCGCCGCGGCACGATGCTGCCGTTCATGGTCTGTTATGGCGGCCGGCTCGTCGGTCAGGTCAACGTGTCCAACGTCGTGCACGGCGCGCTGCGCTCGTGCACGGTCGGCTACTGGGTGGACGAGGCGCTCGCCGGACGGTCCATCACCCCGACCTCGCTCGCCCTGGTGATCGACCACTGTTTCGGGCCGGTCGGACTGCACCGCGTCGAGGTCGACATCCGGCCGGAGAATGCGGCCAGCCTGCGGGTGGTCGAGAAGCTCGGGCTGCGTCGTGAAGGCTTCTACGAGCGCTTCCTCGACATCGACGGAGCCTGGCGAGACCACGTCGCATTCGCGGTGACGGTTGAGGAACTGGGCGGGCGCCGGATGCTCTCGCGGCTCGCCGGACTGCCGCCGGAACCGAGTTGGCGCACTCGACGCTGACCCGCTGGCTGGTCCTTCTCAACCTCAAGTCGAGGTTCCATGCCGACACGCCGTCGCATCTACCGGAATACGGGTTCCCCGTCACTAGCTTGAACGCAGTCGTGTTACTGGTGTGACTGGAGGTGCGGATGCTTTCACCGTTCATGACGGTGGTCGTGCTCGCCGTCCTCTGGCTCATCGTCGTCGTGCCCATGGTCCTGCGGCGCAGTGACGAGCGCCGCCGCGAACGTTCCGTCGAGGGTTTCGGGCGCGCCATGCGTGCTCTGGGCCGCCGAGCGGGCACAGTCGATGATGGCCGGGTCGAGGTGTTCGTCCCGCGCCAGGCTCGCGCCCCACTCGCGGCACCCAACCGCCGTCCCGTGCCCGCCGCCCAGGAGGCGCTGATGTACCCGCCTGACCGCTCCGAACTGTCCGAGGCCCGCGCGCAGATGCTGGCGCGCCGCCGTCGGTCGCTGGGCATCCTCATCGGCGGGTCGTTGATCTTCGGCATCGCGGCGTTGATCATGCACGGCGCCATGTGGTTCATCGCGGCGCCGTTCCTGGTCGGGCTGGGCGGCTACACGTGGTTCCTGCGCAGCCAGGCCCTGCGTGATCGCGCGCGCCGCGAGAACCGTCAGCAGCGCGCCGCGACCCGCAACCCCGCCGGCTACGACGCCACCGAGGAGGTCGCACGCTTCGAACAGCTGCCCGACACCGTCGTGCGCATCGACGACGACGACATCGAACTGCACAGCATGGACACCATCGACCTCACCGGCCTGTACACCGAAGAGGTGGCCGCGGCCAGCACCCAGCGCCGCGCCAGCTGAGCCAGGGCCGGCGCCCTGATATCGTCATCGACGGCCTACGGGCCGATTCCCGTTCAGCGGGGCTGTGGCGCAGTCCGGTAGCGCACCTCGTTCGCATCGAGGGGGTCAGGGGTTCGAGTCCCCTCAGCTCCACTTAAGAGTCCATCTATATAAGGGATTCAGGCCGACGGGCCGCGAGATGTAGCTCCGCTTGTCACTCGTTTGTCACCCAGTTTTGCGCCTGGGGTCGAACATCTTCAGATACAGGCCCCGTAAATCCTAGATCGAACCGGCTCGCGAGCCGGTCGCCTAGGTGGGCGGCGGTTCAAATCGCCAGCTCATGCGGTCGGTTCCGGCTGTGGTCCGAGCGTGGTCTCGCGCGATTACGCCGAGACTTGCAGGCGCACCGGATGGTCAGCGGGCGTCGTGGGCCGGTGAGGAGTCGGCGGGGTCGCTCGCGCGAGTGGCGGCCCAGCTGGCGAGCAGTTTGAGTCCGTCGGCGGTCGGGGTGTTGGGGTCTGCGGTGTAGACGTTGAGGCGGAGTTCGGGCTCGGACGGGAGTTCCATGCCTTCGAAGTTGAGGTCGAGTTCGCCGACGGCGGGGTGGCGGATTCGTTTGCGGCCGCTGCGGTGGAATTTGACGTTGTGTGAGGCCCAATGTTGGCGGAACAGTTCGCTTTGGGTGGAGAGTTCGCCGACGAGGGTGATGAGGTCTTTGTCGTGGGGGTTGCGTCCGGCTTCGAGCCGGAGCATGGCGGCGGCGTCGGTGGCCATGCGGTCGTAGTCGATGAAGAACTCACGGGCGGCCGGGTCGAGGTACATGAATCGCGTGGTGTTCGCGGGGCGTCTGACGCTCGCGCCGGCGACGGCAGAGTCCAGGACGGGCGAGTAGAGCGCCCAGGCCAAGGGGTTCATCGCCAGAATGTCGTGGCGGGCGTTGCGGATCCACGCCGGTGCTTCTGTGATCGCGTCGAGCACCTGTTGGATCACTGGGCGCACCGCAGTCGGATTGGGTCGAGTCCGGCGGATGGAGGTCGGACCGGCGGAACGGGCGAGTGCGAAGAGGTGTTCGCGTTCGGCTTCATCGAGGTGCAGGGCGCTCGCGACACCGTCGAGCACGGATTCGGAGGCGCCGGCGAGGTCGCCGCGTTCCATCCGGATGTAGTAATCGATGCTGACCCCGGCGAGGAGGGCGACCTCTTCTCGGCGCAGCCCCTTGACCCGGCGGTTGCCGCCGTAGGCGGGCAGCCCGGCCTGCTCAGGGGTGATCCGTGCTCGCCGGGAGGCGAGGAACTCGCGCACCTCAACTCGGTTGTCCATGACTTCACGGTAGGCGACGGCGCCGAGGTCTGAGAGGTACTGCCGTTACCTGGAAGAGCAGACCCTCCCCCCGGCGAGCGAACCCGCGTTGAGTGGTTCTCGTGACCACAGCGACCGACACACCCGGCAGCACGCAGATCGATACGGGAACGCAGATCGATACGGCGGGCGACGCGATCGCGGACGAGGGCGTCGCCGGCCGGCACACCACGGCGATCCTGGCGATTATCCTGATCAGCTACTTCATGATCCTGCTGGACAACTCGATCATCTTCACCGCGCTGCCCACGATCCACACGGCGATGCACTACTCGACGACCGGTCTGGCCTGGGTGCAGGATGCCTACACGTTGGTCTTCGGCGGCCTGCTGCTGCTCGGCGCCCGGGCCGGTGACCTGCTGGGCCGCCGCCGGGTGTTCATTTACGGGCTGGCCGCGTTCGCGTTCGCCTCGCTGCTGGTCGGCGTCGCTCCGACCGGATGGTGGCTCATTGGAGCCCGGGCGCTGCAAGGAATCGGCGCCGCGATCGTTGCGCCGTCCTCGCTGTCGCTGCTGACCGCGAGCTTCCCGCACGGCAAGAGCCGGGCGAAGGCGGTCGCTCTCTACGGCGCCACCGCCGGCATCGGCGCCAGCCTCGGACTAGTCATCGGCGGCGCGCTCGCCGACTGGGTGTCTTGGCGGGCCGGGTTCTTCCTCAACGTGCCCGTCGGCATCGCAATGATCATTCTCGCTCCGCGCTACCTGCCCGAGACAGGCCGCCGGCGTGGGCGCTTCGACCTCATCGGCGCCGTCAGCGCGACCCTCGGGGTCGGCGCCTTGGTATTCGCGATCATCCACTCCTCCGAGGCGGGCTGGACCTCACCGGTCACCATCGCCGCACTGGCCGCAGGCCTGATCCTGCTGGTCGTCCTGGTCGCCGGAGAGCGCCACGCGGCGCAGCCGATCATGCCGCTGCGCCTGTTCACCAGTCGACCTCGGGTCGGTGCGTACATCGCCCGATTCCTCTATCTGGGCGCGATGATCGGATTCTTCTACTTCGGCACCCAGTACCTGCAGGGCGTACTCGGTTTCAGCGCCTT
>CAXTHY010000097.1:0-13922 GCA_964244175.1 uncultured Jatrophihabitans sp. | reverse complement strand
GTCCGCGGCATCATCATTTGAAGCACGACGGCGGCTGGCGGCTGCGGCGCCTCGACGACGGCACCGTGCGCTGGACCACCCCCACCGGACACACCTACGACAAACCACCCGAGCCACTACCCCACGACACCACCATCACCGCGGACACCAGCCCATCCGAACCTGCCGCCGAGCCCGCGCCCGCGCCGGAACCCGAGGCGGAACCCTGCACCGGCAGCGAGGTCGACCCGAGCGCCCAAGATCTACCGCCGCCGTTCTGACCGCCGCCGGTCTGGCAGCCGCGGCCCCTCTGACCCGACCGCCCCCTCTGATCCGACCGCGCAAGGTCGTCCCGCCGCATCCGACCCGGACCACCAGGGCGAGCAGCACCCGCCGCGCCCGGCCGAGATCAACCAGACCCTGCTCCCGACGCTTCGCTCTGCTCGGTGTCACCGAGCGCTCGACCACACCGAGCAGAGCAAAGCATCCACAAACAGGCACCCCCGCCGCAGAGCACCTGGACACCGCAGAGCACCCGGACACCGCCGAGCACCCGTCGCCGCCCGACCTCGCTGAGACCTGACACGCCGTCCGATCCCTTGGAATCGCTCGCCTAGCGCGTCAGGCCTTTGCGCGCAGCATCTCCACGGCCTTGGCGACCCGCCGGTCGCGGGTCTCGGGCTTCTTCGCCGCCTCGATCGCCTCGGCGTGCTCGCGCTGGTGCGAGAACGCCAGCTTGTCCCATACCGCCTGCAGCGCCGGTTCGGCCGCCAGCGCGGCGGCAAGACCCGGCGGCGCCGCGACCGTGCGCGGCTCGGTGTCGAGTGCGATCTCGACGTCCAGCTCATCGCCCGCCGTCACGCCGGAGCGGGCGCGGATGTCGGCACTCACCGGCACCAGGAACCGACCGCCCATGGACGCCACCGTGGTGCGGTAGGTCAAGCCGTTGAGCCGGACAGTGACCGCGGGCCGCTTGCCCGAATTGAGCGCCGTCACGATGTCGGGGGGCACCTCGATGCCGGTCGCGGTCTTGCCGTGCAACCCGAGGACCGCGCGGAAGTGCATTGCCCGATGCTGGCATGCCGAGCAATTGTCTAGCGATTAGCTAGACAAAGTCGGATTGGGCGAGCACACTGGGCAACATGGTCCCGCAGCCGCTGTATCTGGACCCGTTGCAGCTGATCGAGTTCACCCGCTTCTACGGCGACGAGGTCGCGAGCGGGCAATACCCGTACATCGACTACGACCCGGACGAACGTTGGCACCAGCGCATCTACCGCGATCGTCGCATGGACGTCTGGCTGATCAGCTGGCTACCGACTCAGGGCACGCAGCTGCACGATCACGGCGGCTCGTCGGGCTCGTTCACGGTGCTCTCGGGCACCCTCACGGAGGCAGTCGTCTCGAACGGCGGGTTATGTGAAAACCGCCGACACGAGGGCGACAGCGTCGGATTCGGCCCCCACTACGTCCACGACGTGCGCAACGTCTCAGACACTCCAGCAGTCAGCGTGCACGCCTACTCGCCGCCACTGAGCACCATGACCTTCTACGACCTCGTCGACGGCCGTCTCGAAACCCTGGCCTCGCTGGCCACCGACGATCCGGAGCCCGCGTTCGACGCTCGCCGCGCGTCGTGAGCTTTGCCCAGCGTCGAAGAACTACTGGCCGACGCCCGGGCGCGACTGACTCGCCTCGACCCGCCCGCCGCGCAGGCGGCGGTCGACGGCGGCGCCCGGCTCGTTGACATTCGACCGCAGTGGCAACGCGTCAGCGCTGGTGAGATCCCCGGTGCGCTCGTGGTCGAGCGCAACCATCTCGAGTGGCGGCTGCACCCGGACTCCGACGCCCGGGTTCCATCTGCGCGGCCAGGTCAACGCTGGATCGTCGTCTGCGCCGAGGGCTACAGCTCCTCGCTGGCCGCCGGCGCCCTCAATGCGATCGGCGTGCCCGCGACCGACCTCGTCGGCGGGTTCCAGGCCTGGGTCGCAGCCGGGCTGCCGACCGTCTCGAGCGTCACCGCACCCGACCGGATCACCGGACACTAATCGCCCTAGGAGGCGCGCGACTCCCGCGGTCCGGTCTCCTTGACGGCCTCGTCGGGCTTCGGCGTCGCCAAGGGCCGCAGCCGCATCCAGAGCAGCATCAGCAACCCGACGACGAGCATGCCGAGGCCCGTCCAGAGATTGATGCGGATCCCGGCCGCCTTCGCGATCTCCTTGTCCGTGTCGAAGAAGCTCTTGATCACCAGGATGATCCCGTAGATGGCCAGCAGGCCACCGACGATGGCCCGGATGTCGAACAGCTTCGAGATCTTGCTGCCGCTGAGATCCTTCTTGTCGCTCTTGTCGTCGCTCACGTCAGTTCTCCTCCGCCGTCACGCGAACAGCAGGTTCAGGATGAACCCGATGACCAGGGCGCCGCTGCCGAGCAGCACCGGCCGGCGCCACCACGGTTCACGTTGCTTCTCAGGCTTGGCCCGCCCGCGCGTGTACACGATGTCGCCGAGTTCGGCCGGGTCGGGCCGGGTGGTCACCGCGGTCACCGCCAGCGTCACGACGATGTCGACGACGAAGGCGACACCAGCCTGGATGAACGTCGCATAGATCGCCGACGCGACGGTGAACACGTCGGTCTGGAACAGCAGGAACGTGAGGGCGCCGCTGCCCACGCCGGCGAGCAGGCCCCAGAAGCCGCCCCACGCCGAGGTCTTCTTCCAGAACATGCCGAGGATGAAGGTCGCGAAGATCGGCGCGTTGAAGATGCTGAACAGCGACTGCAGGTACGTCATGATGTTGTTGAAGTGCGACGCCAGGATCGCGGTGAAGACCGCGATCACGATGCCGACGACCGTGACGACCCGACCGGCGTTGAGGTAGTAGCGGTCGTCGCGGTCCTTCCTCAGATAGGGCTCGAGCAGGTCGTAGGTAACCACCGTGTTCAGCGAGCTGACGTTGGCGGCGACGCCGGCCATGAACGACGCGAACAGCCCGGTGATGGCGATACCCAGCACGCCCGACGGCAGCAGTTGGCCCATCAGCTTGGGGATCGCGTCGTTGTAGGTGAGGTGCGATCCGCCGGTGCCGAACTTCGGGTCGATCGCGATGGCCACCAGGCCCGGGATGATCGTCACCGCCGGGATCAGCAGCTTGGGGTAGGCGGCGATGATCGGGGTACGCCGCATGGCCGACTCGTCCTTCGCCGACAGCGCGCGCTGCACCTCGGCGAAATTGGTCGTCCAGTACCCGAAAGACAGCACGAACCCGAGACCCAACACGATGCCGATGAAGTCGGCGCCGATGGGATTGTGGGTGTGCACCCCGATGCCGGTGCCGGCCCAGGCGTGCAGCGCGTTGTCGTTGCCCTTGAAGGCGTTGATCACCTTGCTGCCCAGGTCGTTGAAGCCGCCGACGTGCACCACCGCGGCGATCGTCAGCGGGATCAGGCCGGCGAGGATGACGAAGAACTGCAGGACCTCGCCGTAGATTGCGCTCGAGAGACCACCGGCACCGATATAGACGAGGACGAACGCGGCCGAGACCACGATGCCGACGTAGAGGTTCACGCCGAGCAGGCTCTGCAGCACGATGGCCAGGGCGTAAAGGTTGACGCCGGCGATGAGCACGGCCGAGAGTGCGAATACCAGCGCGTTGAGCACGTGCGTCGAGTCGTTGTAGCGCACGCGCAGGAACTCCGGCACGGAGCGGACCTTGGATCGGTAGTAGAACGGCATCATCACGACGCCCAGGAACACCATCGCCGGCACGGCGCCGATCCAGTAGTAGTGCACCGTCGCGACGCCGTACTGGGCGCCGTTGGCGGCCATGCCGAGGATCTCCGTGGCGCCCAGGTTGGCGCTGATGAAGGCCAGGCCCGTCACCCACGCCGGTAAGGAGCGGCCGGCGAGCAGGAAGTCGGCGCTGGTACCGACGGAGCGGCGCGCGGCCAGCCCGATGCCCAGGATGGCGACGAAGTAGATGACGAGCAGAACGATGTCCAGCGCGCTGGGATGCAGGCGAAGCACGGCGTACTCCGTTCCGGGTCCGCGGCTGTGCCCACCGTTGGACACGAGTGCCCGATACCCGACAGCACGTCATACCGAGATGCGTTGTCGATGTAACCCGTCGCGAGATCGGATTTGTCGATCTGCGCGGCAGTCCTACGCGTTGGCGGCGTTGTAGCCCAGCCAGCCGGTGTAGCCGAGCAGGGCCAGGATGCCGAGGCGACGGGTGGGCGGCACCATCATCGCGACCCCGATCGCCACCTCGCTGGCGCCGTTGCGCAGCACCCAGTCCTTGGTGTCGTTGGGGAACGCCGACTTGGTGATCCCCTCGAACGCCTCGGGGGCGGCGAAATGCGCCGCGCCGACGCCGGCGACCAACAATCCGAGCTTGCCTGTGAGAGCCATGCCCACACCCTGCCATGCCCGCCCGGCCGGCGGATCAGCTGAGGGGGCTGCGGGGCAGCAGCTGGTCGGAGATGATCTTCTGCTGGATCTGACTGGTGCCCTCGAAGATCGTGGTCAGCCGGGCGTCGCGCCAATAGCGCTCGACCTGCCGCTCGGTCGTGTAGCCGTTGCCACCGTGCAGCTGCATGGCGTCGTTGGTGACGTCGACGGCCATCTCGGTGGCCATCAGCTTGACCATCGCCGACTCGCGCTCGCACGGCTCGCCGCAGTCGAGTCGGTGCGCGACCTGCTGATAGAACGCGCGTGCCTGCTCGACCCGCGCGGACATGCTCGCCAGCATGAAGCGCAGGGCCTGGAAGTCGCCGATCGGGTGCCCGAACTGCTCGCGCTCCTGCAGGTAGAGCACCGAGTCCTCGACGGCGGCGCGCGCGAGCCCGACCGCCCGGGCCGCCGTGTGGACGCGCGCGATGTTCAGCCACTTCTGGGTATCGCGGAACGCCGCCGTCCCACCCGACCCGCCGCGGCTCGACACCAGGTTCGCCGCCGGGACGCGGACGCCGTCGAAGGTCAGGTCCCACGTCGAGAAGCCGTGGTAGCCGATCTTGTCGATCGTCGTGCCGGTCAAGCCGGTCGGGAACGCGTCGCGCTCCTTCTCGACGATCAGCGTCGCCAGGCCGGCCGAGCGCTTCTCGCCCGGGCCCGGCTGCTCCGTCCGGCACAGCAGCTGGATGAAATCGGCGGCCTTGGCGTTGCCGATCCAGCGCTTGTGGCCCGTGACGACGTACTCGTCGCCGTCGAGCTGGGCCAGGGTCGAGACGGCGGCGAGGTCGGAGCCGGCGTCGGGCTCGGAGAACCCGGCCGCGCCGATCCACTGGCCGCGTGCGCTGCGCCGCAGCAGCTCGGCCCGGCGCTCGTCATCGTCGAAATCGGTGCCCAACCCTTGCGCCCGGGCAATGATGCTGGCGACGCTCATCCACGCCCGCGCGAGCTCCTCCGCGATCATCGTGTATTCGAAGACGCCGCAGCCGAGACCGCCGTACTCGGCGTCGATCATGATCCCGAAGTAGCCCTGCTCCCCCATCGCGTCGATGAGGCTGCGCGGCATATCGCGCTTGTCGGGGTCGTAAACGTCGGCCACCGGCTTCACCTGCTCAGCCGCGAACCGGCGCGCTTGCTCCTGCAGATCGCCCCGGGCCGCGGTGCGGTAGGGCTCGCCGAGTTCGGGTGCGGGTGCGGCGATCGGGGCACTGTCGGTGTTCTCGTCATCGTTCTCGTCATCGTTCTCGTCGGCGTTCTCGTCGGCGTGCTCGTCGTCGGCCACGCCGAAGAGCATCGCGCATCCCGAAACGCCACCGGAACACCAGGCTTGCGATGATGCCGCGATGGAGGGCCCGACGTCCCAGTGGCAGGGGCACATCATCGTGTGCGGGCTGCACGACGTCGGGATGCGCGTGATCGAGCAGTTGCGCATCGCCGGCGAGGACGTCGTCGTGCTCGACGATCAGCCCGAACGCCGCCTGATCCGCATCTGCGCCGAACTCGGCGCCGTCCACCTGTCCGGCACGGGACGACGCTCCAGCGTCCTCAACGAGGGCGGCATCGACGGTGCGACGGCGCTGATCTGCACCGACGAGTCGGACCTCGTGAACCTCGAGATCGCCCTGTTGGCCCGGCGGCTCAAGCCCGAGCTACGCGTCGTGGTCCAGCTCGGCAACGAGGCCGTCGGGCGGGCCGTCGCCCGCGTGACCGGGGCCGAGAGCGTCCTGGACGTCGCCTCTATCGCCGCCCCGACGCTGGCCGAGTCGTGCCTGGATCTGCGTACCCGCCCGGTCGACATCGGCGACGGCGGATTCGTGCTGCGCGAACTCGAAACCGGGCGCGCCGGCACGCTGCGGGCGCTGTACGGCGACCTCGCCCCGGTGGCGGTCGTCCCGGCCGATGGCGGCGAGATGCACATCTGCCCGGGACGGGACCTGCCAGTCGAGGCCGGTGACCGGGTCTTCGTCATCAGCCCGGCCGACGATCTTGCCGACCGCGGGTTGCTCGACCTCGAGGACGTCGAGACTGCGCGCCGCGGACGGCGCGGGACGCTCGTACGCCGTTACGTCCGCGGGTTCGTCGCGTCGTCGGAAAACCAACTGCGCTGGACGCTCGCCGCGCTGCTGGGCGTCGCGGTGCTGTCCGTGGTGCTGCTGCGCATCGGTTACCGGACGGCGACCGGCGAGCACATGAGCCTGCTCGATTCGACGTACTTCACCACCGAGACGCTGACGACCGTCGGCTTCGGCGACTTCTACTTCGGCCACCAGTCCCCCTGGTTGCGGGTGTGGGCCATCGTCTTGATGGTCATCGGGGCCACGCTGGTGACGGTGCTCTACGCGATGCTGACCAACCTGCTGGTCAGTCGACGCATCTCCCAGACCCTGGGTCGACAGCTCGCAACCCGGATGTCGGGCCACGTGGTCGTGGTCGGTCTGGGTTCGGTCGGGCTGCGCGTGCTGGAGCATCTGGTCGCCGCCGGACAGCCGGTCGTCGTGCTCGAGCGCGACGAGGACAACCGGTTCCTCGCCCGCGCCCGTGCGCTCGGTGTGCCGGTCGTGTTCGGCGATTCGACGGTGGCCGCGAGCCTCGACGCGGTCAACCTGCGCCGGGCGCGAGCGGTGGCCGTCCTCACCAGCAGCGATCTGGCGAACATCGAGACCGGGTTGGCCGTCGACGACCTGCTCGGCGAGCGCAGCGCCGGCGTCCCCGTGGTGCTGCGGGTGTTCGACCGCGACCTCGCCGCCACGATCGAGACCAGTTTCGGGTTCCACCACGTTCGCTCCACCGCGGCGCTCGCCGCGCCGTGGTTCGTCGGCGCCGCCCTGGGCCTCGACATCCTGACGACGTTCTACATCGACCGGCAGCCGATGCTGATCGGTCGACTCACCGTGGCCGAGGCCGGCGGTCTGCGCGGCAAGACGATGTCCGAGCTGTCGGCGCGCATCCGGGTGATCGCGATCGGTCGGCCGGGCCCGGACCAGGCGCTGGAATACCCGCCGCGCCGCGACACCCGCTTCGCCGGCGGCGACCAGGCCTACCTCGTCGGCCCGTACGAGGAGTTGCTGCAGGTCCTGCGCCGCGATGTCGGTGGGGTTGTGACCTAACCCGACCTAGCCCCACCCGGTCGCCGCGGTAGGCCCGGCCGGGGTGGGGAAGGCTGGGGGCATGGCGAAGACAGTTCTGGTTACAGGCGCGTCCGGCTTCGTGGGGTCGCACCTGACAACGGCGCTCGTCGACGCCGGGTACGACGTGCGCGCGATGACGCGGCACCCCGAGACCTACCATGGCGCCGGCACCGCAGTGGGCGGCGACGTCGAGGATGCGCAGAGCCTTGCCGACGCCATGGAGGAGACCGAGGCCGCCTATTACCTCGTGCACTCCCTGGCGTCGAAGGACTTCGAGGCGAAGGACGCCGAGGCGGCCCGCACGTTCGGCCGGGTCGCGGCCGCGGCCGGTCTCGAACGCATCGTGTACATGGGCGGGCTGGGTGCCGACGACGACGAGTTGTCGGCCCACCTGCGTTCGCGCCGGCAGGTCGAGAAGCTGCTCGGCCAGGCCGGTGTCCCGGTAACTGTGCTGCGCGCGGCCGTCGTCATCGGTCACGGCGGCATCTCGTGGGAGATCACCCGCCAGCTCGTCGACCACCTGCCGGCCATGATCACACCCAAGTGGACGAAGACCCGGACCCAGCCGATCGCGCTCGAGGACGTCGTCCGCTATCTCGTCGGCGTCCTCGACAAGCCGGAGGCCAAGGGCCGGGTATTCGATATCGGCGGACCCGAAGTGCTGCGCTACATCGACATGCTCAAACGCGCGGCCGCGGTGCAGGGCAAGAAGATCCCCAGCGTCAACGTCCCGCTGCTCACACCGCAGCTGTCGTCCGGTTGGCTCGCGCTGGTCACCGACGTCGACATGGCCACTGCCCGCAACCTCATCGACTCGATGAGCAACGAGGTGATCGTCCACGAGCGCTCGATCGAGGACGTCGTGCCGGGCGCGACGATCGGCTACGACGATGCGGTCCGCAAAGCCCTGGCTGACCGCGAGCGCGCGCTCAGCTCATGAGGCAATGGGTGCAACGGGTCGTGGGACCCGCACTGCTCGACGTCGTCCCCCGCGACCATCAGCAGACCGACGCCGAGTTCCGCCGGCGCCGTCTGGTCGCCGCCGTGACGCTGGTGATCGGCGCGACGCTGCTCGGGTTCTCGCTCGCGACCGATCCCGGCGATCCGCTGTTCTACCCGCTCGTCGGCGGGGTGGCGGTGGTGTGGGTCGTGGGCGGCATCGCGTCCGGCCCGCTGCACCTGGGGTACATCCCGTTCCGCGGCTCGTTGCGCCGGCCGGTTGTCACGCCGATCCTGTTGGGCCTGGCCGCCTCCGCCGTCTTCGTGGTGGGCGCGTTGATCGTCCGCCAGATCGAGCCGTTGCGGGAGTTCATCGCGCACGTGCTCGCCCACGCCCAGCAGGGCAACCTCGCGCTGGTCACCGTCCTGACCCTGGGCAACGGCGCCGCCGAAGAGGTGTTTTTCCGCGGCGCGCTGTTCGCGGCCATCGGGCGGCACCGTCCGGTGCTCCTCTCGACGGTGATCTACGCCATCGTCACGATCGCGACCGGCAATCCGATGTTGGTGTTCGCCGCCGTGCTCATGGGGACGCTGTTCGGGTTCCAACGCCGCGCGTCGGGCGGCATCCTCGCCTCGATGCTGACCCACCTCGCGTGGTCCACCGTCATGCTCTACGCCCTACCGCCGATCATCGGCAAGGCCTAGACCTCAGCCGGGACGGCGGCCGGCGCCGTCGTGCGGCCGGTGGCCCAGATCGCCAGCCCGAGCAGGGGCATCGCGGCCGCGAACACCGTGACACCGGTCCAGCCGTAAGCGTCGTGCAGCACGCCGGCGACGGCCGACGAGATCGCGCCGCTGATGAACACCGTTGTCATGTAGACGGTGTTGATGCGGGCGCGCGCCTGCGGGCGCAGCGCGTAGATCACCTGCTGGCTCATCACCTGGTGGCACTGCACGCCGAAGTCGAGCAGCACCCCGGCCAGCGCGAGCAGCACCACGCTGCCGGACCCGAGCCCGGCGAGAAGCATCGACGCCGACGCCAGGACGAGCACGCCGCCGCGCCCCACCCGGCCGAAGCCGCGGTCGGCCAACCGACCGCCGAGCGGGGCGGCGATCGCGCCGCCGGCTCCAACGAGTGCGAAGACGGCGATCGCCCCCTGCCCGAAGCCGTGCGCGCCGACCAGTTCGTAGGCGATGGCCGTCCAGAACGCGCTGAACGCACCGAACATCGTCGCGTGGCACAGCGCGAGCCGGCGCAGCACGGGCTCGTGGCGCACCAACTCACCGACCGAGGCCAGCAGCGCCTTGTACCCCGCGGTGTGGTCGGGCGCCCGCGTCGGCAGCATCCGCCAGAGCACGACGCCGAGCACCGCCATCAGTCCGGCCGAGATAAAGAAAAATCGCGCGCCAGCCGGCGAACTCGGCCACCAGGCTGGCGGCCGAGCGGGCCAGCAGGATGCCGAACAACAGCCCGCTCATGACCTTGCCGACGTAGTGGCCCTCTTGCCCCTCGGGCGCCAAATGCGCGGCCAGCGGCACCAGGATCTGCGCCACCACCGAAGTGATGCCGACGAGTACGGACACCGCCAGGAATACCCCGAGGTTCGGCGCCGCGCCGGCGGCCACGAGCGCGAGCGCCGACAGCACGAGGATGCGCACGACCAGCACCCGGTTCTCGAGCAGATCGCCGATCGGCAGCACGAACAGCAGACCGATGGCGTAGCCGGCCTGGGTCATGGTCACGACCACCGCCGCAGCCCCTTGGCCCACGTGCAGCGAGTGCGCGATCAGGTCGAGCAGCGGCTGGGCGTAGTAGAGGTTGGCGACGGTCAGCCCGGTCGCCACGGCCAGCAGGATCGTGATCACCCGCAAGCTCTTGGTGGTCACGTCACTCACTGGGTCCAGACTACGCAACGCTGCCGGAGCGGCCGTCCGCGTCCGTTCCTCGTCGGACCGAGTCGACGAAGCGGTGTGCAGGGCCGGCGAGCCGCTCACGCAGCTCGAAGAACGTGTCGGCCGCACGCACGCCGTTCCACCCCCGCGGCAGCAGTTCGGGCGCCAGCCCGGGATCGCTGTACGGCAGGCGGCGCCAGTCGGTCAGCGCGCCGATGTAGTCGACGAACGCGGCCCGCTCGTCGACCCGGCGCCGCCGGCGGTACCCCGCGAGGATCGGGCGATGCTGCTGCAGGAAGTCGTCGTAACGAGCCTGCAGTCGGGTCAGGTCCCACCAGCCCGGCAGCTGGTCACGGACGTCGGTGAACGCGACGTGTTCGGCCCGGAACAGGTCGACGTAGGGTGACAAGCCGTGCCGCGCGAGCACATCGTGCGCCTCGTCCAGCACGTGCGCCGGCGCGATCCACACGCCCGCCGCCACCGTGCCGAAACCCAACCACGACAGCCGCGAGCGCAGCTGATGCCGCTTGTCGCGCTCGACCTCGGGCACGCTGAACACGGCCAGCACCCAGCCGTCGTCCAGCGCGGCTCGGCGCCGGGCGAAGATTCGTCGATCGCCCTCGTCGAGTACCGTCCGGGCCGGCGCCGACAGCGCGTAGCCGGCCGCGCCGCCAGATCGCTCGGCGACCAGCAAGCCGCGCCGCTTCAGCCGCGAGATGGACGAGCGGACGGCGGTTTCGTCGATCGCCAACTCGCTCATCAGCCGGATGATGGCGGCGACGCTCAGCCAGCCGCCGACCTCGCGCGCGTACAACCCGTAGACGGTGACGATGAGCGCCCGCGGCGTCTGGCCCCGGCCGGCCGCCTCGTCGTCGGTGCGCGCCACGCCGACACGATAGCGCCACAAACCGTCCCGCCGGCGCCGGTTGGTCTTGCGCACCATTGACTGTCGTCACGGATTCGGAATACTTCGTGCATGTCCCTCGACAGTTCCGTCGAGCTCGGCCGCTCGGCCCATGTCGACACGTTCTGCCGCGACCACCTGCCCGATCCGCACACCTGGCCCGACCTGGTGTTCGACCTCCCCGAGCTGCACTATCCCGACCGGCTCAACTGCGCGGTCGAGTTGCTGGACGCCGTCATCGCGCGCCTCGGGCCCGACCGACGCTGCCTCGTCTCCCCTACCGGCGAGACCTGGACCTACGGGCAGTTGCTGCGCACCGCGAACCAGCTCGCGCACGTCCTGCGCGATGACCTCGGGATCGTCCCCGGCAACCGGGTGCTGCTGCGCGGACCCAACAACGCGTGGCTCGCGGCGTGCTGGTTCGCCGTGCTCAAGGCCGGCGCGGTGGCGGTGACGACGATGCCGCTGCTGCGCCCGGCCGAGCTCGCAACGATCGCCGAGATCGCGCACGTCGATCTCGCGCTGTGCGACCGCCGGTTCGTCGACGACCTGCGGGCCGCCGACCTGCGCGGCGCCGCGATCCGCACGTACGGCGGCACCGACGACGACCTCACCGCGCGGGCCGCGACCGCCCCGGCCGACTTCGCCGCGGTCGACACGGCGGCCGACGACGTCGCCCTGCTGGCCTTCACCTCGGGCACCACCGGGCGGCCGAAGGCAACCATGCACTTCCACCGCGACGTGCTCGCCATCGCCGACACCTTCAGCAAGTACGTCGTCCGGCCCACGCCCGACGACCTGTTCACCGGGACACCGCCGCTGGCGTTCACCTTCGGCCTCGGCGGATTGCTGGTGTTCCCGCTGCGGGTCGGTGCGGCCACACTGCTGCTCGAGAAGGCGACTGCGGACGAGCTCGCCGACGCGATTGCCGCGCACGAGGTCACGGTCTGCTTCACCGCACCGACCGGCTATCGGGCGATGCTGGCGAGCGGCAACGTCGAGCGGCTGCGGACATTGCGCCGTGCGGTCGCGGCGGGTGAACACCTGCCCAAATCGACGTGGCTGGCCTTCCACGAGGCCACCGGGGTGAAGTTGATCGACGGCATCGGCTCGACCGAGATGCTGCACGTCTTCGTCTCGGCGGCCGACGACGACATCGTGGCGGGCGCAACCGGCCGGCCGGTGCCGGGCTTTCGCGCCACCATCCTCGACGACACGGGCACGCCGGCCCCGCCGGGCACCCCTGGGCGGCTTGCCGTCAAGGGCCCCACGGGCTGCCGGTACCTGGCCGACGCCCGGCAGGCCGTCTACGTCCAGCACGGCTGGAACGTCACCGGCGACACGTTCATCCAGGACGAGCGCGGCTACTTCTACTTCCAGGCCCGCGACGATGACATGATCGTCTCGTCCGGTTACAACATCGCCGGCCCGGAGGTCGAAGAGGCCCTGCTCACTCATCCCGCCGTCGTCGAGTGCTGTGTCGTCGGCGTGCCCGACGCGGCCCGCGGCCAGCTGGTCAAGGCCTACGTCGTCCTGCCTGACGGCGTCACCGGCGACGCGGCCCTCGTGGCCGAGTTGCAGGCCTTCGCCAAGGCCGGGATCGCGCCCTACAAATACCCCCGCGCGATCGAGTTCGTGACGACGCTGCCCCGCACGAGCACCGGCAAGATCCAGCGTTTTGTGCTGCGGGCCGCCGCGCCCCAGGCGCAGGAGTAACTCATGCGCATCGCGGTGATCGGGGGCGGCCCCGGCGGTCTGTACTTCTCGGCGCTGAGCAAACAGCTCGACCCCACGCACGAGATCGTCGTGTGGGAACGCAACGCCGCCGATGACACCTTCGGCTTCGGCGTGGTCTTCTCCGACGAGACGCTGGGCGGCATCGAACACGCCGACGAGTGGATCTTCGAGCGGATGGAACGCGAGTTCGCGCGGTGGGACGACATCGACGTCCACTACCGCGACCAGGTGCTGACCAGCGGCGGCCACGGGTTCGCGGCCATGAGCCGCCGGCGGTTGCTCCAGATCCTGCAGGAACGCTGCGTCGGCCTCGGTGTCGACGTGCGATTCTCGACGCCCGCCCCCGACGTCGACGCCCTGGCGCGCGACTACGACCTCGTCATCGCCTGCGACGGGCTGAACTCGGCCGTGCGCAGCCGCTACGCCGCGACGTTCCGGCCGTCGCTCGAGGTGCGGCAGTGCAAGTACATGTGGCTCGGCACCGACAAGGTGTTCGACGCCTTCAAGTTCTACGTGCGCGAGACCCCGCACGGGATCATGCAGATCCACGGCTACCCCTACGACGCCCACGGCAGCACGCTCATCGTCGAGATGAATGAGGGCGTCTGGGATCACGCGGGGTTCGACGCCTTCGCCGACGACGCCCGCGCGCCCGGGGAGTCGGACGAGAAGTCGGTCGAGATCGTCCGCGAGCTGTTCGCCGACATCCTCGACGGCCACCAGGTGATGACGAACAATTCCAAATGGGTCAGCTTCACCACGGTGCGCAACGAGCGCTGGCGGCACGGCAACGTGGTGCTGCTGGGCGATGCGGCGCACACCGCCCACTTCTCGATCGGCTCGGGCACGAAGCTGGCCATGGAGGACGCGCTGGCGCTGGCTGGGTGCCTGCAGG
>CAXTHY010000096.1:0-13946 GCA_964244175.1 uncultured Jatrophihabitans sp. | reverse complement strand
ACGGTGAGGTCGAACAGCCCGTGCTTGCCGAACGAGCTCAGCATGTGGTCGTAGAAACCGACCCCGGTCGAGACGTCGGTGCGCCCGGAACCGTCGAGATCGATCTCGACGAGCACCTTGGTCTCGTTGGTCGCGCGCACGATGCGGCCGGTGCGGTTCATCCCAGTACCTCTTCCAGTGCGCGACGGAACGCCGTCATCTCCTCCGGGGTGCCGATGGACACCCGCAGCCAGCCCTGCGGACCAGTCTCGCGGACGAGCACACCCCGGTCGAGCAGGCCCTGCCACACCGCGTGCCGGTCGTCGAACGTCCCGAACAGCACGAAGTTCGCGTCCGAGTCTGCCGCCTGCAGGCCGATCCCGCGCAACCAATCGACCGTCCGGTCGCGTTCGGCCCGTAACTCGGCCACGGCGGCCAGCAGCTCGGGCGCGTGCGCGAGCGCGACCCGCGCCACGGCCTGGGTCACCGCCGACAGGTGGTAGGGCAGGCGCACGATGCGCACGGCGTCGACCACGGCCGGCGAGGCGGCCAGGTAGCCGAGCCGGCCACCGGCCAGCGCGAACGCCTTCGACATCGTGCGGGTGACGACGAGCCGGGGCGCACCGGCGAGCAGGGTCAGCGCGCTCGGCACGCCGTCGCGGCGGAACTCGCCGTAGGCCTCGTCGATCACCACCATTCCGGGCGCCGCCGCGACGATCGCCTCGATGTCAGCCAGCGGCAGAGCCGTCCCGGTGGGATTGTTCGGCGAGGCCAGCAACACGACCGACGGCTGGTGCTCCGCGAGGACGGCGAGGGCCTGGGTTAGGTCGATCGAGAAGTCGTCGGCCCGCCGGCCCAGCACCCAGTTGGTGTGCGTGTCGCGGGCGTACTCGGGATACATCGAGTACGTCGGCGCGAACGACACCGCGGTGCGACCCGGACCGCCGAAGGCCTGCAGCAGTTGCAGCATGATCTCATTCGAACCGTTAGCCGCCCACACCTGATCGGTGTCCAGCGGCACGCCGGACTCGGCGGCGAGGTAGGCTGCCAGACCCGCCCGCAACGTCAGCGCTTCCCGGTCCGGGTAGCGGTTCAGCCCCCGCGCGGCGTCGGCCACCGCGGCGGCTATGCCAGCCACGACGGCCGCGCTGGGCGGGTAGGGGTTCTCGTTGGTGTTCAGCGACACCGCCACGTCGAGCTGCGGCGCACCGTAAGGCACCGCACCGCGCAGCTCGTCGCGCAGCGGCAACGCGTCCAGGCCGGCGCTCACCCGCTGAGCCGGACGGCGACGGCCGCGCCGTGCGCCGGCAGGTCTTCGGCGTCGGCCAAGGCGATCACGTGCGACGCGACGTCGACGAGCGCGGCGGCGTCGTATTCGACCAGGTGCAGGCCCCTGAGGAACGACTGCACCGACAGCCCGGACGCGTGCCGCGCCGTGCCGCCAGTGGGAAGCACGTGGTTCGAGCCGGCGCAGTAGTCGCCGAGCGACACCGGCGCGTGCGGGCCGACGAAGATGCAGCCGGCATTGCGTACCCGCTCGGCCCAGTGCCGCGCGTCGGTGGTGATGACCTCGAGGTGCTCGGCCGCGTAGGCGTCGACCACAGCGAGGCCCTGCTCGAGGTCGCGCACCAGCACCGTGGCGGACTGCTCACCCGACAGTGCAGTGCGGACGCGGTCGGTGTGCTTGGTGAGCGCGACCTGACGCTCGACCTCGGCGTCGACGGCGTCGGCCAGCGCGGCCGACGGGGTGATCAGCACCGACGCGGCCAGCGTGTCGTGCTCGGCCTGGCTGATCAGGTCGGCGGCGACGTGCACCGGGTCGGCGGTGTCGTCGGCCAGCACGGCGATCTCGGTCGGGCCGGCCTCGGCGTCGATGCCCACGACGCCGCGGACCAGTCGCTTGGCCGCGGCGACGTACACGTTGCCCGGGCCGGTGACGACGTCGACCGGCTCGATGCCGAACTCGAGGTCACCGTAGGCGGCCAGGGCGATGGCCTGGGCGCCGCCGACGGAGTACACCTCATCGACGCCGAGCAGGGCGCAGGCGGCCAGGATCGTCGGGTGCGGCCGGCCACCGAACTCCTTCTGCGCCGGGGAGAACACCGCGATCGAATCGACGCCGGCGACCTGGGCCGGCACGACGTTCATGACCACGCTGGACGGGTAGACGGCCAGGCCGCCCGGAACGTAGCGGCGCACCGGCACCCAACGTTCGGTGACTGTGCCGCCGGGGACGACCGGCACGTCGACCGGGCCACGCCGCTGCTGCTCGTGCACGATGCGGGCCCGGCGGATCGACTCGGTCAGCGCGGCCCGGACCGCCGGGTCGAGGGCGGTGAGCGCGTCGGCGAGCGCGGCCGCAGGCACGCGGGGCTCGGGGACGTCGACGCCGTCGAAGCGCAATGTGGCGGCCCGAGCGGCGGCATAGCCGCGGGCGGCGACGTCGTCGACGACCGGGGTCACCGCCGCCAGCGCAGCCTGGACGTCGACCTGAGCACGGGGCAACGCCCGGCGCAGACCGGCGGACCCGGCAGCAGTGAGGTCGAGGCGGCGTAACACGGCGTCCAGTTTACCGGCGAGGGCGGTCGCCCCGGTTCGAATGTGGGCGATTGTCCGCGCGGCAACCGGGCGCCGCGAGGCTACGGTGGGCGGCGTGAGTGTGGTGGTCCCGCTTTTCCCGCTCAGCCATGTGCTGTTGCCGGGCATGCCGCTGCCGCTGCACATCTTCGAGCAGCGTTACCGCGACCTGCTCGACGACGTCGCCGATTCCCCCGGCGGGGCGTCATTCGGGGTGGTCGCGCTGCGCTCGGGCACCGAGTCCCGCGCCCGCCACACGCGGGAGAATCCGCTCGATGTCGAGGAGATTGGCACGCTGGCCGAGATCCTCGAGGTCGAGACCGCCGACGACGGCACCTCGGACGTGCTGTCAGTGGGCAGCCGGCGGTTCCGGATCACCGCGCTCGTCCCCGCCGGGCGGGCGTACCTGCGGGCCGAGGTCGACTTCCTCGACGAGGCCGATGGCGACCTCAGCCCGCAGCAGGACACCCGCGCCCGCGAGCTCATCGAAGTCTACGACGCGATCCTCACGCGCTTGGCCGGACGGGCGACCGGCGCCGAACTGCCGGCGGACGCGAACCAGCTCTCGTACCAGATCGCGGCCCGGCTGCCGTTGCCGCCGAGCGAGCGTCAGTCGCTGCTGTGCGACCCGACCACGGCCGCCCGCCTCGAGCGCGTGGCCCGGCTACTGCGGCGGGAGATCGCGCTGCTGCAGGGCACCCGAAGCATCGCGGTATCCCCCGCCGTACTGCGGATAGTCACCGGCGTGAACTGACGGCTCCGCTGGGGGCGCCGAAGAGTCGGCTCGGGCCGCCCGGCGAGCCAGCAGCGTGTCGCGGACCGGATCCGGCCGGCCCAAGTCGTCGTGCACGGCGAAGGCGACGAACAGGCCGTAGACGAGGGCGACGACGGCGGGTCCGATCAGGACCAGGCCCTGAATGTGCAGCGAAAGCGGCAGGTGCAGGGTGACCTCGCGGCGGCTGCCGTCAGACAGCCGGTACATCGCACCGGAGAAGCTGCCCCCGCCCGTCAAATGACCGACGACCTCGGTGAGCAAACCGCCACCCGCAACGCCCGCGCACAACCCGAGCAGCACCGTCGGCCCGCGGTGGCCGCGCAGCAGGAACCACGCCAGCAGGGCGGCAACGAGCGCGACCGCAACGACGATGATCAGGAAGCGGCCGTCGGCCGAGATTGGGCTCTCGTTCTCGTCGAGGACCGCGAAACTGCCCCCACCGAGCACTTCGGCCGACGGGCCGGGCGGGCTCCAGGCCGCCCACAGCAGACCGAGGAGCGCACCGAGCAGCGCCAACCCGACGGCCAGCGCCGCGGCGACCCGCGCATCGGTGCGCGTCGCGGCGCGGACACCGAGAGCCTCGGCGTCCGGGCCCGCTGCGCAAGCGTCGCTCATGCGGGTGTCACCCGCCCAGTCTGTCAAAGCGGCTCAGCGCGGCGGCGGCGACTGACGCCCGACCGACTGGCGCAGCACCATGTGCAACTCGTCGCGCCGGGCCTTGGGCACCGCGCGCTCGACATCGAACTGACGAATGCGGGTCAGCGTCTCCTTGCGCCGCTTCCCGATGAGCCGGATGACGAGCAGCGGCAGCGTGATCAACCGGCCCGGCAGGCCCACCCGCCGCATCTCGGCCAACACGCCGGCGCTCGCGCCGTTCGTGATCGCCCGGACGCGGTCCTCGAGTGGTCCGTAGGCCGCCGCGGCCATCAACCGCCGCAGCACCGCACGCAGGACGGCCCGCAGCAGCAGCACGAACAGCGCCACGATGACGGCGAGCACGGCGAGGAAGGTCGAGTGCACGAGCCACTGGAACAGGGCTCCGACCACGAGCAGGATCACGGCCACGAGCAGCAATCCCCAACTGACCCGCTCGAGGATCACCCGGCCGACGATGTAGCGGGCGAGCGCCCACCGGCTGAATTCGTTGCCCGGCTCGAAGGCACCGACGTCGTCGGCCGGGCGCTCGGGCAACGCTGGGTCCATGGCCTCGAGGCTACCCAGCGCGGCTGTGCCGACGTCCGTTCAGGCCAGCCCGGCGACCTCCGTGCCCGGCTGCCGCGCCAGCGCCGCGATCCGGTGCACGAATGCTCGGGCGTGCGGTGTCGTCGCCGCGGTGAACCAGGCGGGCTCGACCGGTCGGACGCTCAGGTCCACCGGCAGTCCGCCGAGCACGACCGGCAGGGTGTGCCCGGCCGTCGACGGGAAAGTGATCAGCCGGCGCGCCACCGGTCCTGCCCGCAGGGCGAGTTCGACCGGCAGTTCCGGCCGCACCACGCGCAGGCCGGGGATCGTCGCGATCTCGGCGACGAGGTTGTCCGACTCGCGGCGGTGCGCCAGGTAGCGCAGCGGCCCGTGCCGGCGGGCCAGGTCGCTCACCGCGTCGACGTACGGACGGCGGCCGACGACGCCGGTAGTCACCAACGACGTCCCGAGCACGTCGACCTCGTCCTTGAGGTCGGGGGTGCGCCACGACCGCGTCCACGAGTAGCGGTTCGCCAGTGCGATCGCACCGATCGGCGTGACGTCGCGCAGGCAGCTGAACACCGCGATCTCGCGTGACTCGCTGGGTGAGAGCAGCCGGACGGCCCGCGCCGCTCGCGGCTCGTAGCGCGAGAGCGGCTTGCGCCAGCGCACGAGCGGCTTGCCGGCGCTCACACACGCCGCGTACTCCCAGGTCGCGGTGCCGTCGTCGACCACGACGACCTCCTCGGCCCGCGACAGTGGCAGCAGAGTCTGGATGTAGCGCGAGAACGGGTCGCCGATCACCAGCCGCGGCGCGCCGGCCACGTCCGCGAGCACCCGCGCCGCGCTGGTCAGCGCCGCGATGCCCGAGGCGCGGACCGGGTAGTTGCGCACCTCGAGGCCCAGTTCGCCGATCACCTCGGTGACATTGGCGATCTGGCGCACCGAGTGCCGGTCGTTCGGCGCGAGAACGACGATGCGGGTGCCGTCGGTCTCGCCGCTGGCATGCGCCCATTCGGCGGCGTTCAGCAGCTGCGTCGCGGTCTCGACGAGGGCGACGGTGCGCACGCTCATGTGCTCACCACTTCGCGGTCTCCCTGAGGTCCGTGGATTGCGCGCGGCGCAGCTTGCGCATGACGGGCAGTTCGCTGTCATAGACCCGCTTGACCCCGTCGCCGAGCGCGGCTTCCACGACGCGGATGTCGCGGACGAGCCGGGCCAGCCCGGTCGGCTCGATCGACGCGGCCTGATCCGAACCCCAGTTGGCCCGGTCGAGGGTGATGTGGCGCTCGACGAAGCACGCGCCCATCGCGACCGCGGCAACCGTGGTCTGCAGCCCGATCTCGTGCCCGGAGTAACCGATCGGGACGTCCGGGTAGCTGTACATCAGCGTGTGGATCATCCGCAGGTTGAGTTCCTCGGCCGGCGCCGGGTACGAGCTCGTCGTGTGGCACAGGATCAGCCGCTCCCGGCCGAGGACACCGACAGCATGGCGGATCTGCTCCGGCGTCGACATGCCGGTCGACAAGATCACCGTGCGTTGGGTCTCGCGGACGCGGTGCAGCAGCGCGTCGTCGGTGAGGCTGGCCGACGCAATCTTGTGCGCTGGCGGGTTGCCCAGCTCGAGGAAGTCGACGCTGGGCCGGTCCCACGGTGAGGCGAACCAGGCGATACCGAGTGCCGCGCAGTGCCGCCCAATGGCCTCGTACTCCTCCTGCCCGAACTCCACCCGGTACCGGTAGTCGAGGTAGGTCATCCGGCCCCACGGGGTGTCGCGCTCGATGCCCTGCTGCTCGGGCGGGACGCAGATCTCCGGCGTCCGCTTCTGGAACTTCACCGCGTCGCAGCCGGCCTGCGCCGCGACGTCGACCAGGGCCAGCGCATCCGCGAGCGAGCCGTTGTGGTTGATACCGATCTCGGCGGTGACGAAAACGGGGTGGTCTGGGCCCACCGGCCGGTCACCGATGTAACGCAAGCGATTCAGATCCATCTCGAATGTCCCTTCCGAGCAATCGCGATGCGATCTCACGGATCGCACCGTGGCCGCCAGGGGCGGCCGTGACGATGCGGGCCCGCGCCCGCACCGAGTAATGGGCGTCGGCGACCGCGATCGGCCAGCCGACGATCTCGAAGCACGGCAGGTCGTTCACGTCGTTGCCGACGTAGGCGGTGCGGGCCAGGCGGTGGCCGTTGTCGGCGCACCATTGGGCGAGCACGCTGCCTTTTTCGCCGATGCCCGACAGTGCGGGCACCTGCAGCTTGTGGGCGCGGGCGGTGACCACCGGGTTGCGCTCGCTGGACAGGATCAGCACGTCCAGGCCAACGCGGCGCAGCGCGGCGATCCCGAGGCCGTCGCCGCGGTGCACGGTCACCGACTCCCGCCCGTCCTGGTCGACATGGACCCGGTCATCAGTGAGGGTGCCGTCGAAGTCGAGGACGAGCGCGTCCAGGTCGCCGGCCCGCAGTTCGGGCGACGCGTCGAAGTGCGCGGCGAGCAGCCGGGCGCGCTCGAGATCGGCCGGCTCGTCGATCTCCAGGGTGCGGGCGGCGTCGACCACGACCGGCTGGATCCGGCCGAAGAACCGGTGGGCGTGCCAGCGCAGTCCGGCCACGCGCATCGCGTAGGCCGCGCCGGTCTCCAGCAGTTCCACCGGGCGGTCCTGGCGGCGCGCCCGGCTGGCGGCGTGGTGATTGACGCCGGTGCCGTCCGGGCGCCACAGGAAGCCGTGCGAGGGCGCGGCGGTGAACGCGCAGTCGGCCTGCCCGGCGAGCACCGGCGCCGCGACGGCGTCGAGGTCGGCGGCGGTGAGGAACGGGCTGGTGCACTGCACCAGCAGTGCAACCTGCGCGTCGGGGGCCGCGACGTCGAGCGCGTGCAACACGGCCGATTCCGACGATGCGGCATCGCCGGACAGCTCGGCCGGTCGCGCGACGATTTCGGCTCCGGCGGCGCGAGCAGCATCGGCGACCAGCGGGTCGTCGGTCGACACGATCACCCGGTCGACCAGCTCGGCCCGGCGCGCGGCGTGCACGGCCCGGGCGACGAGCGGCTGACCCCCCACCGGAGCGACGTTCTTGCCCGGGACGCCCTGGGAGCCGCCACGGGCCGGGATGACGGCGATCGTCGCAGTCACAGGTTGGCCCAGCGACGAAGGCGCGGCTCGACCCGCACGGCGACGCGGTACACGCGTCGGGCGGCGGCCCGCAACGCCCGTCGCCCTGGCCCCGGACCGTCCGCACCGGGATCCCGATCCAGCGGCGTGCCGTCGACGTCCAGGCCGTGACGCTGCAACAGCGGCGGCAGGTAGGACGCCGCGTCCTCGACCCGCAGCCACGGCCGCAGCGGCGGCAGCGCGCCGGGCACGGCGCTCAGGCCGGCCAGTCGGGCCCGGGCCGCGGCGACGGGGTCGGTGTCGGTGTCGTCGACGCCGTTGCGGGCCGCCCACTCGGGATCGGTTTTCGGGATCGCGCCGTCGTGCAGCTCGCGCCAGGACGTAAGCGCGCCAGAGTGCAGGAAGAAGTGGTTGCCCAGGGATTCACGCACGCCGAAGTCCATGAGCACCGCGGCCGGGATCCCGCGGTGGATCGCCTCGAGTGCGGCCGTCGAGCTGACCGTCACGCACAGATCGGTGCGATCCAGCACATCGGACATCGACCCGTAGGCGATCTCGACGTTGGCCGGGAGGTCGTCGACCGGCAGCAGGTCGGTGTAGTGGTGCCGCTCGATGTGCGTCGTCTGCTCGCCCACCCGGCCGCGCAGCTTGACGATCACCCGCCGCTCGGGCCGGCGGCGCGCGTGCTCGAGCACCTGCGCCAACGCATAGCGGCGCTCTGCCCGCTCGACCGGGACGCTGGGCTGCGCGACAAACGTGACGGTGAACGCCCGGGTGCGCCCGGCGGCGGTCGGATCGTGCGGTGGACCGCCGAGGAAGGGCAGGGCGCTGGCCACGATGGTGTCGGGGTCGACCCCGACGGCCTGGTACACCTCGCGGAAGCGTTCGGCGTCGGCGGCGGAGTTGGCCAGCACCAGGTCGGCGCCGGCCCGCAGCAGCAGGCCGTCGACCATCCCCTCGTAGACGACACCGACGTAGCCGGTGACGACGAGCGGACGCATCGTGCGCCCGGCCCATGCCCGCGCTAAGCCGTGCAGCAGCGACTGGATGGTGCCGCCCACGCAGGCGAGCACGACGATGTCGGCCTCGGTGTTGCGCAGTTCGGCCAGCAGCTCACCCATTCCCGTGCGCCGCAACGAGGTGGCGCCGGCCGCGACGTCGGCGAGTTGTCGTGCGCTCGGCGTCGCGCGGCCCTCCAACAGCCGTCCGTGGACCAGGGTCGCGCCGCTGGACAGCCGGCGGCCGAGGGCGGCACCCCACTTCCAGCGGGTGTCGGAGTCGGCCACGACGCAGACCGTGGTCATTGCGCCGGCCGTTTCTGCCCGGCGTGGAAGACGCGCACGTTCTCGCGCCAGCCGCCGAGCGCGTCCAGGGCCATCGGGTCGGCCTTGGCCTTCTTGCGGATGTCCCGGCGCCGCTCGGTGAGATCGAAGCCGTTGTCGAGCACGATCAGTCCGCTGAACAGGAAGGCGAGCGCTTCGGGGGTGTAACGCCAGTAGTCGATCGGGCACGGGTGGTAGCGCCAGCTGAACAGCGTCGAGGTGTAGGCCAGCCCGCCCGGCTTGAGGATCCGGATGATCTCGGCTGCGGCCAGCCACGGGCGGTCGAGGTGCTCGAAGACGTCGACCGAGAGCACGACGTCGTAGCTCGCGTCCGGGATCTCGGGGCAGCGCGTGATGTCACCTACGACGGTGCGCTCGTCGCTGTGCGTCAGGTCGAGATTGACGTAGCTGAACGCCGGCCCGAAGACGTGCCCGCGGGGGTGCAGGCGGCCGCCGACCTCGAGCACGGCGCCACTGGTGAGCCCGGCGCGGTTGATCAGGCCGGACAGGTGCGTATTGATGCGGTCGTCGCGCACCGGCGCCGTCTGCCAGCGTTCGGCCAGCGCGTCCAACTCGGCGATCCTCGTCGCCGGGTCGAGCTCGCGCGGGCCGCGCCGGACCAGGCGATGCTTGAACCGATCGGTGGCGGCGAGTGCCATACCGCCGACGGTAGGAATCGCGTCTGGACTCTTGGCAGATCTTCAGCATCACGTCGTAGGCGGGCAGATGACCGTCAGGTGTCGCAGGCGGTCGCTTGACAGACACTCGGAAATGAATACTCTAAGTAGAATACTCGGATCGAAGGATACTCATGACCCGTCGTCGAGTGAACAACCCCTTGGCTCTGGCGGTGCTGTCTTGCCTCAGCGAGCGCCCGATGCATCCCTACGAGATCTCGACGACGCTGCGCAGCCGCGGCAAGGAGGACAGCATCAAGCTGAACTACGGGTCGCTGTACTCCGTCGTCGAAGCACTGCACAAGCACGGCCTCGTCCGCGCGCGGGAGACGACCCGCGAGGGCCGGCGCCCCGAGCGCACCGTCTACGAGATCACCGACGCCGGGACGGCCGAGTTCGAGGACTGGCTCTCGGAGCTGCTCTCGACTCCGGTGCGCGAGTTCACCTCGCTCGAGGCCGGCCTGTCGCTGATGCCGGGCCTGCCGCCCGACGACGTCGTTCTGCTGCTCGGCAAACGGGCGGAGCGGCTCCGCGTCGAGCTCCGCACCCTGGACTCGGCGCACGCCGAGGCGGCCGAGATGCAGCTCCCCGAACTGTTCCTCGTCGAAAGCCACTACCGCCAGGCCATGCTGCGGGCCGAACTGGCGTTCGTCACCGAACTGCGCGAGGGCATCAAGGACGACGCGACGGGCGGCATCGCTCTCTGGCGGCGCATCTACGAACTGCGCGCCGGGGGCCTGTCGTTCGAAGAGATCATCGCCGACCCGGTACGCCACCTCGGGGAGGATGCCCGCGTGCTGCAGCTGGAACCCCACAAATAGGAACCGCCCATGCCTGTATCCACCCTCCCGGCGCTGCTCGCCGAGGACCTCGTCAAGACCTACCCGAACGGTCGCGGAGCACCCGTTCGTGCCCTCGACGGTTTGAGCGTCACCGCCGCCACCGGCAGGGTCGTTGCGCTGCTCGGGCGCAACGGCGCCGGCAAGTCGACCGCCGTCAAGATCCTCACCACCCTCGCCCGCCCCGATTCGGGCCGGGCGTTCGTCGCCGGCATCGACGTGCTGCGCGATCAGGACACCGCCCGCCGCGCGATCGGCCTGGTGTCGCAGAAATCCTCGAGCGACCCGATGGCCACCGGCCGCGAGAACCTGGTGCTCGCCGGCCGGATCCAGGGCCTGGCGCGGGGCGAGTCGAGCGCCCGGGCCCGCGAGCTGCTCGACCGGTTCAACCTCACTGACGCGGCCGACCGGCTCGTCAAGACCTACTCCGGCGGCATGGGCCGCAAGCTGGACGTCGCCATCGGCCTGGTCCACCGGCCACGGGTGCTGTTCCTGGACGAGCCCACGACCGGCCTCGACCCCGAGGCGCGCGCTCAGATGTGGACGGAGATCGAGGAGCTGTCCGCACACGAGCAGATGACCGTCCTGCTGACGACCCACTACCTCGACGAGGCCGACCGGCTGGCCGACCGCGTGGCGATCGTCGACCACGGCCGGGTCGTCGTCGAGGGCACCCCGGACGCGCTGAAGAGCGAGTTGCACGGCGATGCGGTGCTCGTCGAGCTCGCCGTGGCCACGCCGGCCGCGGCACCCGTTCTCGAGCAGGTCGCCGGGCTGCGTCAGGTGCAGGCCGACGGTGTGCGCGTCCGGGCGCGAGCCGACAGCGGCGCCCGGGCCGTGCCTGCGGTACTGGCCGCGCTCGAGGGCGCCGGCATCGAGGTCGCCTCTGTCACCGTCGCCCGTCCGTCCCTCGACGACGTGTACCTGCGTCACGTCGGCCGCGTGTTCGAGGCGGTGGCGGCATGACCACGGCGCTCTTGACCCGTCCCCGCGGCTCGTTGCCCGCGCACTCGGTGCTGCTGACCACGCGGGCGATCCGCACGCTGCTGCGCCGGCCGGCGTACGCCGCGATCACGCTGGTGCAGCCTGTCATCTGGCTGCTGCTGTTCGGCCAGCTGTTCCGCAACGTCGTGCACATTCCCGGCTTCTCCCCCACCGGTTCGTACCTGGAGTTCATCACGCCGGGCGTGGTGATCATGACGGCCCTGTTCTCGAGCGGCTGGGCCGGCACGGCGTTCATCGAGGACATGGGCCGCGGGGTGATGGACCGGATGCTCGCCTCGCCGGTGCGCCGCGGCGCCATCATCGTGGGCACGCTGGCCTACCAGTCGCTGACGACGGTGGTGCAGACCCTGATCGTGTTCGCGATCTCGTGGCTGTCCGGAGCGCGCTTCGCCGGCGGGCTCGTCGGCGTGCTGGTGACCGTGCTCGCCGCCTGCTTGATCTCGGTGGTCGTCGCGTCGTTCTCCGATGCGATCGCGCTGCTCGTGCGGCAACAGGAGGCGTTGATCGGCATCAGCCAGTTCATCGTGCTGCCGCTGCAGTTCCTGTCCTCGGCGATCATGGACACCCGGGTCGCCCCGGCCTGGGTCCGGCACGTCGCGCGGTACAACCCGGTCGACTGGGCCACGGTCGCCGCCCGGCAGTCGCTGTCGGCCGATCCGCAATGGGGTGCGGTGCTGCCCCGCCTGGGGTTGCTCGCCGCACTCGCGGTCGTGCTGGCCTGGTTGGCGACGCGGGCGTTCGGGAGCTACCAGCGCTCTCTCTAGCTGCGGCCGTTGATCAGGCTGAGATGGCGGCCGGTCCGAGCAGGGCCTTGAGGTCGCCCATCAGCGCGGCCGACGGTGTCACCCGGTGCTCGAGCACGACGCCCGGGTTGTTGCGGCTGACCAGCCGCAGATGCACCTCGGCCGTGCCGGGGTGGGTGACCAGCACGTCCTTGAGCCGGTCGATGAGCGGTGGCGTGCAGCGGGTGGCCTCGATGCGCAGGGTCACCGGCCCCTGCGGACCCTGGGTGGTATCGAGGACCGTCAGCTCGCTCGCGATGAGCTTGACGGCGTCCTCGCGCGCGTCGGTGCGGCCCTTGATCGCGACGATCGCGTCCTCGGCGATGTTCAACGCGACCTGCGCGTAGGTGGCCGGGAAGAACATGACCTCGATCGACCCCTCGAGATCCTCGAGCACCGCGTTCGCCCACGGCGCACCGGCCTTGGTCACCCGGCGGTTCACCGAGGACAGGATGCCGGCGAGGGTCAGCGTCTGGGGCTCGGCCGGGCCCTCGGCCTGCACGGCGGCGACGGTGACGTCGGCGGCCGAGGACAGGACGTGCTCGAGGCCGAAGAGCGGGTGGTCGGAGACGTAGAGCCCCAGCATCTCGCGCTCGAACTGCAGCAGGATCTTCTTGTCCCACTCACCCTCGGGCACGCGCACCGCGAACACGTCGTCGATCGGGTCGACGGCGTCGGGTTCGCCCATCGAGCCGAAGAGGTCGAACTGGCCGATGGCCTCGGCCCGCTTGGTATCGAGAACGGCGTCGACGGCGGCCTCGAACACGTTCATCAGGCCCTTGCGGCTGTGGTGCAGCGAGTCGAAGGCGCCGCCCTTGATCAGACCCTCGATGGTGCGCTTGTTGCAGACGACGGCGTCGACCTTCTTGAGGAAGTCGCCGAAGTCGGTGAACGCGTCCTTCACCTTGCGGGTCGCGACGACGGAGGCGACGACGTTGGCGCCGACGTTGCGGATGGCGGTGAGGCCGAAGCGGATGTCGGTGTCGGTCGGGGTGAAGTCGGCCTGCGATTCGTTCACACATGGCGGCAGCACCCGGATGCCCATTCGGCGGCACTCGGCCAGATAGATCGCCGATTTGTCCTTGTCGTCGCGCACCGACGTCAGCAGCGCCGCCATGTACTCGGCCGGGTAGTTGGCCTTCAGGTAGGCCGTCCAGTAGGAGATCAACCCGTACGCGGCCGAGTGGGCCTTGTTGAACGCGTAGTCGGAGAACGGCAGCAGGATGTCCCAGAGCGTCTTGACGGCGGCGGCGGAGTAGCCGCGCTCCTGCATGCCGGCCTCGAACTGCTCGTACTGCGCGTCCAGCTCGGCCTTTTTCTTCTTGCCCATCGCCCGGCGCAGCAGGTCCGCGGCGCCGAGTGAGTAGCCGGCCACCTTCTGCGCGATCGCCATGACCTGTTCCTGGTAGACGATCAGGCCGTACGTCTCGCCCAGGATCTCGGCCAGCGGCTCGGCGAGTTCGGGATGGATCGGCACCACCGGCTCGCGGCCGGTCTTGCGGTTGGCGTACTTGTTGTGCGAGTCGGCGCCCATCGGACCTGGGCGGTACAGCGCACCCACGGCCGAGATGTCCTCGAAGGTGTCCGGGCGCATCGAGCGCAGCAGCGCGCGCATCGGGCCGCCGTCGAGCTGGAAGACGCCGAGCGTGTCGCCGCGCGAGAGCAGCTCGTAAGTCGGCCGGTCGTCGAGCGGCA
>CAXTHY010000095.1:0-14939 GCA_964244175.1 uncultured Jatrophihabitans sp. | reverse complement strand
GGCGTTCTGACCCGACCACGCAACCCGCCCCGACAGGGTCCGGCCCGAGATCCACCGGACCCTGCCTGTCGCCGCTTTGCTCTGCTCAGTGTCATCGAGCGCTCGATCACACCGAGCAGAGCAAAGCGTCCACGAACAGGCACCCCCACAGAACAGCTGCACTCGACGGGGGTTGTGGCGGTCAGGTTGCGCAGCCGCTTGTCGCAGCCCGCAAACCTTTACTGGAGACCTGACACGCCGTCCGATCCCTTCGAATCACTCGACTAGACGTCCGAGCCGGCGACGATCATCGCGTGGTGACCGGAATTCTCGGAGTTGTGCAGGAAACACCAGTCCAACGCGTTCTCGTCGTTCTCGTCGTGCGCCACCGGGCCCTGCTCGTCACAGGTGGTGCACTTCGCCATCCAATTCACGTAACCGCTCATCTTTCGTCCCCTCGGTCGGTCGGTGTTGCGGTCAGCAAACCGAATCGACGCGAGCGGGGAAAGGGACGAAGGGGCAGCGTGTCGCGCATCCGTCGGACGAGTGGGGACGAACGCGGCCGAACCGGTCTCACGCGTCGTGCTCGGCCTCGTCGCCAGCCCACTCGGTGTGGAACGCGCCGTCCTTATCGACCCGCCGATAGGTGTGCGCGCCGAAGTTGTCGCGCAGCCCCTGGATGAGTGCGGCCGGCAAGCGGTCGCGGCGCAGGCCGTCGTAGTACGACAGCGACGACGCGAACGCAGGGATGGGAATGCCGGCGGTCGCGGCCTGCGCCACGACGCGGCGCCAGGCGTCGACGCTCGAGCGCACGGCGTCGGCGAAGTAGGGGGCGACGAGCAGCGAGGACAGTTCCGCGTCGTCGGCGTAGGCCTCGACGATCCGGTTCAGGAAGCGGGCCCGGATGATGCAGCCGCCGCGCCAGATGGTGGCCATCGCGCCGGGGTCGACGTCCCAGTCGAACTCCTTGCTGCCCGCGCTGATGTGGTCGAATCCCTGCGCGTAGGCCACCACCTTCGACGCGTAGAGCGCCTGCCGGACGTCGTCGATGAACGCGTCGCGGTCGCTGATGTCCAGATCGTTGACATCGGCGCCGAACGCCTCCTGCGCGGGCTTGCGCTGCTCGGCGTGGCCCGACAACGCCCGCGCGAAGGTGGCCTCGGCGATTCCGGTGATCGGCACACCGAGATCGAGGGCGCTCTGCACGGTCCAGCGGCCGGTGCCCTTCTGCTCGGCCTGGTCGAGGACGATGTCGACGAACGGCTTGCCGGTCTCGGCGTCCTCGTGAGCCAGGACGGTGGCGGTGATCTCGATCAGGAACGACTCGAGGTCGCCCTCGTTCCAGGTACGGAAGATGTCGGCGATCTCGCCCGGCGTGGCGCCCAGTCCCTGCCGCAGCAGGTCGTAGGCCTCGGCGATGAGCTGCATGTCGGCGTACTCGATGCCGTTGTGGACCATCTTGACGAAGTGTCCGGCGCCGTCCGGGCCGACATGCACGCAGCACGGGGTGTCGTCGACGACCGCGGCGATCGACTCGAAGATCGGTCCCAGTTTCTCGTACGACTCGGCCGAGCCGCCCGGCATGATCGACGGCCCGTTCAGCGCGCCCTCCTCGCCGCCGGACACGCCGCAGCCGACGAAGTGCAGCCCCTTGTCGCGCAGCTCCGACTCGCGGCGCCGGGTGTCGGTGTAGTGCGCGTTGCCGCAGTCGATGATGATGTCGCCGTCCTCGAGCAACGGCGTGAGTTCGGAGATGACGGCGTCAGTGGGCTCGCCGGCCTTGACCATGATGATGATCGCGCGCGGCTTCTCCAGCGACTCGACGAAGCTCTCGAGCGTCTCGGACGGGACGAAGGTGCCGTCGTCACCGTGCTCCTCGACCAGGGTCGTCGTGCGCGCGACGGTGCGGTTGTGCACCGCGACGGTGTGCCCGTGCCGGGCGAGGTTGCGGGCGAGGTTGCGACCCATGACGGCGAGGCCGGTGACGCCGATGTTGGCGGAGGCGGTCCAGGCGGTCTCAGTGGTCTCGAGGTCGGTGGTCGGGTCGGCGTCGGTGTCGGCGTCCTTGCCGTTGTCATTGTCGGTGTCGCTCATGTTGTCAAACGTAGTGCTCGGCGACGACGCTGTGATCCTCAGGCGAGCAGGGCCCTGAGCTGGCCGTTGATCCACGTCGTCGCCTCGGCCACGGCCGGGCTGACGAACTCGAGGCCGTAGCAGCCGTGGATGAGGCCGGGGAACTGCCGGCTCTCGACCGCGACCCCGGCGCCCCGCAACGCCTTGGCATACGCATTGCCCTCGTCGCGCAGCGGGTCGTACTCGGCGGTGGCGACAACGGCCGGCGCCAGGCCCTCGAGGCTCTTGGCGTGCAGCGGCGACAGCCGCGGGTCGAGCGCGGACTCGGCGGTGTCGGGATCGATCTCCGACTTGCCCAGGTACTGCTCGGCGAACCAGCGCATGTCGGCCAGCGTGAGGAGGTAGCCCTCGGCGTTGTCGACGCGCGACTCGTACTCGCCGAGCAGGTCGACCGCGGGGTAGACGAGCAGCTGCGCGGCCAACGTGATCGCGTCGGTGTGCGCGAGTTGCGCGCAGACGGCGGCCAGGTTGCCGCCGGCGCTGTCACCGCCGACCGCGATCCGGTCGGCGTCGCCGCCGAAGTCGGCGATGTGCTCGTGTACCCAGGTCAGCGCCGCGTAGCTGTCGTCGACCGCGGCCGGAAACGGGTGCTCCGGCGCCAGCCGATAGGCGACGCTGACCACGACGGCTTCGACGTCGCGGGCCAGCAGACGGCACACGCCCTCGTGGGTGTCGAGGTCGCCGATCACGAACCCGCCGCCGTGGAAGTAGACGACGGTGGGCAGCGGCGCGGTGCTCGTCCCGGCCGGCCGGTAGACGCGGGCCGGGATCGAGCCGGCGACAATGACGTCGTCGACCGAAGCCACCTCGGCCAGCTGCGCGGCATCGCGGAAGTCGACCATCAGGGCCCGCAGACTGTCAGCCGAGGTCGAGGCCGGGGTAGAGCGGGTTCGCGTCCAACAGCTCCGACGCGGCGTCGTGCGTCTTGGCCGCGACGCCGTCGGCGATGACGTACTTCGCCTTCGACGTCCCGCCCGACGCCGCGGCGGTCGCGGACGTCGCGGTGAAGACGTCGACCAGGAGCTCGGCGACACGGTCGAAGTCGTCGGCGTCGAAGCCGCGCGACGTCAGGGCCGGCGTCCCGATGCGGACGCCGGAGGTGTACCAGGCGCCGTTCGGGTCGCGCGGGATCGCGTTGCGGTTGGTGACGATGCCGGAGTCGAGCAGCGCCGACTCGGCCTGCCGGCCGGTGAGCCCGAACCCCGTGACGTCGATGAGCACCAGGTGGTTCTCGGTGCCGCCGGTGACGAGCCGGGCACCCCGCTTGGCCAGCCCCTCGGCGAGGGCGACGGCGTTGTCGGCGACGTTCTGCGCGTAGGTCTGGAATGACGGGCGGCGGGCCTCGGCCAGGGCCACGGCCTTGGCCGCCATCACCTGGCCGAGCGGGCCGCCGAGCACCATCGGGCAGCCGCGGTCGACCGACTCGGCGAACTCGGGCTGGCAGAGCACCATGCCGCCGCGCGGGCCGCGCAGCGTCTTGTGCGTGGTGGTCGTGACGACGTGCGCGTGCGGCACCGGGTCGAAGTCGCCGGTGAAGACCTTGCCCGCCACCAGCCCGGCGAAGTGCGCCATGTCGACCATCAGCACCGCCCCGACCTCGTCGGCGATCTCGCGCATCGTCGCGAAATTGATCTTTCGCGGGTAGGCCGAGTACCCGGCGATCAGGATCAGCGGCTTGAACTCGCGCGCCGTCTGCCGGACCAGGTCGTAGTCGAGCAGGCCCGTCTCGGGATCGGTCCCGTACGACGACTGCTCGAACATCTTGCCGCTGATGTTGGGCCGGAACCCGTGGGTCAGGTGGCCGCCGGCGTCGAGTGACATGCCCAGCGCCCGCTGGTTGCCGAGCGTCTTGCGCAGTGCTTCCCAGTCGGCGGCCGTGAGGTCGTTGACGTGCTTGGCGCCGGCCTGCTCCAGGGCCGGGGACTCGATGCGCTGGGCCAGGATCGACCAGAACGCGACGAGGTTCGCGTCGATGCCCGAGTGCGGCTGGACGTAGGCGTGCGCGGCGCCGAACAGCTCGCGGGCGTGGTCGGCCGCGGCCTGCTCGACGGTGTCGATGTTCTGGCAGCCGGCGTAGAAGCGGTGCCCGATGGTCCCCTCGGCGTACTTGTCCGAGAGCCAGTTGCCCATCGTGAGCAGGACGGCGGGGGAGGCGTAGTTCTCGCTGGCGATCAGCTTGAGCGAGTCGCGCTGGTCGGCGAGTTCGCTGCGGATCGCGGCGGCCACCGCGGGCTCGACGGCCTCGATGACCTGCAGGGCGTTGCGGTAGGCCGCAGTGGCGGCGGTGGCGTCGAACGGTTCAGACATGGGCGGGACAATACTGGCTGGCAGCTCGGCGGTCGCCGCCCTGGGTCGACGGCGCGGAGACTGGCACCGCACCTCGAGAGATTTAGTAGGTCGTCCTACTATCGAGGCCATGGGCGTCGGGAATCCTGCATTCGACCAGTACCAACTCAGCGAAGAGCAGCAGCTGCTGCGCAAGGCCGTGCGCCAGCTCGCCGACGACAAGATCGCGCCCCGCGCAGCCGAGATCGACGACAAGGCCGAATTCCCCCATGACGTGCTCGACGCGCTGGTGCGCGCCGGCTTCCACGCCGTCCACATCCCCGAGGAGTACGGCGGGGCCGGGGCCGACGCGATCTCGGCCTGCGTGGTCATCGAAGAGGTCGCCCGGGCCTGCGCCTCGTCGTCGCTGATCCCGGCCGTCAACAAGCTCGGCTCGCAGCCGATCATCCTGTCGGGCTCGGAGGGGTTGAAGCAGGACGTGCTCCGGGCCATCGCCGACGGCGCGATGATCAGCTACGCGCTGAGCGAGCGCGAGGCCGGCTCCGATGCGGCCGCGATGCGCACCCGGGCAGTGCGCGACGGCGACAGCTGGGTGCTCAACGGCACCAAGTGCTGGATCACCAACGCCGGCGTGTCGACGTACTACACCGTCATGGCGGTGACCGATCCGGACAAGGGCGCGAACGGCATCTCGGCCTTCGTCGTGCACCAGGACGACCCCGGCTTCTCTGTCGGCGCCAAGGAGCGCAAGCTCGGCATCAAAGGCAGCCCGACCTGCGAGATCTACTTCGCGGACTGCACGATCCCGGCCGACCGGATCATCGGCGAGCCCGGCACCGGTTTCAAAACAGCACTGCGAACGCTCGACCACACCCGGCTCGCCATCGGCGCCCAGGCGCTCGGCATCGCCCAGGGCGCGCTGGACGCCGCCATCGACTACATCAAGGCGCGCCGCCAGTTCGGCCAGCGCATTGCCGATTTCCAGGGCATTCAATTCATGCTCGCCGACATGGCCATGCGCATCGAGGCCGCGCGCCAGTTGGTCTACGCCGCGGCCGCCCGGGCCGAGCGTGACGAGCCGAACCTCTCGTTCACCTCTTCGGCCGCGAAGGTGTTCGCCTCCGACACGGCGATGTCGGTGACGGTCGACGCCGTCCAGCTCTTCGGCGGCTACGGCTACACCCAGGACTTCCCGGTCGAGCGGATGATGCGCGACGCCAAGATCACCCAGATCTACGAAGGCACCAACCAGATCAACCGCATGGTGATGGCGCGCAATCTGCTGAAATAGACAATATCGTTGTCTAGATAGTCAAGAAGCAGTACCGAAAAACTTAGTCGCGGATGGTGGCGCGCTCCTGGGCCATCCGCCGCTGCAGCACCGCTTCGTCCGGTGAGTTTCGGACCAGCACGACGGAACCGCCGGCCGCCAACGGCCGGAACAGGGCCGCGATCCAGTCCTCGGGTGAGTTCCAGTCGCGGGTGCTCAGCAGCCGCGTGCCCGGCTCGAGCCCGGCCGCTTGTTCGGCCGTCTCGGCCCGGGTCAGGCCGGGCAGGCACGCGTCGTCGGGCCCGGCCGCGAGGTATACGCCCGGCCACGCGTCGGCCTGCGGGCGCACGGCCGCGACGAAGTCGAACGCGCCGGATGGTTCCGCCCCGCCCAGGCCAACGGCGGCGGAGTCCGGCGCGATGGCGTAGACGTCGGTGATCCCGTCCGCGGCCGCCGCCGTAGCGGGGGTCACGAAGGCGACGTCGGCCTCGTCGCCCTCGGTGGTCAAGGCGAGCCCGGCGGTGAGACAGCCGAGCAGCACCGGCACCGAGATCCAGTGCGGCGGCAGCGCCACCAGCGCCGTGTCCCCGACTCCGAGGCCGAGCTCGTCGGTGAGCAGGTGGTGGGTCTTCGCGACCCAGTTCGCCAGCGACTTGGCCGACAGTTCCGAGCGCTCGCCGGTGGCCTCGTCGTAGTAGGTGACGAATGGCCGCGATGCGTCCGTCGCCAGCAGCTGGGCGAACTGCCGCTCGGGCGTCAGTTGATGCACTTGGCGTCGATCGGCTTCGTCGAGGTCGACGGCGCCGGGCTGGTCGTGGGCGCCGACTTCGTCGTCGACCCACTGGGTGACGCCGTCTGTTCGGCCGGGTTTATGATCTTGTCGACGAACCGGCGGACCTTGGCCGGTGACACGGCGAGGACATCGTTGCCGTCGATGGTCTCGGGCGTGGTGGGGATCGTCTTGCCGTTGATGTTGTTTGCGCTCAGCTTCTCCATCTGCGTCGCGAGGTCGAGCAGGTGCAGGCCCGGGTCGAGGACGATGTTGCGCTTGATCGCGTCGCCGAGGGCCCTGAGCTTGACCAGAATGCCGACGGAAGCGACCTGCCGGAACGCGGCGGTGAGGAAGTACTGCTGGCGTCGTACGCGGTCGAGGTCGCCGTGGGGCAGGAAGTGCCGCTGGCGCACGAACTCGAGCGCCTGGACGCCCTTGATAACGTGCCGCCCCTTCGACATCTTGAACCCCGATCCGCCGGACAGTCCGGCGGCCTGGTTCGCCGCGTGGCTGTCATCGACCGCGTGGCACAGCGTGACCGGTACGCCGCCGATCGCGTCGCTGATCTCATAGAAGCCGAGCAGGCTGACCTGGATGTAGTGGTCGATCGTCAGACCGGTCAGGTCGGTGATCGTCGAGATCAACAGGTTGGCGCCGGCCGAGCGGCGCTGGTTCTCCGTCGCGTTGGTTGCGGCGTTGTAGCCGAACACGTAGGCCGCGTTCAGCCGGTTCATGCCGTTGTCCTTGATGTGCACGTACGAATCGCGGGGTAGCGAGATCAGCGACGCCTTGCTGCCGTCGGCCGGTACGTGCACGATCATCATCGTGTCGGTGGACTTGCTGCCGCCGCTGATGCCCACGTGCAGCTTGCGGATCTCGTCCTTGGTCAGGTTCGACCGGTCGTCGTTGCCGACGAGCAGGATGTTCTGGTCCTGACCGTTCGGGCTGCTGGCCGGGCTCTGCGAGGCCTTGCCGCCGACCGCGACGTTCAGCCGGGTCACACCGCTGTCGATGTTGCGGAAGGTGTACCAGACGTAACCGGCCAGCACGAGCAGTCCCACCGAGATGACGGCCATGATTGACATGACGATCCGCGTGGTACCTGTCTTCCAGGCCCGGCCGCCGCGGTGCCGGCCACGGGGATCCAGGTGCGGCGGCAGCGGAGGCAGGGACGACACGTCCTGAGCCTACAAGTAGGAGCCGTGTGAACCGGCTGAGTCGCTCAGGGCCGAGGTCGGCGATCAGTCGATGCAGCCCAGGCCGTTGCTGGGGCCGGCGGTCGACTTCTTGGTCGCCGTGGCCGGCCCGGTCGCCACCGTCGACACTGGGCTGGTCACACCCTTGACCACCCGACCGTTGGTGCCCAGGACGAGGGTGACGCGAGGGACACCCGGTGTGGGGATGGCTTTGGCCTGGGGCACGACCTGCACCAGGGCCTTGGCCTGCGCCTCCTTCCCGGGCGGGAACTCGATCGTCGTCCGGGCCGTGGTGGCCGTCGAGTCGACGACGTTGATCCGGAACCCGAAGCGCTTGAGCGCGGTGGCGTTGCGCGCAGCGAGGAGTCGGACGCCGGCGCCGTTGAGCACGTCGACCGTCACCGACGACGGCACGGCCGCCTTGGCCTTGGCGTAGGTCTCGTCCGCCTTGCCCTCGATCTGGGCGACGAACGCCGGCATGGCCTTATGGTTGATCTCGATGATTGACGTCTCGACACCGTCGGGGTAGATGAGCTGCGGGCCGTTGTTCGGCACTGTCGCAAAGTTGATGTTTCCCGACGTGAGTGACTGGAACTGCCGGGCCAGCTGCAGCAGATCGAGCTGGGGGTCGACGAGTAGTGAACTGCCTACTGCCTTGAGCAGGTCGCGCATCTTGAACGGGTTGAGCAGGGTGCCACCTGACGTGATCTTGCTGAACGCCGCTCTGAGGAAGTACTGCTGACGTTTGATGCGATCGAGATCGCCGTGCGGCAGGCCGTGACGTTGCCGCACGAATGCCAACGCCTGGGCACCCTTGATAACCGAGACGCCCTTCGGCAGGTTGATGCCGGAGAAGCCGCGGCGCGTCCCGTCAGTTTCGGTGTTCTTGTTCTGCGCGGCCTTGAGGCAGACCGTCACGCCGCCGATGGCTTCACTGATGCGGTAGAAGCCCAACAGGTTGACCTGCATGTAGTGATCGATGTGCAGACCTGTCAGGGCGTGGATCGTCTTGATGGTCAGGACGATGCCCGCGCTCTGCGCCTCCTGCTCGCTGCGCTTTTGCTGCTTGGCCGCGTTGTACCCGTCGGGATAGGCCGAGTTGATTTTTCCCTTGCCGTGGCCCGGCACCGTCACCCACGAGTCGCGGGGGAACGAGACCAGGGTCGGACGGGACCCGTTGGCCGGCACGTGCAGGACCATCATCGTGTCGGCGTTGGCGGTCGTGACGTCGTGACCGGTGTGCAGCGCGGTCTGCTCGGCCCGGGTCGCCCCGGCCCGCGTGTCATCGCCGACGAGCAGGATGTTCTGGTCGGCGCCGTCCGGGTCCTTCGCGTCAGCCGGCACGGCCAAACCGTGCGGCACGCTGGCCTTGAAGTTCTCGAACGTCGCCCACGCGACCCCGCTCGCAACCAGGACGAGCAGCGACAGCGAGGCGAACAGGGCCCGGGTGCCCACCACCAGCCCGTGCGGGAACCGGTCGCGCCGGCGCGCGCCGACCCGGCGATCGGACAGCTCAGATGACATCGGCTCCGAGGCTAACGGCGGGAACTGCCCGCGCCGCTGCGCGACACGGGCCCGGGGGCGGTCGAGCTCTCAGGATCGCGCCGTTTCGGCCGATGGACGAACGAGGGTCACGAACCGATCCCTCGGTGCCCGTGCCGAGGCGAGCGCGAGATTGGGTGTCAGATGAGCAGGTCACGAGGTCGGCATCGTCGTCCGGGGCGCTGGGCCAGGCGGCTGAAGGCGCGCGGGAACTCGGCCCGCGTGACGCTTGCCTTCATCGGCGTGGTTGCGGCGATACTGGGGGGCAGCGCCGCCCAGGACGTCGCCGGCGGCCAGGCGGCCGGCGCCGAAGCCGCACACCCCGGCACCGTCCGCGCCATCTCGACGCCGGCTCCGGCCGCTCCCGTCAGCCGCGACTCCGCTGGCCCCGAGGCCGCGGCTCCCCGCGCCGAGGCCATGCCTGCGGCCCAGCCGCAGCGGGCCGCCCGCGCCGCGCAGCCTGCGCAAACTGTCAAGTCCGCCCGCGTCAAGGCCGACAAAGCTGTCAACGCCGGACCGGCCAGCAAGGCGGTCAAGGCGGTGTCCGCGGCGCGAACCGTCAAGTCTGCGGCCTCACCGTCAGCCGCGTCGGTGGCTCCGATCGCGACCCGCACGTTCACAGCCGTCACGCATGCGCAGCTGACGGTCGTGATGCGTGGAAACGGTCACGGTCACGGGATGAGCCAGTACGGCGCTCAGGGCGCCGCGCTCGCCGGCAGGACCTACCGCCAGATCACCGGCTTCTACTATCCGGGCACCACCGTCAAGACGTTGCGCACCGGGCTGATTCGCGTGCAGTTGAGCAACGCCGGCAGCACCGTCACGGTCGCCCCGCGTTCAAACCTCGCCGTGACCGGTGTGTCCGGCACGCTGCCGACCTCGGGCGTCAAGCGCTACCGGTTGGTGGCCGGAGCACACAGCCCGCTGCGGCTGCAGCGCCTCGACACCGGCGCGGGCGCGCATTGGCGCACCGTGAACGGCGCGCTGAGCAACAGCGCGCAGTTCAGCCGCACCGACGGCGGCGCCAACCTGCTCTACGAGCCGAGCGGTCGCCAGATCGAGTACCGCGGCGCGCTGCGGGCGGTGCGGGCCACCGCGTCGGGCACCTCCGGCGGCGTCATTCCCGTCAATGTCGTGACACTCGACCAGTACACCGCCGGCGTCGTCCCGCGTGAGATGCCGATCTCGTGGAAGAAGGCGGCGGTCAAGGCCCAGGCGCTGGCTGCCCGCAGCTACGGGCGCTACGCGGTGACGCACCCGCGCAGCGCCGCCTACGACATCTGCGACACGACCGACTGCCAGGTGTACGGCGGCAAGGCGGCGTACACCGCCGGCGGTGCCCTGATGTGGACCGACGCGCTGTGGGTCGCCCAGGAGACGTCGAACCAGGTCATCGCCTACCACAACAAAACGATCTTCGCGCAGTTCGCGGCGTCGGACGGCGGCTGGAGCCTGGACGGCGGCAAGCCGTACCTGGTGGCGCGGGCCGACCCCTACGACAACGCCGCCTCGGGCGATCCGTACCTGAGCTACCACCGCAAGATCTCGGCCACGTCGCTGGCGCACTACTTCGGGCTGGCCAAGCTGATCCGCATCGACACGACCCGTGACGGGCATGGCGCCGACGGCGGCCGCATCCTCAGCGGTTCCGTGACGGGCAAGACCGCAGCCGGGCAGACCAAGCGCGTCGCGGCGACCGGGAGCGACTTCAGCGCCGCGGTCGGTGCCGGCACGACCTGGATCACCCTGCGCGGCTAAGCATCCGCGGTAGGCCATCTGCGCGTCATCAGCGTGTGGAAGGCTTTCCGGCATGGCAGACGTCGACGCGGTCATCCTCGTGGGGGGCCTCGGCACGCGGCTGCGTCCGCTCACCCTGAGCGCGCCCAAGCCGATGCTGCCGACGGCCGGGGTGCCGTTCCTGACCCACCTCATCGCCGGCATCCGCGACGCGGGGATCACCCACGTCGTCCTGGGCACATCGTTTCGGGCCGAGGTGTTCGAGGACTACTTCGGCACCGGCGAGCAGCTGGGCGTCGAACTCGAGTACGTGGTCGAGACCGAGGCGCTCGGCACCGGCGGGGGCATCCGCAACGTCGCCGGCCGCCTGCGCGGCGACACGGTCCTGGTATTCAACGGCGACAACCTGATCGGCGTCGACCTGCAGGCGATGCTCGCGACCCACCACGCCGCCGGCGCCGATGTGACGCTGTGCCTGCACCAGGTCAGCGATGCCCGGGCCTTCGGCTGCGTCCCGACTGACGCCGACGGCCGGGTCACGGCCTTCCTCGAGAAGGATCCCGAGCCGGTCACAAACCAGATAAACGCTGGCCTGTACGCCTTCCGCCGCGACGTTATCGACTCCATACCGACTGGTCGGTCTGTTTCGGTCGAGAAGGAGACGTTTCCTGGGCTGCTGGCTTCAGGCGCCCTGATCGTCGGCCACCAGAACGGCGGCTACTGGCGTGACTTCGGCACCCCGGCCGATTTCATCGCCGGCTCGGCCGACCTCGTCCGGGGCATCGCGACCTCGCCGGCGGTAACCCACCCCGGCGAACGCCTGGTGCTGCCCGGCGCTCGTGTGGACCAGAGTGCGTCGGTCTCCGGGGGCGCGACGATCGGGCGCGACGTCGTGGTGGCCGCAGACGCGGTGATCGACGGCAGCGTGATCTTCGACGGTGCTCGCATCGATCCCGGCGCGACCGTGCGCCGGTCGGTGGTCGGCGCCGGCGCGGTGGTCGGCGCCGGAAGCGTCGTCGAGGACGCCATTGTCGGCGATCGTGCCCGGCTGGGCGCGCGGATCGAGTTGCGGGCCGGGGCGCGCGTGTGGCCCGATGTGGTGCTAGCCGACGGCGCCATCCGCTTTTCCGCCGATCTGTGACACGGTGACCGGTGTGGCCGAGCGACAGTGGGAAGCCGGGCGGCCGGTGGATCTGCGTGCGACGCTCGGTCCGCTGGCCCGGGGCCGGCACGATCCGGCGCACCGGTTCGACGCGGGTCGGTTCTGGTGGGCCTGCTCCACCCCCGCCGGCGACGGCACCCTGGCGCTGCACGCTCGCGGCCCGCAGGTCCACGCGCAGGCCTGGGGCGACGGCGGCGACTGGCTTCTCGACCGCGTCCCGGCCCTGCTCGGCGCCGGCGACGACTGGTCGCAGTTGGACGTGTCGGCCGTGCCCGTCCTGCACGCGGTGCGCCGGTCGCGGCCGGGCCTGCGGCTGGCCTACACCGGCTTGGTGATGGACGCGCTCGTCCCGGCCGTGCTCGAGCAGAAGGTCACCGGGCAAGAGGCGCGGCGCTCCTGGCGGCTGCTGCTCACGCGGTTCGGCACCGCGGCTCCTGGTCCGGCGGCCGACTTGCGGGTGCCGCCGTCGCCGCGGGCGCTGCTCGACCTGCCGACCTGGGAATGGCACCGCCTGGGCGTCGATCTCAAGCGTCAGCGGACGATCCGGGCGGCGGCCGGCGTGGCCGGACGTGTCGAAGAGGCGGCGGCGATGTCGCCCGACGCGGCTATCGCCCGGCTGCTACTGATCCCAGGCGTCGGGCTGTGGACGGCGGCCGAGACGCTGCAGCGGGCAATCGGTCACCCCGATGCGGTGAGCGTGGGCGACTACCACCTGCCGAACATGGTCGTGCACGTGCTGACCGGACGCGCCCGGGGCAGTGATGAGGAGATGCTGGCGCTGCTCGCGCCGTGGTCCGGGCATCGGCAGCGGGTGATGCGGTTGATCGAGCTGACCGGCAACGCCGCGCCGCGTTTCGGGCCGCGCTTCGCCTACACCGACATCCGCGCCATCTGAATGTCGGCGCAGTCCACTCCGCGGGCCGGCCGGGCCGACAAGTCCGGTCCGGCCGGGCCTGCGGCGAACCCCGTCGGGTTGGCCGCGGTGTTTCTCGTGGCTGCCTGCCTGCGACCGGCGATCACCGCGGTCGGGCCGTTGCTCGACCTGATCGGCACCGACACCGGCTTGAGCAACACGCTGCTCGGGCTGTTGAGTTCGCTGCCGCTGCTGGCCTTCGCGGCCGTCTCGCCGCTCGTGCAGGCGCCGGCCCGCCGCTTCGGCGCGGAGCGGCTGATCGTCTGGGCGCTGGCCGGGTTGAGCTTCGGCATCGTGGTGCGCTCGCTGCCCACCCTCGCGACGCTGTGGCTCGGCACGCTCGTGCTCGGTGCGGCGATCGCAGTCGGGAACGTGTTGCTGCCCGCTGTGGTCCGACGCGATCACGCGGTTCGCGCGGCGCTGGTGATCGGGTGGTACTCGGCCGTACTCGGCACGGCAGCGGCGATCGCATCTGGTCTGGCGTTGCCCATCGCGTCGGCCATCGGCGACGGCTGGCGGTGGGCGCTCGTGGTCTGGGCCGCGCCCGCGGCGGCAGCGGCGACGATCTGGTGGCGCCGGTCGCGCCGGGCCCCCCGTCCGCAGTCACCAGCGCCCGGCACGGTAACGGATGATCCCGCGCCGCGCCCGTCGGTCTGGCGCTCGGCGATGGCGTGGCGTTGCACGGCGTACATGGGCCTGCAGTCGACGTCATTCTACGTTCTGGTGTCGTGGCTGCCAGCGATCATGACCGCGCGGCACCAGTCGCACGCAGCGGCCGGCTGGTACCTGTTCGCCTATCAGGTCGTCGGAATCGGCGCGGGGCTGGCGGCGCCCCTCGTCCTGCACCGCCTCGATCGGGACGTCACCGCGGCGCTGGGCTGCCTGCCGATGATCGCGGCGTGTGTCGGGCTCATCGTGGCGCCCCAGCTGCCCGCTGTGTGGGTGACGCTGGCCGGGATCAGTTCCGGCAGCGCCCTGGTGATCGCGCTGTCGCTGTTCAGCCTGAACGCCGACAGCCCGGCGCACGCGGCGCAGCTGTCCGGGATGGGCCAGTCGCTGGGCTACCTGCTGGCCGCCGGCGGCCCGGTCGCCGCCGGGTGGCTGCGCGACACGACCGGATCGTGGTCGCCGGCGCTGGTCGGGGTGGCTGTGCTGGCCGCACTGCAGGGGCTGGTCACCGTCGCGCACCGCCTCGCCTAGTCATTCGCGGTTCGGCTGCGTTGCCGGGTCGTCATTGCGCCTTATTGAAAGGCGCAGCGACGGAGGGAGTCTGGTCATGGTCCGGTTGCGTCGCCGGCTTGCGGATCTGGCGCTGAAAGGCCTGCTGGGTAAAGGATTCCTCCGCATTTAGTCTTGCGTTCGGGGCCATTATCGAATAGAATCGAACGCGTGGATACGGCCGTCGATTACGGGTTGGTGGGTCAGGCTGCGCGCCTCGACGCGCTGGCCGCGATCCGCCGCACCCGCGCGGGGTTGGACGCCCGCGAGACGCGGTTGTTGGCGGCGATGGCGGCCGACCCTGATCCCTACCGGGACGGCACCGGGCTGGCGTTGAGCAAGGAGTGGGTGCGTGAGGATGTGGCCTGCGCGGTGCGGGTCCCCTCGCCCACCGCGGCGGGGATGCTGCACACCGCGGTGACAGTGACCAGTCGGTTCCCAGACACCCTGGCCGCGATGCAGGGCGGCCAGGTCACCGGTCGTTACGCCCAACGGCTGGTGGACGCCACCATGGTGCTGCCGCAGGCGGCCGCCGCGGAGGTCGAGAAGCGGGTCCTGCCGAAGGCCGGGCAGCAGACGGTGGCGCAGTTCGCGGCGTCGGTGCGCCGCGCGGTGTTGGCGGTCGACCCCCGCACCGCGCAGGATCAGCATAAGGATGCGGTCGCCGATCGGCGGGTGGTGTTCACCCCGCAGGACAACGGGACTAGCGAGTTGTGGGCCTCGCTCCCAGC
>CAXTHY010000094.1:0-15041 GCA_964244175.1 uncultured Jatrophihabitans sp. | reverse complement strand
CGGTGGTGGAGGGGACCCGCAACGCGCAGGCCACATCCTCACGCACCCACTGCTTGGCCAGGGCCAGACCGGTGCCGTCACGGTAGGGGTCCGGGTCAGCCGCCATCGCCGCCAACAGCCCGGTCTCCATGACGTCCAGACCGGCCCGCATCCATCGCACAGCACCCAGCTGGTCGACCCGCTCAGCGTGGCTCATGGCCGCGTACCCGGCGACGACCTCGGCCTCCACATCCACGTGTTCGATTCTATTCGATAAAACGCGGGATGGCAAGACTATTGCGAATAAATCCTTTATGTACCAGGGATTTCAACCGCAGAACCGCCAGCCGGCAATGGCCTGCATCGAGCACAAATTCCCCCGTCGCTGCGCCTTTCAAGACAAACACCCTCCGTCGGTGCGTCTTTTCAACTCGACGCCTGCCAAGGGATGCTTGGCGCTGGTCCGGCGCTCGGTGTATTTATCAATCACTGTTAGATTATCCGGAAGTGGGCATCCGTCCAAACCGGGGACGCGCCCGCCGAACAGGAGGCGCATCGTGGCCACAGCTGCATGGGGTGCCGAGGTGATCGTCGTGGGCTCGGAGATCCTCGAGGGACGGCTGCGCGAGGCCAACCTTGTCGTCATCGCCGAGGCCATGCGTGCGGCCGGGGTCGCTGTCGACCGCGCCGTCATCCTGCCCGACGACGAGCCCGCCATCACGGCCGCGGTTCGGGCAGCACTCGAGGCGCCGCGACCGCGGCTCGTCGTGATCGCGGGCGGCACCGGCGGCACGTGGGACGACGTCACCTACGCCGCCGTCGCCGCCGCGCTCGGGCGCCGCCGGTCCCCCGTCGCGTCCATCGCCGAGCGCCTGGCCGCCATCATCGCGTGGACCCGCGCGACCGGATACGACCTCGAACAGGAGGCCGTCGACAGCATGATGAACATCGCCCTCGTCCCGGACGGCGCGCTGACCGAGGTCGTCGACGACTGGCTCGTCGCCGTCACGCTGCAGGTGGACGGCGGCGTCAGCTCGCCCCACGGTGCGAGCATCGTGCTTCCCGGTCCGCCGGAACACTGCGCGCGGCTCGTCGACGAGGTGCTCACTGGGCGGATCCTGGCCGGTCACGAGTCGTCGGACATCACCGTCGAGGTCGAACACCACTACCCCGAGACGTTGCTGACCGGCGCGGTGCTGCGCGTGCGCTCAGCGCACCCGCACGTGACAATCGGCTCCTACCCCGGCGACACCACCGTCCTGCGGATCGTCGGGCCACCGGCCGAAGCGCGGGTCGCCGCCGCCGAGATCCAGGCGGCGATCACGGTGCTCGACAGCCACCCCGCGGCGGCCCGGCTGCGTTCTGCGTGGGGGACGCAGCAGAACTGGACCACACCGAGGTGATCGAGTGGCTGGGCCAGACGGCGATGTCTCAGCCCAGCTGGGGAACGACCTCGGAGCCGAATAGCTCGACCATGTCGCGGTATTCGTCCGCCGGCTGGCCACCCATGTCCATGTAGATCAGGCTGTAATCGGTCTGCAGGCCCTTGCTCACGGTGCTCAGCCGCTCGGCAACCTCGGCCGGGCTCCCGACGATCGCCGGCCCGTTCTGCGTCAACCAGTCGAAGTCGAACGGTTTCTTGATGAAGGCGGGCGGGTCCGGGTTGACCCGATTGATGATCTTGCCCATCAGTTCGAAGTACGCGCGGTAACGCGGTTCCCAACGCTTGCGGGCGCCCTGGCTCGTCGGCGCGACGTTGACGTGCCAGCATGCCCCGATCCGCGGTTCGCGGTCGTGGCCGTAGGACTCCCAGCGCCGCAGATAATCTGCGACGACCGAGGTGAAGATGGCCGGATTGCCGAACGCGCTCGGCAGCATCAGGTCCAGGCCCAGACTCGCCGCGAGCTCGGTGGTCGACTCTGACGCACCGCCACCGATCCAGAGTCGGGGCACAACCTCCGGGCGGGGCTCGAGGGTGAACTGCTCCACCGGCGCCCGGAATTTGCCCGTCCAGTTGACCTCGTCACCGCGCCAGAGCTGCAGCAGCAGATCCACGTTCTCGCTGAACAACCCGTGCGAATCCTCCGCGTCCTGGCCGAAGAGCGTGTACGTCGAGGTGAAGAAGTTGCCGCGGCCGACCACCATCTCGCTGCGGCCGCCGGACAGCGCGTCCAGGGTCGCGTAGTCCTCGGCGACCCGGACCGGGTCGAGGTTGGCGATCAGCGTGACCGACGTGCTGAGCTTCAACCTCGTCGTGCGTTCGGCGATCGCCGAGAGGATCACCGGCGGCGCCGAGAAGACGTACTCCATGCCGTGGTGTTCACCGATGTGAATGCCGTGGAATCCCACGTCGTCGGCGACGGCGGCCGCCTCGACCACCGAGCGGTGACGTTGGGCGGACGTCTCCAGGATGCCCGTTACCGGATCCGTGACGATGTCGCCAAGCGTCATCAGGCTTACATGCATTGTGGACCTCCGTGCCGAGCTTCAGGTGGCCGTAGCCTAACACTGTTTGATTAATCCCTCCACCGCCCTAGGGTGGAGACTTCCGGTGCAGGACCCGTCTCCAGGAGGACCGTTCGATGCCGATCACGGCCCAGCTCGAGAACGACGGCGTGTACACGCTGACCATCGACGCCCCGCCGGTGAACGCATACTCGATCACCCTGCTCAAGGAACTCGTCGCGACCCTGCGACAGGTGCCCGCCGAGGCTCGCGTCGTCGTGCTCAACGCCGTCGGCCGGGGCTTCTGCGGCGGCGGTGACGTGAAGGAGGTCCAGCACCTCGAAGGTTTCGAGGGGATCCTCGGGCAGGGGCGGTTCGGCCTCGAGGCCTGCGTCGCCGTCGAGGAATGCCCGGTACCGGTCATCGCCGCGGTTCAGGGCTACTGCATCGGCATCGGCGTCCTGATCGTCGGGGTCTGCGACATCGTGCTCGCCTCTGACGATGCGACGTTCGTGTTGGCCGAGGCCGACAACGGCGCCGCGAGCGGCGTCGTCCAGGCCCTCGGGCTGCTACCCGACAAGCGCGTGCGCTCGGCGATGTTCACCTGCGAGCCGTTCGGCGCGGACGAGCTGCTGCGCCACGGCTCGGTTTATCGGGTCACGACCGCTGACGAACTGCTGCCGTCGGCGCGCGCGGTTGCGGCGACGATCGCCGCGAAGTCGCCCGGAGTCATCCGTGCCCTCAAGCAGTCGATGAACCGTAGCCTCGACCGCGATCTGGTCAGCCGGTACCGGGCCGAGATGAGCTACACCTACGAGCTGAACATGACCGGCGACGCCCGCGCGGCCCGAGGCACCTTCATCGACGGCAGCCGGGGCAGCTACTCCCCCTCCGACATCGACACCTGAACGGATCTGGTCCGACTAAACCTAACGATGTACGGTAAACGGCATGTCAGCGTACACGCGCACCCCCTACCTCGTCGTCACCTCCGAGCGCACCAACCGCAAGGACGTTTACGGCACGATCGGTGACTCCGTCGTGCGTCAGGCTCAACTGCTGCGAGGTGAGCAGGACTCGAAGACCGCGGTGGTGGCGATGCACCCCATCGGCTCGCCCGGCTACCTGCCCGCGTTCTCCCACCTCGCCCGCTTCGGTGTGCACGTCGTGGCCTGCGGCACGCGCTACACGACCGGCGACGCCGGCCTGCAGATGGAGAACGCCCTACTCGACCTCGCGGCGTGTGTGCGTGACGCGAAGGAACGCCTCGGCTACGAGAAGATCATCCTGATGGGGTGGAGCGGCGGCGGCTCGCTGCTCGCCGGCTACCAGGCCGAAGCGGAGAAGAAGACCATCACGCACACGGCGGCCGGCGAGGAGTCGCTGATCGCCGACACCGAGTTCCTCTCCGCCGACGGAATCACGCTCATGGCCGCGCATCGCAGCCGACACCGGCTCATCACCGAATTCCTGGACCCGTCGATCCTCAACGAGGACCGCCCGGACGAACGCGATCCCGCGCTGGACATCTATCACCCCGACAACGCGAACACCGCGCCGTACAGCGAGGACTTCATCGCGACCTACCGGGCCGCCCAGCACGCCCGCAACCGGCGGATCACCGCGCGGGCGCAGGACCGGTACGCCGACATGCAGGCGGCGGGGCGTCCTGACGACGAGCACTGCTTCGTCGTGCACGGGACGATGGCCGATCTGCGCTGGGTCGATCCCACCGTCGACCCGAACGACCGGACCCCCAACTGGTCCTATCTGGGCGATCCCCGCATCGCGAACAACGCGCCGTCCGGCCTCGCCCGGTTCTGCACCACCCGCGGCTGGTTGTCGCAGTGGAGCATCGAGCACGCCCAGGTCGATGCGGTCGACGCGGCACCGCGCATCACCGTCCCGGCCCTCGTCGTGGTCAACAGCGCCGACGACGCGTGCCCGCCCGCGCACATGAGCGACTACTACGCCGCCCTCGGCAGCGCGCAGAAGACCTTCCACGAGATCGCCGGGGCGAACCACTACTTCAGCGGCGGCGGATCGCAGCGCGCCCATCTCGACGAGGCCGCGCACACGATCCTGGCCTGGGCCGATGAGCACAACCTGCTGTCATGAGAACCGCATAGCAGTTCGCTCAATCAACGAGGTCGAGCGCCGCACCGACGATTGACAGCGCGTCCAGCCCATGGTGTCGGTACACGTCGGCGAGATCGCCGCTCTGACCGAAGGTCGTCACGCCGAGGTGCGTGCTCGGCACCCCGTTCACGCCCGCGAGGAACGCCAATGTGTGGGGGTGCCCGTCGAGGACGGTGACCATGGGTCGGGCCCGATCGGCCGGCATGACCGCGTCGAGAATCCAGCTCGGGTCGACGCCGAGCCCGCGGCGCGCCTGGACCGCCGTGAACAGCTGACCGGGGCTCGTCACACAGAGGATGTCGGCCGCGAAGCCGAGCGCGTCGAGCCGATCCGCCGCGTCGACCGCTTCGGGAAGGACGGCCCCCATCGCCACGATCGTCACCGCCGGATCGGCGTGGCGGCGCAGCGGGTACGCGCCGGCCACGACCTGGCGGCGGCGACGTTCGCGGGCGGCCGGGTCGGTGGGGACGGCGGCCATACCTTGATCGATCAGTCGGGTCGACAGGCGCAGGTAGGCCGCGGAGCCGCCGGGTTGGCCGAGCCGGTTCAGCGCGGCGAGCAGGCACCACTCGGTGTCCTGGACGAACGCCGGTTCCCACGTGGTGCAGCCGGGCTGCTCCAACCCCAGCGACGGTGTCGTGATCGACTGGTGCGCTCCACCCTCGGCCGCCAAGGTGACGCCTGACGGTGTTCCGACCAGGATCGACTGGCCGCCCGCGTAGATCCCGTAGGACCACGGCTCCAAGGCTCGTCCGACGAACGGGTCGTAGAGCACGCCGATCGGCAGCAACGGCTGGTTCCAGCGGCTCCAGGTCGCGCCCAGCTCACCGAGCAGCCCGACGAGGTTGACCTCGGCGATGCCGAGCTCGATGTGCTGGCCGGTGGGCTGCTCACGCCAATGCAGGATCGTCTCACTGTCGTCGGTGAACCAGTCCTTGCGTTCCTCGTGTGACCAGACGCCAACCTTGTTCACCCAGCCGGCGAGGTTCGTGCTGGAGCTGACATCGGGGCTCACCGTGACGATCCGTGCACCCGCCTCGGGCGCGGCGCGGTTGAGGTCGAGCAACGCGCGGCCCAGCGCGGCCTGGGTCGTTGCCGAACCCGACGCGGTACGGCCCAGATCTAGGGGCAGGTCCAGCGCCACGGGCCGCTCGAGTTCGGGTCGGGCCAGCCGCTCGCGCGTGGCGGCACACAACCTGCCTGCCCGCGAGTCGGGCGCGAATCGCTGCCACGGGTCGTCCAGGTCGACACCCAAGGAGTCGGCGAGGTCACGCATCTGCTCCTCGTTCAGCAGCGCGGAGTGGTTCTGCGGATGGCCCTCCGTGGCCAGTCGGTAACCCTTGACCGTGTAGGCGAGCACGATCGTGGGCCGCGTGTCGTCGATGGCATCGAACGCGTCAAGCAGGCTCTGCAGGTCATGGCCGCCCAGGTTGCGGATCGCCGCCATGAGCTGCTCGTCGTCGACACCGTCGAGCACGGCGCGGATCACGTCGGCCTCGGCGCTCGCGCCGGGCAACAGCTCGCGCAGCTGCGCGGGCTGGTGACGCAGCAGTCGCTGGTACTCGGGGTTGGTCATCTCGTCGATGCGCCGCCGCAAGGCGTCCCCACCCGGGCGCGTGAACAGCGACGTCAGCAGGCGACCGTACTTCACCGTCAGCACCTGCCAGCCGGCGGCGGCGAACATGCCCTGCAGTCGATCGGCGCCCATCGTGGGGACCACCCGATCCAGCGACTGGCGGTTCAGGTCGACGATCCACACGATTTCGCCGAGCTCAGCGACCATCGGGTCCAGAACCGCCTCCCAGACCGCGCCCTCGTCCAGCTCGGCATCGCCGACGAGCGAGTACTGCCGACCTGTCCCTCCGGACCCGAAGTGTCCCTGGACATAGCGGCGAGCCAGCGCGCCCCAGATGGGTGCGGTCGCGCCTATGCCGACCGACCCGGTCGAGTAGTCGGCGGGCACCGGGTCCTTGAGCCGGCTCGGGTAGCTCTGCAGCCCGCCGAACTCGCGCAGCGTCGTCAGGTGCGACGGGTCCAGCTGCCCGAGCAGGAACTCCAGGGCGTGCAGCGTCGGCGACGCGTGCGGCTTGACCGAGACGCGGTCCGCTGGCTGCAGGTGACGCATCCACAGTGCGGTCATGATGGTGACCATCGAGGCCGAACTGGCTTGGTGCCCGCCGACCTTCAGGCCGGAGGTGTTCGGGCGCACCCGGTTGGCGTGGTCGACGATCGCGGCGGACAGCCAGAGCACCCGATCCTCGACCGCGCGCAGCGTCGCCAGGTCAGGTGCCTCGGCCGGCACAGGTGTCACTGCGGGGCGGGCCGCCAGTTCGGTCACGGGTCCCTCCGTCGTCGATGTGTCAGGATGCTCAACAGACGAGCACGCGGGCATAGTCTTCGACAAGTTCAGCGCTCATCGTTGAGCACAGTGCTCAATGCGCATGAAGGGCGGACCGGCGACGTGAGCACTCTGCCAAGCAGCCGAGCCCGGCCGCCGGGCGCGGGCGCTGCCGCGCGCACCGTCGACCGCACCGTCGATCGCACCGACGCCCGCATTCTGACCGAGCTCGAACTCGACCCGCGGGCAACTGTGATGGCCCTGGCCCAGCGCCTGAACCTGTCCCGCAACACCGTCCAGGCCCACCTGACCAGGATGGAGACCGACGGCGTACTGCGCGGCTTCGGGGCCCGCGTGGACCCGTCCGCGCTCGGCTATCCGATCGCCGCGATCGTCACCGTCGTCGTGCGTCAACAGATGCTGAGCGAGGTGTCCGAAGCCCTCGCCGAGGTTCCCGAGGTGCTCGAGGTGTTTGGCATGACCGGCCCCACCGACCTGCTCGTCCGCGTGGTCGCCCCCGACGCCGACGACCTGTACCGCATCGCCGCCCGCATTCTCGCCATGGACGGCGTCGAGCGCACCGACACCGCGCTGGTGATGCGCCGCCTCGTCGACTACCGCATCACCCCGCTGCTGGAGCGCATCAGTTCCCCGGCCGATCCGATCAGCTGACCGGGCCGCGCCCTGAGCCGCCTGTCGGAGTCGAACCGACGACCTGCCGCTTACAAGGCGGCTGCTCTGACCAACTGAGCTAAGGCGGCAGCGGACTAGACGGTACCGCCTGGTGACAGGCGGGCGGCGGACCGTCACCATTGTCCCGTGACCGCACCGGGTACCCCGCCCCCGCCCGACCTCACGCACGCCCGGGAACGGGTCATGGCGCTGGTGTACGGCTCGGCCTCGACTCGACCGCCTGCCGCCACGGCCGCGTCTCCGTTGCGCTCGCTCGCCCCGGCGACGGAGGCGAAGCTGGCCACCCGGGCCAGCGCCGGGCTGCCGGCGATCGGCGACGACTACCCCCGGCGCCGGGTGTGGGCGCGGGCCGTCGCCCCATCGGCCGTGCTCGCGGTCCTCGACCTGCTCGCTGTGATCGTGGGCTTCGCCCGCGGGCAGGTGCTGCTGGCAATCGTCGCCCTAGTCCTGTTCGTGCCGTTCACCGCCATCGCCGTGCTCGGCGCCCGGTTCGCCGGGTCCGACCCGCTCCGACTGAACCCGGCCGAGAAGCGCGCCATCGCCGCCGCGAGCCACTGGCAGTCACGGCAGGACTGGACCGGACCGCTCGCGGGCGGGGCCGAGCGTGGCGTCGTGATCGCCGCGGCCGAGGCGGCGGAACGGATCGCCCGGACCCCGGCCTGGCGTTCGGGGCGAATCGATGAGTTGCGCGTGCAACTCGACCTGTCCTACGAACTCGACCAGATCGACGAGCAGGCCCACAGCATCGCCGCTGCCCGGGCGCAGTACGGCGCGAGCGATCCAGGCCCGGCGCCGACGCTCGACCGGGCCTGGAACGCGACGGTCGACCGCGTCGCGGCCCTGACCGCGTACGCCGACGAGCTCGACAACTACGAGCAGCGCTACCGCGCCGCGATCGGCCGCCAGGGCGATTCCCTGCGTGATTCCCATTCGTCGCCCGGATCGGCCGGGGACGAGCCGGTGTCCGACCAGCTGATGGCGTTGATGATCTACCTGAACAGCACCCTCGACAGCGGCGGGCTGTGACCCGAAACCCTGAGCCCCCGAAACCCTGAGCCCCCGAAACCCTGAGCCCCCGAAACCCTGAGCCCCGGTGCGTACGAACAAGCAGGCAGACTACCTACGAAACCGTAGCCACCTCAGGGAGCGCGCGTGAGCCGATTGCACAAGCCGAAGGCCGGCTTCTGGATCCGGCTGTGCGTGGTGCTCCTCTATCCGATCGACGGCCTGCTGTTCAAGATCCGCTGGCGCCATCTCGACCGCGTCCCCGGGCCGGACGAGGGCGGGGTCATCGTCGCCGTCAATCACATCTCGCAGATCGACACCATCCTGATGGCCCGGTTCATCTGGCAAAGCGGGCGCATCCCCCGCTTCCTCATCAAGGCCGGCGTCTTCGACTGGGCGATCGTCGGGCGGATCATGCGCGGCGCGGGTCAGATCCCCGTCCACCGCGGCACCACCGATGCTGCGCAATCCCTGCATGAGGCCGTCGAGGCGCTCGAGCGCGGCGAGGCGATCATCATCTACCCCGAGGGCACGACCACGAAGGATCCGACCAACTGGCCGATGCAGGCCAAGACCGGCATCGCCCGACTGGTCCTGCTCTCACCGGACACCCCGATCCTGCCCGTCGGGCAATGGGGCGCGCACAAGCTCGGCCGGCCCAGCCTCAAGCGGCTGGGCCGGCGGCGTACCTCACTCGCGTCCGTCGGCCACCGCCTCGACCTCACGCGCTATCGCGGCAAGGAGCCGAGCCAGAGCGTCCTGCGCGAGATCACCGACGAGATCATGAGCGCGGTGCGCGACCAGGTCGCCGACCTGCGGGGCGAGCCGGCCCCGCGCGAGTTCTTCGTGCCGAAGCGCAAGTACGTCGACAAGCGCCCCTGACCGATCACGCGAAGCGGCGCCGGCGGGCCACCTCGGCCAGCGTCACGGCCGCAGCCACCGACGCGTTGAGCGACTCGGCCGCCGGCGACATCGGGATCGAGACGGTGAGATCGCACGTCTCGCCGACGAGTCGCGACAGCCCCCGGCCTTCGGACCCGACGACGACCACGACGGGCTCGGTGGCCATTTCGAGGTCGTCGAGCATTGTGCTGCCGTCGGCGTCGAGGCCGAGCACGAACAGCCCGGCGTCGCGGCAGTCCTTGAGCGCGCGAACGAGGTTCGTCACCTGCGCGACCGGCAGCCGCGCGGCCGCCCCGGCCGACGTGCGCCAGGCGGTTGCGGTGACCCCGGCCGAGCGACGCTCGGGGATGATCACGCCTTGCGCCCCGAACGCGAGCGCCGAGCGGATGACCGCACCGAGGTTGCGCGGGTCGGTGACGCCGTCGAGGGCCACCAGCAGCGGGGGCACGCCGGCCTCGGCCGCCTCGCGCAGCAGATCGGGCAACGAGTGGTACGCGAACGGTGGTACCTGCAGCGCGATGCCCTGGTGGACGATGTTGCCGGTGCGCCGGTCGAGCTCGGCCCGGCTCACCTCGAGCAACGAGATGCCGCGGTTGCCGGCGATGCGCATCGCCTCAGTGACGCGCTCGTCGGCGTCCAGGCCGTGCGCGACGTACAGCGCGGTGGCCGGCACCTTCGCCCGCAGCGCCTCGGCCACGGGGTTGCGGCCGACGAGCAGCTCGGCCTGCGGGTTGTCACGCCGCTGCCTGGGATCGGGCGACCTGCGCCGCTCGGCCGACGCGGCCCGGCGCGCGGCCGGATGACCCTTGCGGGCCTCGGCCGGCGGGGTCGGGCCCTTGCCCTGCAACGCCCGCTTGGGCTGCCCACCGGAGCCGACCTGCGGGCCCTTCTTGGACTTACGGATCGCGCCTTGGCGTTGTGAGTTGCCGGGCATCAGCTCAGGCTCCAGCGCACGCCGTCGGGGGTGTCCTCGAGCTTGACGCCCGCCGCGGCCAGCTGGTCACGGATCGCGTCCGAGGCGGCGTAGTCCTTACGGGCCCGCGCCGCCGCGCGCTGCTCGAGCGCGACCTGGACGAGCGCGTCGACCGCGTCGGCCCCCGCCGCCGCGGCCGTCCATTCGTCGGGGTGGATGCCGAGGATCGCGGTCATGCTCGACACCGCACCGAGGGCGGCGCGCACGGCGTCATGATCACCGGCGGTCAGCGCCGTGTTCCCGTCGCGGACGCCGGTGTGCACGGCGGCCAGCGCCATCGGTACGCCCAGGTCGTCGTCCATGGCCGCGGCGAAGTCCGCGCCCACGCCCGCCGGCAGTGCGTCGTCCCCGACGATCTCGCGCGCGCGCTCGGTGAAGTTCTCGATGCGGCGATAGGCGGCGGCCGCTTCGTCCAGGGCCTCGGTCGAGAACTCCACGCTCGAGCGGTAGTGGGCGGCGCCGAGGTAGTAGCGCAGTTCGACCGGCCGCCACTGCTTGACGATCTCGCGCACCTGCAGCGTGTTGCCCAGCGACTTGCTCATCTTCGCGCCGGCCAGCGTCACCAGACCGTTGTGCATCCAGTAACGGGCGAAGCCGTCACCGGCCGCGGTCGACTGCGCGAGTTCGTTCTCGTGGTGCGGGAACACCAGATCGAGGCCACCGCCGTGGATGTCGAACGTCGGGCCGAGGTACTTGGTCGCCATCGCCGAGCACTCCAGATGCCACCCCGGCCGGCCGCGTCCCCACGGGGTCGGCCACGACGGCTCGCCCGGCTTGCTGGCCTTCCACAGTGCGAAGTCGCGCGGATCGTGCTTGCGGGTGTCGCCCACCGAGTCGCCGGCGGCCTGCATCTCGTCGACCTTCTGCCCCGACAGCGATCCGTACGAGGGGAACGAACGCACGTCGAAATAGACGTCGCCGTCGGCCTCGTAGGCGTGCCCGGAGTCGATGAGCCGGTGCATCAGTTCGATCATCTCGGGCACGTGCCCGGTGGCCCGCGGCTCGTAGCTCGGCGGCCGGCAACCCAGCGCCTGCTCGGCGGCAATGATCTCGCGCTCGTTGCGGAACGCCAGCGCCCACCACGGCTCGTCGGCCAGCGCCGACTTCGCGATGATCTTGTCGTCGATGTCGGTGATGTTGCGCACGAAGGTCACCGCGGTGCCGCGGTGCTCGAGCCAGCGCCGCAGAATGTCCATGTTGATCCAGTTGCGGACGTGCCCGATGTGCGGCGGCCCCTGGACGGTGAGCCCGCACAGGTAGATCGACGCCTTGCCGGGTTCGAGCGGCGCGAACGGCCGCAGCGACCGGGTCGCGGTGTCGTAGAGGTGCAGCGTGCTCACCGCGCCATCGTACGGACGGTCTACTCCTCCCAGTGCCAGGTGAGCATCTCCGCCGCCCAGGCCTTCTCCTGATCAGGCGCGGTCGCGGCGGCGGCCTCGAGGTGGTTGCGCGCCTCGGCGTACTGCTTCTCCTGGTAGGCCATCGCCCCGAGGTAGTACTGCGCGCGACCCTTGACGTCGTCGGGCCCCTCGACGTGCAGAGCGGCCTGGAGCGCCGTGCGGGCGGCCGGCAGGTCGCCGTACTGGTAGGCGGCGACACCGTCGGCGACCTGTTGCGCGGCCGGGCTGCTGGCGTCGTCGACCGAATGGACGCCGATCTCGCCCAGCATCGAGCGCGCGACCTCGAGCGCGGCCGGGTCGTCGAGATTCGGCAGCGCCTTCTCGAACCACAGCCGGGCCGTCGGGACGTCGCCGAGGTTCTGGGTCGCCTCACCCACCATCACCTCGGCCTTGGCGACGACGTTCGGCGGGTTGCAGGTCGAGGCGGCGATGGCCGCGAAGTAGCGGCGGGCGAGATCCCAGTCGCCGGCGTTCTTGGCCGTGACGCCGGCGGTCCACCAGTCGTCGGTCTGCTCCGGCGTCGCCGGCGGGGTATCGGGATCAGGGGCCGGATCGTTGGGCGTCGCGTTGTCGAGCGAGCGCTTGAGGTCGTCGGTGCCGGGCTCATGGGAGTACCCGATGAAGTCCCACGCCGCGTCGTGGTCGCCGCGGTTGACCGCGATCAGCGCGAGCCGGTAAGAGGCGTGACTGCGTTGTGCGTCGGTGGCGAGCCCCGACTGCGACAGCGAATGATACAGGTCCCAGGCGTGGTCGGGATCGCCGCCGTCCCAGGCCTGGTCGGCCTCGGTCAGGTAGGTGGTGCAGTCGGCCTCGGACTCCGGAATCGCGTGCACATCGGCAACGGTCATGGCGAAACGGTACGCACGCCGGAGCGGCGGCGGGAGGTCCTGACGGGCTGCCCATTCGGGCGGCCGGTCGGCTACCGGGCACCCGGCGCGGCTAGCGTGGCCGCGTGGACGAGAAGCTGCATCCGAACTCCGTCGTCGTCGCCGCCGGCCGCCCCGACCAGCCCGGCGCCCCGCTCACGACGCCGATCGTGCTCACCGCCCCCTACCTGCACGGTGCCGACGCCGAGAACCGCTACGCCCGCCACGACGTCACGCCGACGGTCGCGGCCTTCGAGGCGGTGCTCGGCGCGCTGGAGGGCGGGACGGCGCTGGCCTTCGCGAGCGGCGTCGCCGCCATGGCCGCGATCGTCGAGGGCCGCCCGCACGGCGCGGTGGCCGTCGTCGCGTCCGCGGCCTACTCCGGCACGGTGTCGATCTTCGATGCGCAGGAGGCGCTGGGCCGCATGAGCGTGCGCCGCGTCGACATCGGCGACACCGCCGCCGTCATCGCCGCGCTTGACGGCGCCGACCTCGTCTGGCTGGAGTCGGTGACCAACCCGCTGATGACCGTCCCCGACATCCCCGCCATCGCCGCCGCCGCCCAGGCCACCGGCGCCCTGGTCTGCGTCGACGCGACGTTCTCGACGCCCCTGGTCCTGCGTCCACTCGAACTCGGCGCCCACGTGGTGATGCATTCGGTGACGAAGTTCCTCTCCGGCCACTCCGACGTCCTGATGGGTGCGCTCGTCGTCCGCTCCCCCGAACTCGCCGAGCAGCTGCACACGCGCCGCACCCTGACCGGAGCCGTACCCGGCACCCTCGAGAGCTACCTCGCCACCCGCGGCCTGCGCACCCTCGCATTGCGCATGGAGCGGGCCCAGGCCAACGCGCTCGAACTGGCGGCGCGGCTCGACGAACACCCTCGGGTGACGCGAGTGCGGTTCCCCGGGCTGGCCACCGACCCGGGCCACGCGATCGCCGCGCGCGATCACGACGGCTTCGGCGCGATGATCGCCTTCGAAGTGGCCGGGTCCGCCGACGACGCGACGCGGGTGTGCCAGGCCGTGCGGCTGATCAGCCACGCCACCAGCCTGGGCGGCGTCGAATCCCTCATCGAGCGCCGCGCGATGCACGAGGTGGACGCGGCCTTCGGCACCCCGGCCAACCTGCTGCGCCTGTCCGTCGGCATCGAGCACGTCGAGGACCTCTGGGCCGACCTCGCCCAGGCCCTCGCCTGACCGGGTTGGCTTAGCAGCCCGGCGGGTTATTCTGCAGTGCTAGCACTGTAAGCAGATGAGGTAGGTGGCGGGTATGGCGACGTTGCTGATTCGGGACCTGGACGAGGACGTGAAGGCGCGGCTGCGGGTCCAGGCCGCCGAGCACGGCCGCTCGATGGAGGCCGAGGCCCGGGCGTTGTTGACGAGCGCGCTGGCCGGCCGCCGGCCGGCGCACGGCTTGGGTTCCTACCTCCGCGATCAATTCGCCGAGATCGGCGGCGCCGAGCTGCCGATCCCGGTTCGCGATGAGCCAGCCCGGGCCGCACAACTCGACCAATGACGGGGTGAGTTAGGTGATCGTGTTGGACACCAACGTGGTGTCCGAGCTGGCTCGCCAGGCCCCGAGTCAGGTGGTGATCGACTGGGTCGACGCCCAGGACTCCGGGGATCTGGTGATCACCGCGGTGACTACGGCTGAGATCCGGGCCGGAGTCTTGTTGCTGCCCAGCGGTCGACGTCAGCGCGAGATCGGACAGCGGATGGAGGCCCTGATCACCGACACCTTCGCCGGGCACGTGCTCGATTTCGACGTCGACTCTTCCCCTCACTACGCCGCCATCCTCGCGCTCCGAACCCGAGCGGGACGTCCGATTGGCGGACTAGACGCGCAGATCGCCGCCATCTGCGCCCAGCACGATGCAACCCTGGCGACCCGCAACACCGCCGATTTCGACGGGATCGGCTTGTACCTGATTGATCCGTGGGAACAAGCTTGATCCACGCCCGGGCCCCCGGGAGCTGAGGGCCGGACGGGGATGTTCCATCCGGGAGCGTGGATGGGCCTGGCCGCCGAGCGAGGAACGAGCGAGGCTGGTTGCGACCGGATGGGACATCCCCGTCCGGCCCGCCCCTCAGCGGGTGAGTAGCGCCGTTGCGATCGCCGCCCGCCCCTCGCCCCGGCCGGTCAACCCCAGCCCGTCGGTCGTCGTCGCCGCCACCGACACCGGCGCCCCGACCACCCCGCTCAGGGCTGCCTGCGCCTCGGCCCGCCGCGGCCCGACCTTGGGCGAGTTGCCGATCACCTGGACGGCGACGTTGCCCACGGTCCAGCCCGACGCACCG
>CAXTHY010000093.1:0-15602 GCA_964244175.1 uncultured Jatrophihabitans sp. | reverse complement strand
TGCCGGAGAAGGCGCCGCCGCCGTGGCGGGCCATGCCGCCGTAGGTGTCGACGATAATCTTGCGGCCGGTCAGGCCGGCGTCGCCCATCGGGCCGCCGATGACGAAGCGGCCGGTCGGGTTGACCAGCAGGCGGTAGTTCTCGGTGTCGATGTCGAGGGTGGACAGGACCGGGCGGACCACGTGCTCCTCGATGTCGGGCTTGAGCAGCGTGTCGAGGTCGATGTCGTCGGCGTGCTGGCTGGAGACCACCACGGTGTCGAGGCGGGTCGCCTTGCCGTCGACGTACTCGATGGTGACCTGGGTCTTGCCGTCGGGGCGCAGGTAGGGCACGGTGCCGTTCTTGCGAACCTCGGTCAGCTTCTCGGCCAGGCGGTGGGCCAACCAGATCGGCAGCGGCATCAGCTCGGGGGTCTCGTCGCTGGCATAGCCGAACATGAGGCCCTGGTCGCCCGCGCCCTGCGACGCGATCGCGTCCTCGCTGCCCTCGACCCGCGCCTCGTAGGCGGTGTCGACGCCCTGCGCGATGTCAGCCGACTGGCTGCCGATCGAGATGCTCACGCCACAGGACTCGCCGTCGAAGCCCTTGCGGGAGGAGTCATAGCCGATCTCGATGATGCGGTCGCGCACCAGCTTGGGGATGTCGGCATAGGCCGAGGTGGTGACCTCGCCGGCGACGTGCACCTGGCCGGTCATGATCAGCGTCTCGACGGCCACCCGGCTGTTGGGGTCCTCGGCGAGCAACGCGTCCAGGATCGAGTCGCTGATCTGGTCGGCGATCTTGTCCGGGTGACCTTCGGTAACCGACTCGGAGGTAAACAGACGACGAGACACAGACAACTCCAGAGAGGACGGCGTTACGGCAATGGCGGTGAGTCTACGGGCGTGCCCCGGAGCATCAGCCCATGCGGGCGACGGCCGCGTCGCAGATAGCCGCCGCCAGCACCGCTTTGGGCCCGAATTCCACGATTTTCTCGGTGCCGTCAGCGGCGAGTATCACACCGGCGTTATCGGTTTGCCCGAACGCGCGCCCGCCCCCGACCGCGTTGACCACGAGCAGGTCGCAGCCCTTGCGGGCCAGTTTCGCCCGGCCATGCTCGAGGACCGACGCGCTGTCGTCACCGGTCTCGGCGGCAAAACCGACGAGCACACAGCCAGGACGACGCGCGGCGACGAGCTCGGCCAGCACGTCCGGGTTCTCTTCCAACGCGATGGGGCTCGGCGGCGCGTCTGATTTCTTGATCTTGTGCCCGACGGTGGCGCGGGGCCGGAAGTCGGCCACCGCCGCCGCCATCACGACGACGTCGGCATCCTGGGCCGCCTTGTGCACCGCATCGCGCAGGTCGACGGCGCTGCCGACCCTGATGACCTCGGCGCCCGACGGATCCGGGAGGTCGACGTTGGCGGCGACGAGCGTGACGCGCGCCCCCCGCGCGGCCGCGACGGTGGCGACGGCGTAACCCTGTCGACCGGACGACGCGTTGCCCAGGAAGCGCACCGGGTCGAGCGGTTCACGTGTCCCGCCGGCGCTCACGACGACGTGGCGCCCGGCAAGGTCGTGCGGCAGCGCGTCGGGCTGCGCGAGCAGCAACTCGGCCAGCTGCGCTATCTCGGCCGGCTCGGGCAGCCGGCCCTTACCGGTGTCAGTACCGGTGAGCCGGCCGGTGGCCGGGCCCATGACGATGGACCCGTGGCGGCGCAGCGTGGCGACGTTGTCGACCGTGGCCGGGTGCTCCCACATCTCGGTGTGCATGGCCGGCGCGAACAGCACCGGGCACCGGGCGGTGAGCAGGGTGTTGGTGAGCAGATCGTCGGCCAGGCCGTGGGCGGCCCGGGCCAGCAGGTCGGCGGTGGCGGGGGCCACGACGACGAGGTCGGCCGCCCGCCCCAGCTGCACGTGCGGCACCTCGGCCGCGTCGGTCCACACGTCGGCCGAGACGGGGTGGTGCGAGAGGGCGGCCCACGTTGCGGCCCCGACGAACTGCAGCGCGGCGGCCGTCGGCACGACCGTCACGTCGTGCCCGGCTTCGGTCAGCTTGCGGAGGAGATCGGCGACCTTGTAGGCCGCGATGCCCCCGCCGACACCGAGGACGACGCGCTTCACAGCATCACCCGGCCCTGGGCGCGGTCAGCTCTCGGCGGGAGCGGCCGACGGCTTGAACTCGATGAGGTCGGAGTTGATCTCGCGCATCGCGATCGAGAGCGGCTTCTCCTGCGGGGCGGTCTCGACCAGCGGGCCGACGTACTCGAGCAGGCCTTCGCCCAGCTGGCTGTAGTAGGCGTTGATCTGCCGCGCCCGCTTGGCCGCGATGATCACCAGCGCGTACTTCGAGTGAGCGCGCTCGAGCAGCTCGTCGATGGGCGGGTTGGTGATGCCTTCGGCGATGGACACGGGATCAGACACGGCACGGCTCTCTCTACGATTTCGTGGAACGGAAGGGGCCGCCACAGCCCTGAACGGCGCGACGATGCTCGTCACAATGCTCGTCCGGACGGTCTTCCTCGCCTACTACGTTACCAACTGCGTGGACATCCGTTGGCCATGACTGATCGCACACCGCCCGCCGTGGCTACGCCAGGTTGGCTAGATTGCCCGAACAGACCACCGACGCGCGGGCCAGCTCGCCGCGCGTTGTCGGCATGTGCCCGGCCGGCCCGGGCGCGGTGAATGGAGCCACGCTGTGCGCATCGGAGTACCCCGCGAATCGAAGGACGGCGAGACCCGCGTCGCGGCGACCCCCAAGACGGTCGGCCAGCTGCTCGGTCTCGGCTACGACGTCGTGCTCGAGACCGACGCCGGCGCGGCCTCGAGCTTCACCGACGCGGCCTACGGCGAGGCCGGGGCCACGATCGGCGCCGGCGACGAGGTGTGGCACGCCGACATCGTCCTCAAGGTCAATGCCCCCGACAGCGCCGAGATCGCCAAACTCGGAGCGGGCACGACGCTGGTCAGCCTGCTCAGCCCGGCCCTGAACCCCGAGTTGGTCGACGAGCTCGCCGGCCGGCCCATCACGGTGCTGGCGATGGACGCCGTCCCCCGCATCTCGCGGGCCCAGTCGCTGGACGTCCTCAGCTCGATGGCCAACATCGCCGGCTATCGCGCCGTGATCGAGGCCGCGCACGTGTTCGGCCGCTTCTTCACCGGCCAGGTCACCGCCGCGGGCAAGGTGCCGCCGGCCAAGGTGCTTGTCGCCGGCGCCGGGGTCGCCGGGCTGGCCGCGATCGGCGCGGCGAGCAGCCTGGGCGCCATCGTCCTGGCCACCGACCCACGGCCCGAGGTCGCCGATCAGGTCAAGTCGCTGGGCGGGGAGTTCCTCGCCGTCGAGGTCGAGCAGGAAGTCAGCACCGACGGCTACGCCAAGGCCACGAGCGAGGACTACGACCGCCGGGCAGCCGAGATCTACTCCGAGCAGGCGGCCGATGTCGACATCATCGTCACCACCGCGCTGATTCCCGGAAGGCCGGCCCCGAAGCTGATCACCGCCGAGGACGTCGCCAGCATGAAGGCCGGCAGCGTCATCGTCGACATGGCGGCGGCCCAGGGCGGCAATGTCGCCGGTTCGCAGGCGGGCCAGGCCATCGTCACCGACAACGGGGTCACGATCATCGGCTACACCGACCTCGCCGGCCGGCTGCCCACCCAGGCCTCGCAGCTCTACGGCACCAACCTGGTGAACCTGATGAAACTGCTGACGCCGGCGAAGGACGGGCAGCTCGTCCTCGACTTCGACGACGTCGTCCAGCGCTCGATGACCGTGGTCCGCGACGGCGAGAAGACCTGGCCGCCGCCACCGGTGCAGGTTTCGGCCGCTCCGCCCGCGGCGCCGGCCAAGGAGCGGCCGGTCAAGGAGCCGAAGAGGCCCCTCACGACGGCGCGCAAGTACACGATCGTCGGCATCGGGGTCGTCGTGCTGTTCCTGCTCACCGCGTTCGCCCCTGAGCAGCTGATCACCAACTTCACCGTCTTCGTGCTCGCGATCGTCATCGGCTACTACGTCATCGGCAAGGTGCACCACGCGCTGCACACGCCACTGATGTCGATCACCAATGCGATCTCCGGGATCATCGTCGTCGGGGCTTTGCTGCAGATTGGCCAGGACGACACGGTGATCAGAGCGCTGTCGTTCGTGGCGGTCCTGCTCGCCAGCATCAACATCTTCGGCGGGTTCGCCGTGACCCGCCGCATGCTCGGGATGTTCTCCAAATGACCGCTGTGCTTCCCGTCGCGCCCCTCCGCTCCGCTCCTCGGTCGCTGGGGCTCCCTACGATGCTCACGGAGGGTCGCTCCTCATGACCGCCGAGACAGTAGCCAAGGCCGCGTACATCGTCGCCGCTCTGCTGTTCATCCTCAGCCTGGCCGGGCTGTCGAAGCACGAGACGTCCAAGCACGGCATCGTCTTCGGCATCACCGGCATGGCCATCGCGCTGGCCGCGACCATCGGCCTGGCCACCCGCGACGTCGAGGCGATCGCGATCGTCCTGCTCGTCATCGCCGTGGTGATCGGCGCCGCCATCGGCCTGTGGCGCGCCCGCGTCGTCGAGATGACCGGCATGCCCGAGCTCATCGCGTTGCTGCACAGCTTCGTCGGCCTCGCCGCCGTGCTCGTCGGCTGGGACGGTTACTACGCCGTCGAGGCCAAGGGCGGCGCCCAGCGTGAGGTCGCGAGCGACCTGCTGCGCATCCACCACGCCGAGGTGTTCATCGGCGTGTTCATCGGCGCCGTCACCTTCACCGGTTCGATCGTGGCGTTCCTGAAGCTGTCAGCGCGCATCAAGTCGAGCCCCCTGATGCTGCCGGGCAAGAACGCGCTCAACCTCGGAGCGCTGGCGGCGTTCGCCGCGCTCACGGTCGTGTTCGTCATCCACCCGTCGCTGGCGCTGCTGGTGGCGGTCACCGCCGTCGCCCTGGCCCTGGGCTGGCACCTCGTCGCCTCGATCGGCGGCGGCGACATGCCGGTGGTCGTCTCGATGCTCAACAGCTATTCGGGTTGGGCCGCGGCCGCGTCGGGCTTCCTGCTCGACAAGGACGTGCTCATCGTGACGGGCGCGCTCGTCGGCTCGTCCGGTGCGTACCTGTCCTACATCATGTGCCAGGCGATGAACCGCTCGTTCATCTCGGTGATCGCCGGCGGGTTCGGCATCGAGGCGAAGTCGGCCGACGACACCGACTACGGCGAGCACCGCGAGATCAACGCCGCGGACACCGCCGAGCTATTGCGCGACGCGTCGTCGGTGATCATCACGCCGGGGTACGGCATGGCGGTGGCGCAGGCCCAGTACCCGGTGGCCGACCTGACGCGCAAGTTGCGCGAGCGGGGCGTTGAGGTGCGTTTCGGCATCCACCCGGTCGCCGGCCGGCTGCCCGGGCACATGAACGTCCTGCTCGCCGAGGCCAAGGTGCCCTACGACATCGTGCTCGAGATGGACGAGATCAACGACGACTTCGACGACACGTCGGTGGTGCTGGTGATCGGCGCGAACGACACCGTGAACCCCGCGGCCGCCGAGGACCCGACCAGCCCCATCGCCGGCATGCCGGTGCTGGAGGTGTGGCACGCGCACAACGTCGTCGTCTTCAAGCGTTCGATGGCGGCGGGCTACGCGGGCGTGCAGAACCCGCTGTTCTTCCGCGAGAACACGCAGATGCTGTTCGGCGACGCCAAGGAGCGCGTCGAGGACATCCTCAAGGCGCTCTGAGCCCCGCCACCGCCACCGCCCCCCCCGCAGTTGTCCGCGCGTCGCGGCGCTGACGCCGGCCGACGCGCGGACAACTCTGCGCGGTCAGGCTTTTTCCACGATCAGTGCCGCGACGTCATGCGCGGCCTGCGTGATGTCGTGGTTGACGACGACCTCGTCGAACTCGTCCTCGGCGGCCAGCTCGGCCTCGGCGTGCCGCAGGCGCGCGACGACCGCGTCGGCTGACTCGGTGCCCCGCCCGGACAATCGCTGCACGAGTTCCTCGAGCGACGGTGGCGCCAGGAATACGAACTGTGCGTCGGGCATCGAGCGGCGCACCTGTCGGGCGCCGTCGAGTTCGATCTCGAGCAAGGTCGGGACGCCCGCGGCGAGGCGCTCGAGCACCGCCCGACGCGGGGTGCCGTAGCGGTTGCCGGCGAATTCGGCGTGCTCGAGCATCTCGCCGTTGGCGACCAGCTGCTCGAACCGGTCCCGGTCGACGAAGTAGTACTGGACGCCGTCGCGCTCCCCCGGCCGCCGTTCCCGCGTGGTGCACGACACCGACACCCACACCTGCGGCACCAGCCGACGCAATTGGGCGACCACGGTGCCCTTGCCCACGCCGGACGGGCCGGAGAGAACGGTCAGGCGGGCGGGCATGCCGGCAAACTACCGGGCGGCGGTGCTGCGTAATGTCGAGGGCATGGACTTTCGTCGTCTTGGCTCCTCCGGCCTCGTCGTCTCCGTAGTCGGTCTTGGCACGAACAACCTGGGCATGAAGCTCGACCTGGCCGGCAGCCGCGAGGTTGTCCATGCCGCGCTGGACGAAGGCGTCACGCTCTTCGACACCGCCGACTCCTACGGCGAGTCCGAGGAGCGGCTCGGCGAATTGCTCGAGGGCCATCGCGACAACGTCGTGTTGGCCACGAAGTTCGGCAGCGACGTGCGCAGCCGCGGCGGCGACAACGGCGAGGACTGGGGCGCACGCGGCTCGCGGCGCTACATCCGGCGTGCGGTCGAGTCGTCGCTGCGCCGGCTGCGGACCGACTGGATCGACCTCTACCAACTGCACCGTCCCGACGAGGCCACCCCGATCGCGGAGACCTTGGCGACACTGTCCGATTTGGTGCGTGAGGGCAAGGTGCGCTACCTCGGCTCGTCCAACTTCACCGGTTGGCAGGTGGCCGAGGCGGAGTGGACGTCGCGGACCCAGCACCGGGAACGTTTCGTCAGCGCACAGAACGAATACAATTGGCTCGACCGTGGGATCGAGGACGACCTCGTGCCCGCCCTGGAGCATTACGGCATCGGCCTGCTGCCGTTCTTCCCGCTGGCCAGCGGGCTGCTGACCGGCAAGTACCGGCGCGGCGAAGCGGCTCCGGAGGGCAGCCGCATCAAGGCGTGGGGCCGCGAGTCCGCCCTCACCGACGAGGCGTTCGACGTGATCGAGGCCCTCGAGTCGTTCGCGAAGGCGCGGGGCATCGAACTGCTCGACGTCGCGATGGGCGGTCTGGCTGCGCAACCAGCCGTGGCCAGCGTGATCGCCGGCGCCACCTCACGCGAGCAGGTGGCGAAGAACGTGCGCGCGGCCAACTGGCAACCGTCGCTGGACGAACTCGCCGAGCTGGACGAGCTCACCAGGACCTGAACTTCGGTGATGATCTCGGTCGGAGCACGCGCAGACGCGTGCTCCGACCGAGATCATCGCGAGAAGCGGCGGCTCCTCAGGACGGGTCGCGGGCCAGGGCGCGGCCGGCGGCGCGACCGGAGAAGATGCAGCCGCCGAGGAACGTCCCCTCGAGGGCGTTGTAGCCGTGCATGCCACCTCCGCCGAAGCCGGCGACCTCGCCGGCCGCGTACAGACCGGGGAAGGCCGAGCCGTCCGGGCGGATCACCTGCGAGTCGAGGTTGGTCTCCAGGCCGCCCAATGTCTTGCGGGTGAGGATGTTGAGCCGGACAGCGATGAGCGGGCCGTGCGCGGGATCGAGCAGCCGGTGCGGCTTGACGACGCGGGTCAGCCGGTCGCCGCGGTACTGCCGGGCGTTGGTGATCGCCATCAGCTGCAGATCCTTGGAGTACTTGTTACCGACCTCCAGGTCGCGCGCGACGAGTTCGCGTTCGAGCTGGTCGTGGTCGAGCGTGGGGCCGCGCGCGATGGCGTTCATGCCGTCGACGAGCTCGCGCAGGTTGTCGCGCACGACGAAGTCGACGCCGTGCTCCTTGAACGCCTCGATCGGGCCGGGTGCACCCTTGGCCGCGCGGCTTTTGAGCGTGAGCTTGAGGTCCTTGCCGGTGAGGTCGGGGTTCTGCTCGGAACCCGACAGGGCGAATTCCTTCTCGATGATCGTCTGGTTCAACACGAACCACGAGTAGTCGTAGCCGGAAGAGAGGATCTCGCGCAGCGTGCGCAGGGTGTCGAAGCCGGGGAAGCACGGCGCGGGCAGCCGGCGACCGGTCGCGTCGAACCACATCGACGACGGGCCGGGGATGATCCGGATCGCGTGGTCGGGCCAGATCGGGTCCCAGTTGTTGATGCCCTCGACGTAGTGCCACATGCGGTCGCGGTTGACGATATTGCCGCCGGCGCCCTCGGTGATCTCGAGCATCCGCCCGTCCACGTGCGCGGGCACGCCGGTGATCATCGACTCCGGCGCCGGACCGAGCCGGTCGGTCGGCCAGTTCTTGCGGACGAGCTCGTGGTTGCCGCCGATGCCGCCCGAGGTGACGACGACGGCCCTGGCCCGCAGCTCGAAGTCCCCCGCCGCGACCCGCGACGACGCGAAGCCGCGCGCGGCCTCGCTGGGCTCGAGCACCGTCCCGCGCACACCGACCGTCGCGCCGTTCTCGATGACCAGCTCGTCGACCTGGTGCCGGAACAGGAAGGTGACCAGGCCGCGTTTCTCGGCCTCGAGGACCGGTTCGGCGAACACCCGGACGACTTCGGGGCCGGTACCCCACGTCAGGTGGAAGCGCGGCACCGAGTTGCCGTGGCCGGCCGCGCGACCGTCGCCGCGTTCGGCCCAGCCGACGACGGGGGTGATGCGCAGTCCGAGATCGTGCAGGTACCGCCGCTTCTCGGTCGTGGCGAAGCGGACATAGGCCCGGGCCCACTGCCGCGGCCAGTGGTCCTCGCGGTCGCGGTCGAACGCGGCGGTGCCCAGCCAGTCGTGCAGGGCGAGCTCGTAGGAGTCCTTGATGCCCATGCGCCGCTGCTCGGGCGTGTCGACCATGAACAGCCCGCCCAATGACCAGAAGGCCTGGCCGCCGAGGTTGGCGCGGTTCTCCTGGTCGACGATGACGACGCGGCGTCCGGCCTGGGTCAGCTCGTAGGCCGCGACCAGGCCGGACAGACCGGCGCCGACGACGATGACATCCGGCTGCTCGCTCATCCGGACACCCTAAAGGGCCGCCCGAACCCGAGTTGTCCGCGCGTCGCGGCGCCGGGACGCCGCGCAGCGCGGACAACTGCGGAAGTGGAGGAGCTACAGCGCTTCGACCGGCGGCAGGCCGAACATCGATGGCGCGTTCTGCACGTGCTCGCGAATGTCGGCCCGCTCGCCGTCGCCCGACGCGATCCAGCCGTACAGCGGCTCGTCGATCTCCGGGTTGACGAAGTACATGATCGACTGGCGGTCGTCGAGGCTGTGGTTGCGCACCTGGTGGAACAGCGGCTGCACCTTGCCGCCGGACAGCGCGGTGAGCACCGAGCCCGGCATGATCACGACCTCGTCGTGCGCGGGCAGCATCGGCTTGGGCTCGTCGTTGACGTAGATCTCCAGGCCGGGTGCCGTGGCGTGCAGCACAGTGACCATGTGACCGTCCTCGTGCTTGTCCTGCAGCAGGTCACGCTCGGCCGGCGCCGGGATGCAGTAGTTGATCTGCAGGTAGGACGCCTTCTCGAACTCGGGCGCGGCGTCGGTGCCGAAGTTCTTCGCGACCTCGTCCAGGATCGCCTTCACCAGCGGGGCGAGCGAGTCGCGCCAGTCCAGGAACGCGCCGGTGACGTCCTCGACGTCGGCGGCGTTCGGGATGAGGTCGAGCCGGCTCGACCAGACGGTGAAGCACTCGTTCATATCCGGGCGCTCAGGGCTCAACGAGTACTCGATGCCGAACGGCCGGTAACCGTAGTTGTGGTCGGTGCTGCCGTGCGCCTTCTTGTCCTCGAGCGGGCGCTGGAAGAAGTCCACCGCCGTGTCGATGGCCTGGTGGAGGTTCCTGGTGTCGATGTCGGACAGCTTCACGACGGCGTAGCCGGTGTCCAGGATGTGCTGAGCGGCCTTGGTAACGACCTCGGACGCGAGTGTGTTGGTCACTAAATGCCTTCCCTGTGGGGAACGTGGTGGATTGGAGTCGTGCGTTGGGGCCACAGCCCGCTGGAACCATACCTACCGCAGCCCGGCAGCACCGCATTCGCCGCGGGGATTTGTCAGTTATCTGTTAGCCCGCCACGAACCAGGGCTCCTCAGATCGTTCACCAGAGTCCAGTTCAGTGGCGGCATCCGCAACTCAGTGGCGGGTTACGAGTCGCCACTCACCGGCCCATGTCGCCACTGAGCAGAGGAGACGACGGGCGGGGTTCAGGCGCGGAGGAAGGCGAACGCGTCGGCCAGGCGGCTGACCGCGTCGCGCAGGGCCGCGACGTCGGGGCCGTGCCGCAGCACTTCGCGCGAGACGCTGGGGACGACGGCGCGCAGGGCCGCGCCGAACACGCGGCGGACGTCGTCGGCCGTGCCGCCCTGGGCGCCGACGCCCGGGGCGAGGATCGGCCCGTTAAGTGCGCCGAAGTCGGTGACGCCGGCCGCGATGGTTGCGCCGGCGACGACCCCGTGCGGGCCCAGCGGGTCGGCCCCCGCGTTGCGGGCGGCCATGTCGTCCACGATCGTCTGGGCGACGCTCGGGCCGGCCGTGGTGCGGGCGTGCTGAACCTGCGGGCCCTCGGGGTTGGACGTCGCGGCCAGGACGAACACGCCGGCGTCGTGGGCCCCGACCTGCTCGAACACCGGCTGCAGGGACCCGACCCCGAGGAACGGGCTGACGGTGATGGCGTCGCTGGCCAGCGGGGACGTCGGGTCGAGGTAGGCCCGGGCGTACGCGGCCATCGTCGAGCCGATGTCGCCGCGCTTGACGTCGAGCACGACCAGCGCCCCGCCGGCCCGGGCCGCGCTGACCGTGCGTTCGAGCACCGCGATGCCGGCCGCGCCGTGGACCTCGAAGAAGGCCGACTGCGGCTTCATCACCGCGGCCGAGTCGGCAAACGCGCGGACGCAGATGTCGGCGAACGCGGCGAGCCCGTCAGCGGTGTCGGGCAGCCCCCAGGCCTCGAGCAATGCCGGATGCGGGTCGATGCCCACGCACAGCGAGCCGCGGGCGTCGAGGGCTGCGGCCAGCCGGGCGCCGAACGTCACGAGGCGGCGGCTTCGGCGGCGGCCGGGGCGAGCCGACCCACGCGGGCGTTGCGGTCGAGGTGGGCGAAGCCCACGGCATCGGCCAGCGACCGGAACCCGCGCTCGGCCAGCGCCGCCTCGAGCTCGGCCAGCACGCGGACCGGCGCGGTGGGATCACCGAACACGGCCGTCCCGACTGACACCGCCGCCGCGCCGGCCAGCACGAACTGCAGGGCGTCGAGGCCGGAGCGGATGCCGCCCATGCCGATGATCGGCAGGTGCGGCAGCGCCCGGTGCACCTGCCACACGCAGCGCACCGCGACCGGGCGGATCGCCGGGCCGGACAGCCCGCCGGTGATGCCGCCCAGTGCCGGCGCGAGCGTGTCGGTGTCGATCACCAGGCCCAGCAGCGTGTTGATCAGCGAGAAGCCGTCGGCGCCGGCGTCGGCGCATGCCCGCGCGATGTGCACGATGTCGGTGACGTCGGGCGAGAGCTTGGCGAACACCGGCTGGTCCGGGTCGGCGGCGCGACGCACCGCGCCGATGACCCGCGACGACGCGATCGCGTCGCAGGCGAAGACCTGCCCGCGCGACTCGACGTTCGGGCACGAGATGTTGACCTCGATCGCCGCCACCGCGGGGTTGCCGTAGAGCTTGCGGGCCAGCCCGGCGAAGTCGTCGGTGTGGCCGCCGGCGATCGAGACGATGGTCCGGGCACCGTGCGCGGCCAGCCAGGCGAGATCGTTCTCGATGAACGAGTCGATGCCCGGGCCCTGCAGGCCGATCGAGTTCAGCATGCCGCTCGGCGTTTCGGCCATCCGCGGTGTCGGCCGCCCCGAGCGCGCCGCCGGCATGATCGACTTCGTGACGACGGCGCCGAGCTGGCCGATGTCGAAGAACTGGTGCAGCTCGCGCCCGGCCGCCGCGCATCCGGACGCGGTCAGCACCGGGTTGGGCAGCGTGCAGGTGCCGAGGCGGGTGGTCAGGTCCGTCACGTCAGTGGCCTCTCATCGCATCGGCGCCGACGAGGTCCGGTGGCAGGTGCCCGACGTCGTTCCACCGCACGTTGAGCGCGTCGAACACCGGTCCCTCGACGCAGGACCGGACGAAGCGCGACTTGCCGTCGGCCCCGCGCACCGGCAGCACGCAGGTCATGCACACCCCGATGCCGCAGGCCATCGCCTCCTCGACCGCGACCTGCGCCCGGATGGCGCGTTTGCCGGCGATGGCCCCGACCGCCTGCAGCATCGGCATCGGCCCGCACGCGTAGACGATCTCGGCGTTGACGCGCTCGATCGCGTCGGGCAGGACGTCGGTAACCAGTCCCGGTCGGCCGGCCGTGCCGTCGTCGGTGGTGACCGTGACCTGCCCGACCAGCCGCTTGGCCGTCATCTCGCCGTACAACCGGCTGGCCGACGATGCCCCGAGCACGAACTCGACCGTCGAACCGTTGTCGAGCAGCGCCTGCGCCAGCGGGATCAGCGGGGCGGCACCGTAGCCGCCACCGACCAGCACCGCGCGCGACGCGCCCGACGGCGTGGGAAACGGATTGCCCAGCGGCCCGACGAGATCGAGGACATCGCCCGGCCGGCGCTGCACCAGCCACCGCGTGCCCGGGCCGTGCTCGGCCACGACGAATTGGACGGTGCCGGCGTAGGCGTCCGACGGCGTCGCGGCGCAGAGCGCGAACGCCCGGCGCAGCAACATCGCGGTGTGCTCGCCGCCCACCGCGACGGCCACGAAGTGGCCGGGCTTGAATCCCGTGGCGACGCCGGGCGCCACGACGGTGAACTGGAAGTACGCGCCCACCTTCTGCACCGAGAAGATCTCGCCCTTCTCCTGCACCGGCCCCCCGCTCACGCGGTTTCTCCCCGACGCCAGGGGGCGAGTTGGGCGTGCAGGTCCTGCAGCGAGCGGACACCGATCTCGCCGCGCGACAGCTCCTCGATACCCTGCACCGCGGCCGCCGCCGCCTGCACGGTGGTCAGGCACGGGATGGCCGCGGTGACCGCGGCCGTCCGGATCTCGTAGCCGTCAAGCCGCGGACCACCTGATCCCCACGGCGTGTTGAGCACCAGGTCGACCTCGCCGGCCAGGATCTTCTCGACCACGTTGCCGGGGCCGTCACTGAACTTGCCCACCACCTCGGCGTCGACGCCGTTGCGGCGCAGCACGTGGGCGGTCCCGGCCGTGGCCAGTACACGAAACCCGAGGTCGAACAGGCGCTTCACCGGGAAGATCGCGGCCCGCTTGTCGCGGTTGGCGATGCTGACGAACACCGTGCCCTTGGTCGGCAGCGGCCCGTAGGCGCCGGCCTGCGACTTCGCGAACGCCGTGCCGAAGGTCTTGTCGAAGCCCATGACCTCGCCCGTCGACTTCATCTCCGGCCCGAGGATGGAATCGACCTGATCGCCGCCCGAGGTACGGAACCGGGCGAAGGGCAACACCGCTTCCTTCACCGCGATCGGCGCGTCGTCGGGCAGGTCACCGCCGTCGCCGCTCACCGGCAGCACGCCCTCGGCCCGCAGCCGCTCGATCGTCCAGCCCACCGCGATCAGCGCCGCCGCCTTGGCCAGCGGCACGCTCGTCGCCTTCGACACGAACGGCACCGTGCGGCTCGCGCGCGGGTTGGCCTCGAGGACGTAGAGGACGTCGCCCGCGAGCGCGTACTGCACGTTGAGCAACCCGCGCACGTCGACGCCCTGCGCGATGGCCAGCGTCGAGCGCCGGACGTCGGCGATGTCACCGGTGCCGAGGGTGATCGGCGGCAGCGCGCAGGCCGAGTCGCCGGAGTGGATGCCGGCCTCCTCGATGTGCTCCATGACGCCGCCGAGGTAGAGCTCGTGGCCGTCGTAGAGCGCGTCGACGTCGATCTCGACCGCGTCGTCGAGGAAACGGTCGACCAGCACCGGGTGATCGTCGGTGATCTCGGTGGCCCGGTTGATGTAGTCGAGCAGGTGCTGCTCGTCGTACACGATCTCCATGCCCCGGCCGCCGAGGACGTAGGACGGGCGCACCAGGACCGGGTACCCGATCGAGTCGGCCACCGCCTTCGCCTGGTCGAAGGACGTGGCGGTGCCGTGCTTCGGCGCCGGCAGCCCGGCCCCGGCCAGCACCCGGCCGAACGCGCCGCGGTGCTCGGCCAGGTCGATCGCCTCCGGCTGGGTGCCGAGCACGGGCACCCCGGCGTCCTTGAGCCGCTGCGCCAGGCCGAGCGGCGTCTGGCCGCCGAGGGTGCAGATGACGCCGGCGACCTCGCCGGATTGCTGTTCGGCGTGCACGACCTCGAGCACGTCCTCGAGCGTGAGCGGCTCGAAGTAGAGCCGGTCGGCAGTGTCGTAGTCGGTCGAGACCGTCTCGGGGTTGCAGTTGACCATGACGGTCTCGTAGCCGGCCGCCCGCAACGCCATCGCCGCGTGCACGCACGAGTAGTCGAACTCGATGCCCTGGCCGATACGATTCGGCCCGCTGCCGAGGATCAGCACCTTCGGCTTCTCGCGCTGCGGCGCGACCTCGCTCTCCTCGTCATAGGTCGAGTAGTGGTAGGGCGTGGTGGCCGCGAACTCGGCCGCGCAGGTGTCGACGGTCTTGTAGACCGGCCGGATGTCAAGGCGGTAGCGCAGCGAACGGACGCCGTCCTCGCCGGCCAGCTCCGGCCGCAGCGCGGCGATCTGCCGGTCGGCCAGTCCATGCCGCTTCGCCTTACGCAGCAGGCTTTCGCTGAGAGTGGGCGCGGCTTTCACCTCGTCGCCCAATTCGGAGATCTGGGCAATTTGATCAACGAACCACGGGTCGATGCCGGTCGCCTCGTGCACCTGCTCGACGCTCGCGCCGGCCCGCAACGCCCGTTCGACGTAGTAGAGCCGGCCGTCGGTCGGGACGGCCGCCCGCGCCACGAGTTCGTCGAGTGGCAGGTCGTCTTCGGGCTGCGTCCAGAAGCCGGCTTCCTTGGTCTCCATCGAGCGCAGCGCCTTGCCCAGCGCCTCGGTGAAGTTGCGGCCGATCGCCATCGCCTCGCCGACACTCTTCATGTGCGTCGTCAGCACTGGATCGGCGCCGGGGAACTTCTCGAACGCGAAGCGCGGCACCTTCACCACGACGTAGTCGAGCGTCGGCTCGAACGCGGCCGGCGTCTTCAGCGTGATGTCGTTGGGGATCTCGTCGAGGGTGTAACCGACCGCGAGCTTGGCGGCGATCTTCGCGATCGGGAAGCCGGTGGCCTTCGAGGCGAGCGCCGAGCTGCGCGACACCCGCGGGTTCATCTCGATCACGATCATGTCGCCGGTGGCGGGGTCGATGGCGAACTGGATGTTGCAGCCGCCGGTGTCGACGCCGACTTCGCGCAGCACGGCGATGCCGAGGTCGCGCATGCGCTGGTACTCGCGGTCGGTCAGCGTCATCGACGGCGCGACGGTGATCGAGTCGCCGGTGTGCACGCCCATCGGGTCGAGGTTCTCGATCGAACAGACGACCACGACGTTGTCGTGCTTGTCGCGCATCAACTCGAGTTCGAACTCCTTCCAGCCGCGCACCGACTGCTCGAC
>CAXTHY010000092.1:0-15962 GCA_964244175.1 uncultured Jatrophihabitans sp. | reverse complement strand
GACCCTGGCCGGCGTGATGGACGCCTTCTCGATCGCGATCTCGATCGCGCTGCAGCACGGCGTGCCGTTGGAGACCTACGTCCAGAAGTTCACGAACATGCGCTTCGAGCCGGCCGGGCTGACCGATGACCCGGACATCCGGATGGCGCAGTCGATGCTGGACTACATCTTCCGGCGGCTGGCGCTGGACTACCTGCCGTTCGAGACCCGCTCGTCGTTGGGCATCCACACCGCCCAGGAGCGGACCCGTCAGCTCGAGACCGGCTCGTACACCTCGATCGAGAGCGACGAGGACAACGACCTCGACTTCGAGACGCTGGCCCAGTCGGCGCCGGTGACGACGCCGGCCGCGCCCGGGGCCGACGAGGATCGCGCCGACCCGGCGGTAGCCGAGAGCGCGACGCCGGCGCCGGCTGGCGTACGTAGTTCGATTGAGCTGCTCGAGTCGCTCACCGGCAGTTCGGCCGACGCGCCGCTGTGCATGAACTGCGGCACGAAGATGCGTCCGGCCGGCAGCTGCTTCGTCTGCGAGGGCTGCGGCAGCACCAGCGGCTGCAGCTAACCGGGCGACGCTGATGCTCTGGACGCGCGCTTGCGCGTCCCAGCGCAGCAGCTTCGCGGCTCGGCACCCCGGGACTCTCGTCGCTAGGACTGCGTGGCGATGACCAGGTCGCTGCGTGGCGTGCTGCAGCACAGCAGGATCTTTCCGGCCGCGATCTCGCGCGGGCGGATGCCGCCCGCGTGCTGCATGTCGACCTCGCCGCAGATGAGCGTGCTCTTGCATGTGCCGCACAGGCCCTGGGCGCAGGAGAACGCAAGCGGGAGTCCGGCCGCGATCGCGGCGTCGAGCACGGACGAGCCCGGGACGCAGTCGACGGACGCGGCGTGGTCGCGGAACTCGATGCGGAAACCAGTCCCGCTCGGCGCGGTGCGGTCGGCCGGTGCTGCCGGTGCTGTTGGCGCTGCGGGCTCGAGCGTGAACGTCTCCTCGTGGATGCGGGCGTCGACGGCCCCCGACGCCCGAGCCGCGGCGCGGGCGTCGGACCGGTAGCCGTCCGGGCCACAGATGAAGATCTCGCGCTCGGCGAGGTCGGGGACGAGTCGGGCGAGCAGATCGGCGTCGAGGCGTCCGCGGGTCGCCACCGGGTGGTCGGTCGGGTCGGCCGGGTCGGGGGCACTGCACAGCACGTGCATGCGCACGCGGGGGAGCAGGGACGTGATCTCGTCCAGCTCGCGCCGATAGGGCACGTCGCTGGCCCGGCGTTGCGAGTGCACGAGGACGAGGTCGATGTCAGATGCGAGGTCGTAGGCCTCGCGCAGGACGGACAACGCCGGGGTGACGCCGGAGCCGGCGGTGAGGAACAGATACGCCGGCGCCGGGTGCCGTTCGAGCGTGAACTCGCCCTGCGGGGGTCCCAGGCGCACGGTCGATCCGACCGTCAATCCGCCGTCGTGCAGCCACGGTGAGACCGCTCCGGACGCCGCGCGCTGGACGGTGATCGACAGCCGCTCGGGCCGGGTGGGTGGCGACGCGATCGTGTAGCAACGCGACACCTGGCGTCCGTCGATGGCGAACTCGATGGTCACGTACTGCCCGGCCGCGAATGTGACGCTGCTGTCGTGCCGCGGCGCCAGGACGATGGTCGCGGTGTCGGGCGCCACCTTCCGGACCGCGGCACAGACGAACACGTCGTCGACGTCCGGGTCCCACGGCGCTGCGGGTCGCTTCACCGTCGCTCGTGCTCGGTGAGCCGGTTGGTGTACCAGGTGCAGAACGCGTCGACCTGGTACTCCGACGGCAGGTACGGGCCGGGCACGTAGTCGGGGTCGCTGGCGCCGCGGTGAGCACGGGCGACGTACACGCGGTCCTGGTCGTTGGTCTGCCGCCAGACCGTGGTGAGCGTGTCGAGGTCGTAGTCGCGTCCTTCGACGGCATCGGGATGCACCAGCCAGGTCGTGCGCACCAGGGTGCGGGCCGGCCCGAGCGGCAGCACCGAGAACGTGACGGCATGATCGCCCATGACGTGCAACCACGCGTTGGGTTGCACATGCAGCGTCAGCCGCCCGAGGCGGGCCTCGTCATTGGACATGAGCAGCCGCCGGCAGGCCCGGACGCCGTCCAGGGTGAACGACTCACCGGCCTGGTCGAGCGGCTCGCGCTCGATGCGGAACGCGGTGACCGGTTGCTCGAGATCCTCAACAGCCTCGAACGGCAGCGCGAGCTCCGTGCATCGCGCCCGGAACGCGGTGCGGGCCTGCTGGTAGCGGTCCCACGCCGGCCGCAGCCGGGGACCGATCGCGGCCTCGGTGTAGCCGTAGACCGGGAAGAACGCGCGGATCAACTCGGGGTGACCGCCGCAGTGCGCGCACTCGCGGTTGTTCTCCATGACCAGCTTCCAGTTGCCGTCCTCGATCCAGTCCTGCTGGAACGCGACCTTGGCGTGCGCGAGGTCGTGGGGTGCGAGGTAGGGCGTCACGGTGGCGGCGAAGTCGTCGATGTCGGCCGGCGGGTCGTCGGCCAGGCACGCGAACAGCAGCCCGGCCACGGAGCTGACGTGCACCGAACGCAGCGGGTACCGACTGCGGTCGAAGTCCGGGGCGGTCGATTCGGCGTGGCGCAGATTGCCCGACGTGTCGTAGGTCCACTGGTGATACGGGCAGACGATGTTCCCGACACAGCCGGACCGGTCGTCGAGCAAACGCGACCCGCGGTGTCGGCAGACGTTGTGGAACCCGCGCACCGTCATGTCGTCGTCACGCACCAGCAGGATCGAGCGGCGGTCGATGTCGACCGTGACGTAGTCACCTGGCTCCGGTAACTCGGCCTCGGCGGCCACGTACAGCCACGCTCGGCCGAACACCGCGCCCAGATCGGTCTGGTAGGCCTCCGGCGAGGTGTACAGCGCCCCAGGGAGGCTGAAGCCGGGTGTGCGATGGCTCTGGTCCGGCTTCGGTCGCGTGTGCACGGTCGTCATGAGCTGCTCCTTCGGTCGATCGTCATCAGCCGCGTGTCGCCGGCGCGGTCGACACCGTGCGCAGCCATGCGGTCAGGCGCGCCCGTGCGTCGTCCGGCCCGATGGGTGACCGCGGCAGGAACGCCTGCACGGCCGAACCGTCGAACATCGCCAGAAACTCGAACACCGTTGTCTCGAGGTCGTCACGGGCGAGGTCGCCCTGCTCGCGGGCCCGCGTGACCATCCGCAGCACGTCGGCCCGCCAACGCAGATACGTCTCCTGCTGCCAGTCCGCGTACCGCACGTCGTGGGCTGACACGCTCCAGAAGTCCAGCCAGAGCCGCCAGTGCTGGACCGTGCGCTCGTCGTCGGCGAAGAAACAGTCGATCAAGGTGCGCAGCCCCTCGATGCCCTGCTCGGCGTCGCGCGCCTTCTGCACGAGCGGCTCGTAGAACAGCGCCATCTCGCGATCCAGGACCTCGCTCAGGATCTCGGCGATGCCGCTGAAGTGATACGTCAGGGTGCCGACCGAGACCTCGGCGGCGTGGGCGATGTCGCGCATCGTGGTCGCGAACAGGCCTCGTTCGGCGATGATCTCGCGCGCCGCGTCGACGACCAGCATGCGGCGGACCTCGGTCGGCTGCCGTTTGCGGTCGGTCACCGGTCTCGCCTGCGCGCTGCTGCGACTCATCGGTCGGGCCCACCCCTCACCGCACGGCCGCCTCTGACCGAGCGTTCGCGTATCTGACGCCTGTACGAAAGTACTGTACGGCTGTACGACTAGGATCGGTCAAGGGACAGACGTAGACGTCGCGTCAGCACGGATAGCGGAGCCTGCCATGACTGCACAGCTCGACCCATTGCTCGAACCGTTCGCGCTCAAGCACCTGACGCTGCGCAATCGGATCGTCAGCACCTCGCACGAGCCGGCGTACTCCGAGGGCGGACTCCCCAAGGATCGCTACGCGGCCTACCACGCCGAAAAGGCCAAGGGCGGGGTGGCGCTGACGATGATCGGCGGGTCGGCGATCGTGTCGCGCGACAGTCCACCGGCGTTCGGCAACCTCGAGCTCTACCGTGACGAGATCGTTCCCTGGTTCGCGCAGCTGGCCGATCGGGTGCATGGCCACGGGGCGCTGGTGATGTGCCAGATCACCCATCTCGGTCGCCGCACGAGCAACTACACCGCTGACTGGTTGCCGGTGGTGGCACCGTCGGCGCGCAAGGAACGAGCCCACCGGGCCAACCCGAAGCAAGCGGAGCCCTGGGACCTGACGCGCATCATCGACGACTACGCGGCGGCCGCGCAGCGCTGCCAGGAAGGTGGGCTGGACGGTCTGGAGATCGAGGCGTACGGCCATCTGCTCGATGGCTTCCTCTCGCCGGCCACCAACCACCGCGACGACGAGTGGGGCGGCTCGCTCGACAACCGCCTGCGCTTCCCGTCGGCCGTCGTGCGGGCCGTGCGCGCGGCCGTCGGTCCGGACTACCCGCTCGGGCTGCGGCTGGCGATCACCGACGAGTTGCGTGGTGGCCTGTCCACCGACGAGGGCCTGGCCGCGGCCCGCCGGCTCATCGCCGACGGGATCGACTTCATCAGCGTCATCCGCGGGCACATCGACACCGACCAGGGGCTGCTGCGGGTGATCCCGTCGATGGGACAGCCGTCGGCCCCGCATCTCGACTACACCGGCGAGGTCCGCGCCGCCCTTGGCGTCGCGGTCATGCACGCGTCGCGCATCGCCGACGTGGCGACCGCACGGCACGCGGTGCGTGACGGGCTTGTCGACATGGTCGGCATGACCCGCGCGCAGATCGCCGACCCCTACCTCGTCGCCAAGATTGCTGCGGGCCAGGAGGACCGCATCCGACCCTGCGTCGGTGCGAGCTACTGTCTCGATGCGATCTACCAGGACGGTGAGGCCAAGTGCATCCACAACGCCGCCACCGGCCGTGAGCTGCACCTGCCGCACGTCATCCCGCCGACCGAGACGCCGCAACGGGTCGTCGTCGTGGGGGCCGGACCGGCCGGGCTCGAGGCCGCGCGCGTGCTCGGCGAACGCGGACACACCGTCGCCGTGCTCGAAGCCGGCGACGCCCCCGGCGGGCAGGTACGGCTGGCCGCCCGCACCGCCCAGCGGCGCGACCTGATCGGCATCATCGACTGGCGGGTCAGCGAGTGCGCCCAGTTCGACGTGAAGATCCACTGCAACACCTACGCCGACGAATCGATCGTCGCGTCCTACGATCCGCAGGTCGTGATCGTGGCGACCGGGGGAGTGCCCGACACCTCGTCCCTGGCGCCTCCCGGCCTGGTGACCGACGCGTGGGACGTGATCGCCGGCGCGGGCATCGCGCGCGGCACCGTCCTGCTGTACGACGACAACGGCGGCCACGCCGGTCTGGACACCGCACGCGTGCTGCTCGAGGCCGGCGTGACGCTGGAGTACGTGACGCCCGAGCGCACCCTCGGCCCCGACATCGGTGGCTCGAACTACCCCCAGTACGCCAAAGCGTTCGCCGCGTCGGACGACGTCCGCATTACCCTGCTGCACACGCTGCACTCCGTCGAACGGCGCGCGGACGGACGCCTGGCGGCCCAGCTGCACAGCGAGTACGCCGAGCGCAACGTCGAGCGGGTGATCGACCAGGTCGTCGTCGAACAGGGCACCGTCGCCAACGACGAGCTGTACCACGCACTCGTGCTCGGCTCGTCCAACTGCGGCGCCGTCGACCACGACGCGCTGCTCGGGCTGCGTCGGCAGGCCATCACCAGCAATCCGGCGGGCGCCTACCGGCTTTTTCGCATCGGCGACGCAGTGTCCAGCCGCAACATCCACGCCGCGGTCTACGACGCGTTCCGGCTATGCGTCGCCCTCTGACCACCGAGAACCACACCACGCTGTTCCGTCGGGTGGCCGGCGCCCTCGCCTCGTGGGCTGTCAGCCGGTGGCCGACGCGACCGACTCATAGATGGTGACGCCGGTGATGTTCCAGGCCCGCTGGTCGTCGTGGACGTAGCGCCGTGGACCGGCCGCGGCCCGGTTCGCGGCGTCGGCGGAGTCGAAGACGACGAAGCCCATGCCGGCGGCGTGGTCCGCACTGAGCAGCCACTCCCCACGGACGAAGCCGGGCTGCTGGGTGGCCCAGGCCGTGATGTCGTTCTGCAGATGGGTTGAGACGTCAGCCGATCGGGTTGGGTCGGTGGCCATGTTCACGACGAGCGTGTGCATCGCAGTTCTCCCTGGTTCGGTTCGTTCCCGTGGTTGCGGCTTGAACGGTGACGCTAGGTTGGCCGCGACGGCCTGGCCTACCCCAGATTTCTGGGGTAATTACCGCCAGGCCTGCTGGTTAAGCTGCGCGGGTGCAGTCGCGGACGGCAGCGGGCGAATCGGCCGACCGGATCGGTCGGATGTGCGCTGCGATCACCGACGCCCGTGAGCTGCGCATCGCCGTCGTGGCCGAGCTGCGCGCCGCGGTCGGCTTCGACGCCTATGCCTGGCTGATGACCGACCCACACAGCTGGGTCGGCTCCTCGCCGCTGGCCGACGTGCCGTGCCTGCCAGAACTACCGACCCTGATCCGACTCAAGTACCTGACCGAGGTCAATCGGTGGACCGGCCTTCCCCGGTCGGGCCTCGACTTTCTCCACACCCGGACGAGCGGTGAGCTCGGGCGCAGCCTGGCGTGGGCGCAGCTGCTGCACCGCTTCGACGTCACCGACGTGGCCTCGTTGGCCTTCGTCGACCGGTTCGGTTGCTGGGGGTTTCTGGATCTGTGGCGCTCGAGGCCGGCCGAGCCGTTCACCGCGGACGACGCAGCGTTCCTGGCCCGGCTGGTGAAACCTCTGACCGGCGGGTTGCGGCGCTGCCAGGCGACGACGTTCACGCCCGCATCGAACTCACCGAGCCTGACCCACGCCGACCCGGCCGTGCTGCTGATGTCCGGCAGTCTCGACGTGATTGCCCAGACCGGTCAGGCCGACCAGTATCTGCGCATGCTCGTGCCCCCATCGGGTGGCCGGGGGCCGGTGCCGGCCGGTGCGTACAACGCCGCCGCCCAGCTGCTTGCCGTTGAGGCCGGAATCGATCAGCATCCGCCCCGGGCTCGAGTTCATATCGCCGGTGGAACCTGGCTCACCATGCAAGCAGCGCGAATTGGCGCAGCAGGAGCTCCCACGACGGCGCAAGCAGAAATCGCAGTCACCATCGAACTCGCGTCTCCGGCCGACCGCGCGGCGATCTACGCCAGCGCGCACGGCTTCACCGCTCGTGAGACCGAGATACTGGAGCGATTGCTCGCCGGGGCCGACAGCCGTGATCTCGCTCGGGCCCTGTTTCTGTCCGAGCACACCGTCCAGGACTACTTGAAGAGCATCTTCTCCAAGACCGGCACCCGTAGCCGACGCCAGCTGGTCGGTCAGGTCGTCGGAACCCGGAGCTGACACCTACTGGGCCCAGCAGGCCGCGTCGCTGCGCGGGCCAATCGCGTCGCGCTGGTCTTGATTTGCGATCTTGCCGGTCACCTACCGGCTAGAGCCAGCGGTGGACCCGACGTTGGTAGGCCAGGTACTCGGATCCGAAGGTCGACCGAAGGTAGCGCTCCTCGGGCCGGATCGCCCCCCACCACAACGCGAGAATCCCGACCGGGAGCAGCGCGACCGCCCACAGTGACCGGGCAAGCAGCGCCAGACCCAGAGCGAGAGTGATCAAGCCGAGGTACAGCGGGTTGCGCGAGATTCGGAACGGCCCGCGCTCGAGCAGCGTCGTGGTGGCCTGTCCGGGCAGCAAGCCGGTGCTATGGCGCGCCATGATCGCCAGCGCCCACGCATTCCAAGCGCCGAACACGGCGACCAGCGCCCACCCGGCGGCCCGCACACCGACCGGAAGCCGGACCGGATCGAGATCTGCGGCGCTGAGCAGTACGCCGACCACCAGCGGCACACCCAGCGCGACGGGTGGCCAGATCCGGTAAGCCGGAGCGTTACCCATGTCGAGTGACTGTGCCAGAGGCGCATGGGGCCGCGGCAACCCAACCCCGTCCCCGCCGTCGAACGCGTGCGCCCCGCGGCCGTACCCGATGCACGTCTCTCGAGCGCTGTCGGTCATCGGGCCCTCAACTAACGCCCGCCTCAGCCGATGGTGCCGGTGAGCTGTTCGTCGAGATCCGTTGGAGTCCGCAGTGCCTGATGTCCGCACTCGTGCAGGCGTTGTACCCGGGCGTCCGGCGAGGCGGTCGTGGCTCCTCGTTCGCGTCGCGTTGCTGACGTCGGCCGCGCTCGGTGCCACGGCGTTGTCCGGTGGTTCTCCGCTCGCCGCGGCCCGCGCAGTGCCCACACCGGGTTCCCGTCCGCTGATTACGGCCACGGCCGAGTCGCGCGGCGGCCTTGTCGCGCGGGCCGGCGCACCCGCCGCGGCCCGAGCCTTCGGTGCCGCCGCGACGGCACCGAAAGCTCGGCCACGCCCCGCCGTCCCCACGATGTCGATGGACGCGCCGATTCAAGGCGGTCTGACGGCCCTCCAAGAGCAGGCGCTGTCGGCCCGGCTGGCCAGGGCGCAGCAGAGCCCGGCCACGGCACCACAATCCGAATACTGGACACCGGCCATGGGCCGCAGCGCCGTTGCGCGGGCGGAGTCCTGGCTCGGGATGCCGTACTCCTGGGCCGGTGGCAACGCATCCGGACCGACCCTCGGGCAGTGCGAGCCGGGCTCCGGGGGCGACCTCGACTGCCACGTCGTCGGCTTCGACTGCTCGGGGCTGACGATGTACGCATGGGGGGCGTATATGTCGCTACCCCATCTGGCCGCCGCCCAGCAAGATGCCGGCGCTTTCCACCCCACCCTCAAGCAGTTGCTGCCCGGCGACCTGGTCTTCTTCTCCGGATACCTTCCCGGCGGCACGGGCCACATCGCGATCTACATCGGCCACGGGATGGTCATCGAGGCGCCGCAGAGCGGCGCGGTGATCCAGCGCGCCGCGCTGGCCGATCTGATCGCGCAGGACGGTGTCTATCGCGGCGCCGTGCGGCCGCTGACCGGCCAGACACCAGTGCTGGCTACGCCCCGCGTCGCGGTGCCGGCCGCCGGGGGGACGCTCACGTTGCGCGGCACGCATCTTGCCGGCGTGGACGCGGTGCACCTCGGCGGCGCCACGGTACGGCGATTCGTGCAGCATTCGGACTCGGTCATCGTGTTGCGCGCACCGGCGCATGACGAGGGCACGGTCGCCGTCACCGTGTCGACGTCCTGGCAGGCTCAGTCACGGCCGGTGACCCTCACTTACGCGCGGCCGCGCCCCGCGGTGCCGGCCCCGCCAACGGCAGCTGGGTCTCCTTCGGCCTCTGGTTCGCCGACGGCGAGCCCCGCTGCACCGCCGGCGTCGAGCCCCGCTGCACCGCCGGCGGCGACGACCGCGCCGTCGACGCGCTCCTCGACTCCGTCAATCTCCGCGATCGTGTCACTGCGACCCTCGACCAGCAACGCCCCGGCCGGATAGGCAGCCCGACGCGTCCGCCACGACCTCGGGCGCCCGCGGGTGTCGGCCCGAGGCCCCGCATCCGGCGACACCCGCCGTCGCAGCACGCGCGCGCCGAATCTCGAGCAGCTTGGCCCCACGTCCGCGCGCCTGGAATCCGGACTGAACCGCGCTCTCGTGGGGCCAAGCGTCGATGTCGGCTGGAAGCGCGCACCGTACGGACGCGCGGCGTTTTGACTGGGTCGTCAGTGTCGATGGCGGGGTGCATGAGACCGTTGTGGCTCACTCGTCAGAATTCACGGCGGAGGACGACAACGGATGCGCCTGGCCATCTGCAGCAGCAAGGGCGGGGTCGGCAAGACTTCGACGGCGGTCAATCTGGCGACGGTGTATGGCGAGCACGGCCGCACCCTGGCCGTGGACGCCGATCCTCAGGACAGCCTCGGCCGGGCGTTCGGCGTCATCGCCGGGGCGGACGACTCGCTGGCCGCCGTGCTGGCCGACCCCGATGCCGACATCACCTCGATCATCCGCCGCGATGCTGCCCCCGGAGTGGATGTCGTGCCCTCGCACCCGTCGCTGGAGGCGGTGGGCGTGACGCTGGCGCAGAACGGTGCGTTGGCCACCAGCCTGCGGCGTGCGCTGCGGCCGGTCTTCGACGAATACGACACGATCGTGATCGACACGCACGGCGACAACGGCAACCTGACGCTGGCCGCGCTGGCGGCAGCCGACGCGGTGTTGACGGTCTTCACCTCCGATCCGGGCAGCGCGCTCGGGGCGGTGCGGCTGTCGTCGTTTCTGACCAACCACCGCAAGTACGAGAACACCGAGGCGCGGCTGCTCGGCGTCGCCTGCTCCAATTGGGATAAGCAGGGTGCGGCTGCGCGCGAGGTGTCCGAAGCGCTGGCCGCCACCGACCTGCCGCTGTTCCAGACCCGCATCCCGTTCTCGCGTCGGGTCCCGAGCGCCACCCTGGCCAAGCGGCCCGTGGTGGTCTCGAACCCGAGCAGTCCCGTCGCCGAGGCCTACCGATCGCTGGCCGCCGAAGTCACCAGCAAATACAAGAAGAGGAGCGCGCGATGACCCGCCGCAACCGCAGCCAGGACCTGACCGACGAGCTCCTGCGCGATCTCGAGGCGGAGGAGGCGGCGCCGGCCGTGTCGGCACCGTCCGGCCCGGCACGTGCCGCCGCGCTCCACGACGGCGCGCCGGCACCCTCGGTCGAGGCCGCGGTGTACCTGGCGCCGCGCGGCTGGCGGCGCCCCGCCGTCTCGCGCACAGGTCGATCGCTGTCGGTCAGTGCCGGGCCGCTACGTCTGCGGATCGGCCGCCGTCCGGCGTAGGCAGACCGGCCATGACGTCTGCGCGTCGGCTGATCCTGCTCCGACACGCGAAATCGAGCTGGGACGACGCTTCGTTGTCCGACGAGCAGCGGCCGCTGGCGCCACGCGGGCGACGCGCGGCCGCGCGGCTGCAGGAACACCTGCGTGCGTCGGACCTGCACGTCGACCTGGTGTTCTGCTCCCCGGCCCGGCGCACGCGCGAGACCTGGGACGGCGTTCGCGCCGGCCTGCGGTCCGCGCCCGCTGTTCGGTTCGTCAGCGACGTGTATGAGGCCACCGTGGCCGACCTGCTCAATGTCGTGCGTGAGGCCGACACCCGACATCACTCGGTCCTGATCGTCGGCCACAACCCCGGGATGGCCGAGCTCGCCGGCGCCCTTATCTGCGGCGGCGAGACCGAGGCGCTCACCCGGCTCGATGAGGGCTTCCCGACCGGCGGCCTGGCCACACTCACCCTCGACGCCGCCTGGGCCGACCTCGGCCGGGGCGGTGCCCGCCTCGAGAGCTTCCTACGGCCCCGGGACCTGTCCGGCGACTAGGCGCGCGGCCGATCCGGTCAGAATCGAGAAGCGGCCTGGGTGTCGTGGGGCCTAACCTTCGAGCGACGGCCGGTAGGACGCCGAGCCCGTGCGCGTCGAGAAGGGAACCCCGACATGCCCACGAAGAACGCCAAGACCAATCCCACCGGCTTCAGCGCCGACGAGCGTGCCGCGATGAAGGAGCGCGCTGACGAGCTGCGCGCCGAGGGCAAGAAGGGCGCCAAGAAGGCCGATGGCCTGCAGGCGGTCCTTGACAAGATCGCGGAGATGGCGCCGGACGACCGGGCGCTCGCCGAACGGGTGCACGTGACCGTGACCGCGGCCGCCCCCGAATTGTCGCCGAAGACCTGGTACGGCATGCCCGCCTACACCGACGCCGACGGCAAGATCGTCGTCTTCTTCCAGGACTCGGGCAAGTTCAACTACCGCTACTCGACCCTGGGCTTCCAGGACGCGGCCAACCTCGACGACGGCAACATCTGGCCGGTGGCGTATGCGCTGACGAGTTGGAGTACAGCTGTGGAGAAGAAGGTCACCGAACTGGTGAAGGCCGCGATCTCCTGACCGGGTCTGCCGTCCACTCGGCTCGCCACCGGCATTGCCTGCCCCCGGCGGCTGTGGTCAGCCCCACGGCCTTGATCAAAGGAGCAATTCGGTCGTCAGCGGCGCGAACGCATACTTTGATCATGAGTTGGCCGACGGGCCGATGACCGGCCGTCGGGCTACCTGCCGGGTCAAAGGCCCCGAACGTTGGGCGGCCTGTTCGCGCGAACACCACCATGTGGTGCGGCCGCCGATCGTCGCGTGGGTCATGGGCGCGCCGTCGCGCGGGCACAACGCGCCGTTCTTCCGGAACGGGATGAGGCTCAACGTGTGGACGCCGCCGGCCAGCAGTGCGGCGTTGACCGAGCTGCGCAGGGCGCGCAGCAACCGGTCCAGTTCGGGCCGGCGCAGCTCCCCGGCGGGGCGCGCCGGGTCGATGCGCGCCCGCCACAGGATCTCGTCGGCCAGCAGGTTGCCCACCCCGGCCAACGCGTGTTGATCGAGCAGTCGCGCCTTCACCGGCGCGGTGCCGTGCGCCATCGCCGCGCGGAACTGCGCCGGGGTGATCGTCGCCGCATCCGGGCCCAGCGCGGCCAAGGACGGATCGAGGCGAACCCGGCCAAGCCGGCGTGGATCGACCAGCCGGAGCGAACCGCCGTCGGCGAAGGTCACCGCGAACCGTGACCAGCGGTGGTCGCCGGGGCGCCGCCGACCCTCCCAGTAGTCGCCGCCGTCGACCTCGTTCCCGGCACGGTCGGCGATGACGATCTTGCCGGACATGCCGAGGTGGATGCCGAGGGTGGGCCCGGCGGACCGACTGCGCCCGACGCCGGACGTCTCGCACCACATGCTCTTGCCCTGTCGGTGCACGGCGGCCAGGCGGCGGCCGAGCAGCGCAGCTCGGATCTGGCCGGGGGAGTGCGGGCGGCATACGAAGGTGTCGGTGTCATCGACGGCGACGATGCGCCGGTCCAGCCCGGCCCGCTCGATGACCGCTCGCGCGGACTCGACCTCAGGGAGCTCAGGCACCGGCCACGACCGCTGCGGTCGGGGTCCACGCACGCACAAGTCCAGTCTGCCAGTGCGGCGCGCCGCAGCCCCGCTCGATGCCAGAGTGGACGGATGCCCGATCTCGTCGCGGACGCGTACACGGCGGTGACTGGCGGTGCCGACCCGCCCGCTGCGGTGATCCGCGGCGCGCGCGGGCAACTGCCCTCACGGTCGGCCACCGACGACGTCGCCGTGGCCTGCGTGGCGGCCGCCTTGCTGGTCGCCGCCGATCTGCAGGGCCTAGGCACGGGCATGAGGCCGGTGGTCGAGCTCGATCGTGCGCACGTCGCCGCGACCGCACGCAGCGAGCGGTACTTCCGGGTCGCCGGCGCCGCGGTCGGGGCCGGGTTCGCGCCCCTGTCCCGGTTCTGGCGCACCGCCGACGGCTGGCTGCGCACCCACGCCAACTTCGACTGGCACCGGCAGGCGCTGCTCGACGTCCTCGGCACGGGCGACCAACCCGACGCGGTGGCGGCCGCGATCGCGAGGCGATCCGCGGGCGAGCTCGAGGACGCGGTATTCGCGGGTGGTGGCGTGGCCGCGCGGGTCCGCCGACCTGAGGAGTGGGCCGCGAGCCCACCCGGCCGGGCCGTGGCGGCCGAACCCCTGGTGGGCGTGCGAACCGTCGGCGACGCGCCGCCACGCGCGCGGGCCGCAGCCGGCGAACTGCCGGCTGATGGGTTGCGCGTGCTCGACCTCACCCGCGTGATCGCCGGTCCGGTGTGTACCCGGCTGCTCGGCGCGCTCGGGGCCGACGTGCTGCGCCTCGACCCGCCCGGCCACCCCGACGTCACGCCCGGCGCCTATGCCGACACGTTGCTGGGCAAACGCAGCGCGTTCGCCGATCTTGCCACGGCTGAGGGCGCGGATCGCGTGCACGCCCTGCTCGAGCGGGCCGACGTGCTGGTCACCGGCTACCGTCCCGGGGCCCTGGATCGCTTCGGGCTCGACGACGGGGCGTTGGCGCAGCAGCATCCTGGCCTGGTTGTGGTTCGGCTCGCGGCGTGGGGACACCGCGGTCCGTGGCACGGGCGGCGCGGCTTCGACAGCATCGTGCAGGCGGCCACCGGTGTGGCCGTCGTCGAAGCCGACCCGGACGGTGTGCCCGGTGCCCTGCCGTGCCAGCTGCTCGACCACGGCACGGGCTATCTGGCCGCCGCGGCGGCTCTCGACGGTGTGCGCCGCCAGGCCGAGCAGGGCGGGACGCAGCTGCGCACCCTGTCACTGGCCCGTACCGCGCACTGGCTGCTCGGCGCCCGGGCCGACGCGGCCGTGGTCGACGCGGGCGTGGCGACGGTCGACGAAACGGGGAAGTGGACGGTCGACGTCGGTGAGGTGACCGCGGTCGCGCCCCCGGGCCGGCTCGACGGCACCGCACTCGAGTGGCCGGCGCCCCCCGGCCGCTACGGGGATGCGACCGCGGCCTGGTCGGTGTGAGCGGCGGCGTCAGCCGGCGGAGACGAGCCCGCCGCCGGCGCCGACCTGCTCGACGAGCGTGTCGGTGTCGGCGAAGGTCTTGGCGATGACGGCCACGCGCTTGGCGTAGTGGCCCACCGGGTACTCCATCGTCATCCCGATGCCGCCGTGCAGCTGGATGGCCTCCTGGCTGATGTGCCGCGCGGCCGTGTCGATCTGGATCTTGGCCGCGCGCACCACGCGCCGCCGGTCGGCGACATCGTCGTCGTCGAGCGCCAAGCGGGCGACCAGTGCCATCGAGCGGGCCTGCTCGAGTGAGACGTACATGTCAGCGGCGCGGTGCTGCAGGGTCTGGAACACCGAGATGGGTTGGCCGAACTGCACCCGCGCCTTGAGGTAGTCGACGGTCAGCCACAGCATGCGTTCCATCGCGCCGACCGCCTCGGCGCACAGTGCCGTGGTGGCGACGTCGAGCACCGACGCCACGGCGACAAGCGCGTCGGCCGGGGTGCCGAGGGCCGTGGCGGGGGCTGCGTCGAGCCGCACATCGGCCCCGCGCACGCCGTCCTGCATGGGGTGCGCGTCGAGGTGTACCGAGTCCGACGCGGCGTCGATGAGGAACAGCCCGACGTCACCGTCGGGCGTGCGCGCCGTGACGATCAGCTGGTCGGCGCTGTCGGCGCCGGCCACGGCGATCTTCTGGCCAGTGACCGTCCATGCGTCGCCGTCCGGTTCGGCCGTGGCCGCGATGTCGGTCAGTGACCAGCGTGAGGCCGGCTCGGCGTAGCCGAACGCCAACAGCGTCGAGCCAGCGGCGACACCCGGCAGCAGTTGCGCCTTCTGGTCCGGCGAACCGGCGGCCGCGACGAGGCCGCCGCCCAGCACGACCGAGGACACGAACGGCTCGAGCACCAGCGCCTTGCCGAAGGACTCCATCACCACCGTCAGTTCGCCGACACCCATGCCGGCGCCGCCGTACTGCTCGTCGAAGGTCAGCCCGAGCAGGCCCAGCTCGCCGTACTGCTTCCACAGCTCGCGGCTCCAGCCGTCGTCGGAGGTGAGCAGCGCCAGGCGGGCGTTCGCGTCGTAGCGCTTCTCCAGCAAGCCGTCGACGGTGTCGGCGAGCATCTTCTGCTCGTCGGTGAGATCGAGATCCACGGCCCGTCCCCTCAGAACTTCAGGATCGCTTTGGCGATGATGCCGCGCTGGACCTCGTTCGACCCGGCGTAGATCGAGGCCTTGCGCCAGTTGAAGTAGGTGGGCATCGCGTCGACCGCGCCCTCGGGCAGCGGCGCGAAACCGTCCGGCACGTCGTCGTCCTCGCGGTAGGTGAGCGCGGCCGGACCGAGGACGTCGACGAGCAACTCGCTGGCGTCCTGCTGCAGTTCCGAGCCGCGCAGCTTGAGCACCGACGACGTCGGGTCGGGCAGGCCCGGTGGCAGCGACGACTCGCGGGCAAGCACCCGCAGCACCGACATCTCGAGCGCGACCGTCTCGACCTCCAGGCGCGTCACCCGGGCCCGCAGCAACGGGTCGTCGAGCAACGGGCCGGCCAGTCGCTTGATCCGGACGATCCGGTTCTTGATCATCCCGACGCCGGCGTTGCTCGTGCGCTCGTTGCCGAGCAGGAACTTCGCGTA
>CAXTHY010000091.1:0-16037 GCA_964244175.1 uncultured Jatrophihabitans sp. | reverse complement strand
GCCGTAGGAGTTGCCGGCCGAGTCGGTGTTGTTCTTGAACAGGTAGATGTCGCCGGCGATGCCCTCGTCGTGCAGGCGCTTCTCGGCGTCGACGACCAGACCCTCGAGGACCCGCTCGCCGGCCTTGTCGTGGGCGACCAGACTCGTCAGCGAGTCGCACTCGGGCGTGGCGTACTCGGGGTGGCTGCCGACATCGAGATAGAGGCGGGCGCCGTTCTTGAGGAAGACGTTGGACGAGCGCCCCCACGACACGACCCGACGGAACAGGTAACGCGCCACCTCGTCGGGCGACAGACGCCGCTGGCCGTGGAACGTGCACGTGACTCCGTACTCGTTCTCGATGCCGACGATGCGTTTGTGCACGAACCCACCATATCCGCGTCCCCCGACCCGCGCCTGTGCGGCGGCGGCGCGCCGACCGTGGACATGAGCCCACGCCCGTTCGTGGGCTCGCCCCGACCTGCGGCGCGCAGTTGCCTTGCCTCGGTGCTTTACATGTGGGATGGTCGTGTCAACCAAGGAGACTCGATGAGGTCTTCTGTCAACCGTGAGGTGACAACACGATGCGCGAGGGATCCCTGTCCGGCAATGCAACGATGGCGGGCGCAACGCTGGCGGGCGAGCGGCCCGACTGGCGGGACTCGAAGCGGTACCTGTGGCTGCTCGGCACGATCATCCCGCTGTTCCTGTTCATCGGCTGGGGACTGGTCAACGCCACCGGCCTCGCGTTGTTCTGGTGGATCGGGCCGATCGTCGTCTACGTGATGATCCCGTTGCTCGACCTGGCCATCGGCGACGACTCGAGCAACGCCCCTGAGGACGTCGTGGCCTGGCTCGACCAGGATCGTTACTACCGCTGGGTCACCTACCTGTTCCTGCCGTGCCAGTTCGCTGCGCTGTTCGCCGGCTTTTGGCTGATGACGCGGCACGGTGGCCTGGCCGTCGTCGACCGCATCGGCATCGCGGTAACGCTGGGCATGCTCAACGGCATCGCAATCAACACTGCTCATGAACTTGGGCACAAGAAGGAGCACCTCGAGCGCTGGTTCGCCCGGATCGCGCTGGCCCCGTGCGGCTACGGGCACTTCTTCATCGAGCACAACCGCGGCCACCACGTTCGCGTTGCCACTCCCGAGGACCCGGCCTCGAGCCGGCTGGGTGAGACCTTCTGGGGTTTCTGGCCGCGCACGGTGGTCGGCAGCGTTCGCAACGGCTGGCGCCTCGAGACCAAGCGGCTGCGGCGAATGGGCAAGAACCCATGGAGCCTGCGCAACGACGTGCTCAACGCCTGGGCGATGACGGTCGTGCTGTGGGCCGCGCTCATCGCCCTGTTCGGCGTCGGCATCACCCCCTACCTGCTGCTGCAGGCCGTCCTCGCCTTCAGCCTGCTCGAGGCCGTCAACTACCTGGAGCACTACGGTCTGCTGCGCCAGCAGCTGCCCACCGGGCGCTTCGAACGGGTGTCGCCCCGGCACAGCTGGAACAACAACCACCTGACGACGAACCTGTTCCTGTACCACCTGCAGCGGCACAGCGACCACCACGCCAACCCGACCCGGCGCTACCAGGGGCTGCGGCACTTCGACGAGTCGCCGCAGCTGCCGGCCGGGTACGCGGCGATGATCCTGCTGGCCTACTTCCCGCCGCTGTGGCGCCGGGTGATGGACAAGCGGGTGCTCGCGCACTACGCCGGGGACGTCACCCAGGCCAACATCCAGCCGGCCAAGCGCAACAAGATCCTCGCTAAGTACGGCGCGAGCCCGGCGCCGGCCGTGGACGCCACCGCCGCCTGAGACAATTACCTCGTGGCGACCTATCGGTGCGAGGTCTGCGGCTACGTCTACGACGAGTCGCGCGGCGACCCGCGTGAGGGCTTCCCGGCCGGGACGTCGTGGGACCGGGTGCCCGACGACTGGACGTGCCCCGACTGCGGCGTGCGTGACAAGATCGACTTCGTGGCGGAGGCATCGGCATGACGCTGCCGGCCGGGCCGGCGCCACAACCGGGCGTCCCGTTCCAGGTCGCCGCCCGGTCGCTGCTGCGCGACACCGTGATCAACGCGGTGAACGAGTTGGTCCGGACTCGGGGTTGGTCGGCGACGCGGATGTCCGACGTCGCGGCCGCGGCCGGCGTGAGCCGACAGACCCTCTACAACGAGTTCGGCTCGCGGACGGCGCTCGTCGAGGTGTACGTGACCCGCGAGATCGAGACGATCGTCGAACAGGTCTCGGCCGCCGTCCGCGCCGACGCCGATGACGCGCACCGCGCCCTGCGCCATGCCTTCGCGCTGTTCCTCAAACTGGCCTCGGACGAGCCGGTGATGCAGATCGTCGCGGCCAACGCCGACGCCGGCGAATTGCATCGGCTGCTCACCGGTCTGGGCCAGCAGCTGGCCAGCGCGACCGTCGCTCAGCTGATCCCCGAGGTCTGGCCCCAGGTGACGGCCGACGACGCCCGGCGGCTGTCCGACTCGCTCGTGCGGCTCGCCATCAGTCACGCCCTGGCGCCGGGACAGGACCCGACGACCACCGCGGACGACGTCGACCGGGTCCTCGCGCCGTTCATCGACGAGGTGCTCGCCGACCGGCCCGGCTGAGACCGGGGCTCAGAGGGTCAGCTGCAGGATCGGGGTGCCGTCGGCGAGGGTGACCTGCACCTTGGCGATGCGCTCGCGCCGCACCTCAGTGCCGCCGGTGAAGGTGATGCTGTGCGCGTTGGACAACGTCCACGAGCCGGCCCCGTGCGCCTGGCCGGCCGTGTCGATCACCTGCAGACCGTAGGTGTGTTGGCCGGCCGCGTTGCTCTCGGCGTACTTGCAGTGGACATCGATCTCGGTGCCCCACGCCTTGGGAACGAGCGCCGCCGTGGCCGTGATGTGGCTGACCGCGACCGCGCGCAGGGCCTGCGGGGCGGGCGACGGCGTGCTGGTCGAGCTCGGCCACAGCACGACGACGAGGGCGACGAGACAGGCCGCGGCGGCGATCGCGATCGAGGTTGTCACCGCCCGGCGCCGGACCCGCTCCTGCCGCGCGCGGCGTAGCAGACCGGGCAGCAACGTGTCGGGGGGTACCTCGTCAGCCAGGTCTAGGTCACCGGGCATCGGCGCGCCGAGCAGCGCCACCGTGGCCAGCGCGTCCTCGACCCGGGCCCGACAGGCCGGGCAGGTTTGCAGGTGCGCCTCGAACTCAGCCCGTGCAGCGGGGTCGAGGGCACCGAGCGCGTAAGCGGCATCGGAGTGGGCGAACGGGTCGGTCGAGGTCACCGGGCACCTCCCAACTCGTCGAGCGCAACGCGCAGTGCCCGCAACGCGTAGTGCGAACGCGACTTCACGGTGCCCGCCGGGATGCCCAGTGCCTCGGAGGCCTCGGCGATCGAGGAGCCGCGGAAGTAGCACTCGTGCAGGACGCTGCGGTGATCGGCCGACAGCGTACGCATGGCCGCGAGCACGATCTGACGATCGAGAGTGCGGTCGGCGGCATCGGCGACCGGGCGCTCGGGCAGGTGCTCGGTGACCCGTTCGCGGCGCGAGCGCGCGGTGCGCCAATCGTCGATCACGATGCGCTTGGCGACGGTGAACAGCCAGCCCCGCGCGGACCCGGACTGCTGGGTGAGGACCTGCGGGTTGCGCCAGGCCCGCAGCATCGTCTCCTGGACGACATCCTGTGCCTGGGCGCGATCGCCGTTGGTCAACCCGACGACGTAGGACCACAACGCACCCGCGTGCTCGTCGTGCAGCGCCTTCAGCAGGTCGCCGTCGTCGGTGGCCAAGTCTCTCCCGCTGCCGGTTGCGGTGTCGGCCAGCAGCACCCCGTTCACGTAGGGAGGTACGGACGATCGGCCGACTCGGTTCAATGTTGTTGAGCATTAAACCAGATTGCGGGTCCGGTGAACCGGTCCGACCGGCCACTCGTAGTCAGATACATGACCACTGATCCCATCATCACGCGCCGCGTCGTGCTCGCGGCCGGGGCGGCGACGGCCGGTGCCGCCGTTCTGGCCGCCTGCTCGTCCAGCGGATCCGCCGGCGATTCTTCCGCTGCCGGTGGCGGCTCCCCCAGTTCCGCTGGCGATGGCTCCGATCATTCGGCTGACTCGCTGGCCACCCTGGCCGAGATCCCCGTGGGCGGGGCCGTCTCGGTGAAGCTGCCCAACGGTAAGCCCGGGATCGTGGCGCGCCCGACGGCGACGACTGCCGTCTGCTTCAGCGCGATCTGCACGCACGAGGGCTGCACGGTGAAGCCGGACAAGACGAAGCTGAGCTGCCCCTGCCACGGATCGCAGTTCGCCGCCGACACCGGCAAGGTGTTGCAGGGCCCCGCGCCGTCACCTTTGCCGAAGGTCTCGGTCAGCGTGCAGGACGGCAAGGTCGTCGCCGGCTGACGGTCAGGCCGGCGGGTTGTCCGGGCCGTCGCCGTCGGGCTCGCCGGCCGGTTCGGACGGCGGCGGCGGCAGCAGATCCGTGAGGGTAGCGCCGGTGACGCGCTTGAACTTGCGCTTGCCGCGGTTGCGGTCGAGGACGGCGACCTCGAGCTGGCTGGCCGGCAGCGCGCGCGGCGATCCGTTCGCCCCGCCCGTCGCGCCGAGCGCGCCCACGGCGACGGCGAGCGCCCCCCGCAGATCGAGGCCGGGCGCGTAGGCCGAGCGCACCTCGGTGGTGAGCGTGTCGGACTGCCCGCCCATGGCGAGGAACTCCGGCTCGTCGACGATGGTGCCGTCGTAGGTCAGCCGGTAGAGCTGGTCATCGGCCGCGGTGGTGCCGACCTCGGCCACGCAGATCTCGACCTCGTAGGGCTTCTGCTGCTCGGTGAAGATCGACCCGAGGGTCTGGGCATAGGCGTTGGCCAGGGCCCGCGCAGTCACGTCACGCCGGTCGTAGGAGTAGCCGCGCAGGTCGGCCAGCCGGATACCGGCAACGCGCAGGTTCTCGTACTCGTTGTACTTGCCGACTCCGGCGAAGCCGATGCGGTCGTAGATCTCGCTGACCTTGTGCAGTGCCGAACTGGCGTTCTCGGCCACGAAGACAACGCCATCGGTGTAGGTCAGCACGACCACCCCGCGCCCGCGGGCGATGCCCTTGCGCGCGAACTCGGAGCGGTCGCGCATGATCTGCTCGGCCGAGGCATAGAACGGCATGGACATGTCGAGGTCTCCCTATGCGCCCGGACGGGATTCACGGTCGATGATGATGGCGCGCACAGTCGTGTCGAGCTCGTCGTCGCCGACGCGGTCATTGCCCGACGCCGTGGCCGTCATGACGACCGGGTAGATGCGGCGGGTGATGTCGGGCCCACCGGTGGCCGAGTCGTCGTCGGCCGCGTCGTACAGCGCTTCGACGACGACCCGGACGGCGTCCGCACGGCTCAGGCCCGGGCGCCAGAGTTTCTTCAGCGCCCCACGCGCGAACAGCGAACCCGACCCGACGCAGTGGTGGTACTGCTCGGGGTACCGCCCGCCGGTGATGTCGAAGCTGAAGATGCGGGCCGCGCTGGCGGGATCGGAAGCCTCGATGTCGTACCCGGCGAACAGCGGCACAACGGCCAAGCCCTGCATGGCCTCGGCCAGGTTGCCGCGGATCATCGTCGCGAGCCGATTGGCCTTGCCGTCGAGGGTCAGCTGGGTGCCCTCGATCTTCTCGTAGTGCTCGAGCTCGACCTGATACAGCCGGACGATCTCGATGGCCAGGCCCGCCGCCCCGGCGATGCCGACGAGCGTGTAGTCGTCGGCGGCGAACACCTTCTCGATGTCGCGCTGGGCGATGAGATTGCCGGCGGTCGCGCGGCGGTCGCCGGCCATGATCACGCCGTCGGCGTAGATGGCGGCCACGATGGTGGTGCCGTGCGGCACCGCACCCAGGTCGCCGGGGCGGCCGGGCAGGACGTCGGGTGAGGCGGCCGAGACGAACTCGGTGAACGAGGACGACCCGGGCACGCTGGCGTAGCGCAAGATGCCGTGTGGGCCGCGGGATCGCTCGATACTCAACGTCACTCCTCGCTGGTCTGCCGGGTTGTCCTGCGACCCTACCTACGCGAGTTGTCCGCCGTTCTCCGAGTCCCCGTTCAAGATCATCTACTCGCCGCCTTTTTGGACGAATGCCCTTACGAAGTCCTCCGCATTCGTCTCGAGGACGTCGTCGATCTCGTCGAGGATCGCGTCGACGTCCTCGGTCAATTTCTCGTGGCGCTCGGCGACATCACTGCTCGCCTCGGTGGCCTCTTCGACCTGGTCGTCCTGCTGGCGCTGGGGCCGGCTCTGGCCGCTGTCGTGGGTGGGCATATGCGGCCCCCTCTCTCGTGGCACTTCACCCTAACCCGACGCCATGACGATTGTCGGTCGGCGCCCCGGGAATGCCCGCACCGCGGCCTCGGTTGCCGCCCTCATGACCACCACCATCGTCGCCGCCGCGTACGGCGGCCCGGAAGTCCTGACCGTCGTCGACGCGCCGACCCCCGAGCCGGGGCCGGGTGAGGTGCGCATCGAGGTCCGCGCCGCCGGCGTCAACCCCATCGATTTCAAGTCCTACAGCGGCATGATGGGCGCCGATCCGGCCGCTCTGCCCAAGCGGCTCGGCGCCGAAGCCGCCGGCGTCGTCACCGCGGTCGGCCCCGACGCCACCGGCCCGGTCGGCCGCGTCTCGGTCGGCGACGAGGTCATTGCCTACCCGGCCAACGGCGCCTACGCGAGTGAGCTCGTCCTGCCGGCGTCCTCCGTCGTCCCCAAGCCGGCCGAACTCGACTGGGACGCGGCCGGCGGCCTCCTGCTCACCGGCGTCACCGCCGCGCACACGCTCGAGGCCACCGACGTCCACGCCGGCGACACCGTGCTCGTGCACGGCGCATCGGGCGGGGTCGGCCTGATCCTCATCCAGCTGGCGGTAGCAAGGGGCGCGACCGTCATCGCCACCGCGAGCGAGGCGCGCCACGACCGGCTGCGCGCCCTTGGCGCGCACCCGGTGACCTACGGCGACGGGCTGGCCGATCGCGTCCGCGCGGCGGCGCCCGACGGTGTCGACGTCGCCATCGACCTGATCGGCTCCGACGAGGCGGTCGATGTGTCGCTCGAGCTCGTGGCCGACAAGAGCCGCATCGCGACGATCGCCGCGTTCGCGCGCGCCGGCGACGTCGGCATCAAGTTGCTCGGCGGCGGCCCGGGTGCCGACCCAGGCACCGCGATCCGCGCGGCCGCACGGCAACAGCTCACGGCCGCGGTCGCCGACGGGTCGCTGAAGGTCCTCGTCGCCCGCACCTACCCGCTCGAGCAGGCCGCCGACGCGCATCGCGACATCATGACCGGCCACACCACCGGCAAGATCGTCCTGCTCCCCTGACGCCTATTCGGCCAGGTTGCGCACGAACTCGCTGAGCTGGGCCAGATTCCGACACTCGACCATCGGCACGACCGCGCCGTATTCGCCGGCCCGGGAGTCGCCGGTGTCCCAGATGCCCTGCCGCTCCGGGTTGAGCCAGTGCGCGTGCTTCGCCCGCCCCGCGAGTTCGCTGAGCACGGGCAGAGCGAGGTCGCCGTAGTTCGACCGCGCGTCGCCCAGGATGAGCAGGGACGTCCGCGGCCCGATCACCTCGTCGAAGCGCTGCGCGAAGAGGTCGAACGCGCGGCCGTAATCGGTGCGTCCGAACAACGCGACGACGTCGGCCTCGTTGGTCAGCCGCGTCACAACGCTCAGCACGTCCGCCCCCGGCGTGAAGAAGCGGGTGATCTCGTCGAGCTCGTCGACGAAGGCGAACGCACGCACGCGGGAGAACTGCTCGCGCAGTGCGTACACGAGCAACAGCGTGAAGTGCGCGAATGACGTCACCGACTCGCTGATGTCGCACAGCACCACGAGGTCGGTCTTGAGCGGACGCTTGGGCCGGTGGTGGGTGATCAGCGGCACGCCGCCGGACGACAGCGAGGCGCGGATCGTCCGGCGGAAGTCCAGCTGCCCGCGTGAGCCGCGGCGCTGGTCCATGGCCAGCCGGGTCGCGAGGCGACGGGCCAGTGGCTGGATCTCGCGCCGCAGCGCCGCCATCTCCGCCCGCGTCGCGCCCATGAAGTTGATCCGCTCCAGCGTCGGGCGCATCGTTGTGCGCGCGACGGTCGACGCGTCGGATTGCTCGGCCAGCCGGCGCCGCACATCGGCGTCCACGCGCGCCTCGAAGCGCGCGATCCGGGCGTCGATCATCGTGCGGGCGCGACGCTCGGCCAGGCCGCCGCGGTCCTGGCCGTGCAGCACCTGCTCGAGCAGCCCGGCCATGAGTGTGCGGGCGTTGATGCGATCGAGCGCAGCCAGCCGCGACCACGACGACTGCCCCGGCGACCGGCCGGCGACAAGGCCGAACTGCGCCACCGCATCGCGGGCGATCCCGTCCAGAGCCCGCTCGTCGCCCTCGAGCAGGTAGTCGGCCAGGTCGGCACGGATCCGGTCGCGTTCGGGGTTCTCCAGCGGGCCGCGCGGCGCGGCGCCGGGGTCGCGCGGCGGCGGCTCGGTGCCGCTGGGCGGCGCCGCCGACTCGCCGGTCACCGACGGGTAGAAGACGTCGAACACCGCATCGAAGGCCGGCCGCTGCAACTGCCGCTTGACTAGCGTGGCCGCCAGCCCGGCCCGCAGCTGCTCACGATCAGCGAGCTCGACCGCCGCCATGGCGGAAACGGCGTCCAACCCTTCGGCGATCGACACCGTCAGACCCGCCTCGCGCAGCGCGTCGACGAAGCCGATATGCCGGTCCAGCAGCGTCATGTCGGGAGTCCGAGCTCCTTGGCCGCGCGCGCGTGGTCGGAGTTGTGCTTGAGGACGACGCCGAGCGTGCCGGCGATCGCGGCCTCGTCCAGCTCGTCGATGCCGAGCGCGAGCAGCGTGCGGGCCCAGTCGATCGTCTCGGCCACCGACGGCGACTTCTTCAGCTCCAGCGCGCGCAGGGTAGCGGCCGTGCGCACCAACTGGTCGGCCAACGCGTGCTCGATCTCGGGCACTTGAGCCAGGACGATCTCGCGTTCGCGCTCCGGCGTCGGGTAGGCCAGGTGCAGGTACAGACAGCGCCGTTTGAGGGCCTCGGACAGCTCGCGCGTCGCGTTCGAGGTGATGACGACGAACGGCTTGCGGGTGGCCGTGACTGTCCCGAGCTCAGGGATCGTCACCTGATATTCCGCCAACACCTCGAGCAGCAACGCCTCGACCTCGACGTCGGTCTTGTCGGCCTCGTCGATGAGCAGGACGGTGGGGTGGTCGCGGCGGATCGCCGTGAGCAGCGGCCGGGTGAGCAGGAACTCGTCGGTGAAGATGTCGTCGTGGATCTGCTCCCACGCTCTGCCCCCAGCATCGTCAGCGGCGCTGGCCTGGATGCGCAGCAGCTGCTTCTTGTAGTTCCACTCGTACAGCGCGCGGGCCTCGTCCAGGCCCTCGTAGCATTGCAACCGGATCAGCTCGGCGCCGGTTGCCTCGGCCACCGCCTTGGCCAACTGGGTCTTGCCGACACCGGCCGGGCCCTCGACGAGCAGCGGTTTCTGCAGCGCGTCGGCCACGTAGACGGTGGTGGCCGTGGCCGGGTCGACCAGGTAGCAGACACCGGCAAGGGCGGACACGACCTCCGCGGGGGACTTGAACACCCCCTCATCCTGCCTGCTCGGCTCGGCCCCCCGACGCATAGGCTGCCGCACATGCCCAATCGCCCGATGACCGTGTCCGACCGCGTCGTGATCGACGCCGATCCCATGACGGTCTACGCCCGCGTCAGCGATCCGCGGCAGACGCGCGACTGGAGCCCGGAGAACACCGGCGCCCGCTACGACTCAGGCGAGGAGTTGGCAGTCGGCGCGACCTTCGTCGGCTCGAACAAGCGCGGCCGGGCGAAGTGGGTCACCCGCTGCCGGGTGACGCATGCTGAGCCGGGCCGGCGGTTCGCGTTCCGAGTCGAGCAGATCGGGCTGCGTACGCCGCGGCTGAGCGCCCCCATCTCGATTTGGGACTACCGGCTGGTCAAGGTCCATGGCGGCACCGAGGTCACCGAGACGTGGACGGATCTGCGCCGGCGTTGGCCCGACGCCGTGGCCCGTGCGTTCGACTACGTGGCCACCGGGGGCAAGACGTTCGCGCAGTTCAACGCCCGCAACATCGCCGGCACGCTGCGCAACCTCAAGTCGACGATCGAGGCCGCCGCCACCTCGTGAATGTGTGCCGGCGGGGCGTTGTCCACCGGAACCATCATCGAGAGGATCTAGACATGGCCGATACCGACACGTACAGCGATGTCCTGCCGGCATCGCCGGACGACATCGTCAAGACCCTGCTCGACTTCGACTCCTACACCGAGTGGCAGAGCGGCGTGCTCGAGTGCAACGTCCTGGAACGTGATGACGAGGGCCGCGGCACGCTGATCGAGATGTACGTCGATGCCAAGGTCAAGAAGGTGCGCTACCAGGTGCGCTACTCCTACGACCTCGACAACAACAAGATGGGTTTCGACTACGTCAAGGGTGACCTCAAGGAATGCGCCGGTCGGTATGCGTTCACGCCCGAGGACGCCGGCACCAAGGTGTCCATCGACATCGTCACCGAGGTCGGGTTCTTCTTGCCCGGGCCGATGAAGAAGCTGATCCGAGACCAGTCGCTGAAGAACTCGATGCGCGACCTCAAGAAGCGCGTTGGCGGCTGACCGAGCGCCCCGCCCGCAACCTGGCCACGAGCGGCAGTCCGAGGGCAAGGGAGCACGGCCAACACCGCGAACGCTGCCGCGGGAGAGTCGAGCAGGCCCTGCACGATCAGCGCGGCGACCAATCCGGCCGCGTTGCCGGCCAGCCAGACGAGCGCACTGGCGGTCCCACCGGTGCCATCGGAGCGGCGCTCGACGAGTTCGAGGATCACCGGCAGGTCGGTCAGCAGGAGCGCGCCGACCGCCACCAGCACGATGGTGCCGCTGATGGCACCCGGCACGGCCGCGAGCACCAGCATCCCGATGATTCCGACGGTGATCGACAGCAGGACGAACGGGATCTCGGCGCCGCGCCGCGCGATGACCGGCGGCAAAACAACCGACCCGGCGACGCCCGCCACGACCATGATCAGCAGCAGCACACCGGCCGTCGACTCCGACACCCCAGCCGGATCGAGGAGCGCCTGCAACCAGGTCGTCAGGGCGATGAACACCCCGAAACCGACGCAGACCAGGCCGACCAAGATGCGGATCTGCCGGTCGGCCCAGACCGCGCGCAACGACGCGGTGGCGGACCGCACCGCGGTCCGGCCCGGCGTGCGCAACGCCAGGCACAACCCGCCCGCCGCGAGCACCGTCAACGCAGCCTGCACGATCAGCAGCGGGCCGAGGTGGTCGGCGCCGAAGGCCGCGCCGAGGACGAGCGCGAGCAGCATGCCGGCGAAGATCCCGGCCGACGACACGGCCAGCCCGTGGGTCCGATCGCCTTCGTCCAGGTACCGCACCGACACCGGGATCACCGCGTTGAGCACCAGCGGCTGGGCAATCGCGATCAGCACCTGACCGGCCAGCACGGGCAGGTAGTCGTCGCCGGCAAGGCGCAACACGGCCCCGACGGCCGTGAGCGCTGCGCCCACCGCCAGCCACCGCGTCAGGTTGTCATCGATCAGCCGGCCGGCCGGCACCGCGAGCACGACGTAGACCAGCGGGAACAGCTCGGCCAGCCACCCGACGGCGTCTGACGACACGCCGTAGTGATGGGCGGCGCCGGTCGTCAGGGGCGCGAACGTCAGCCAGAGCATCTGGTTGGCAGCGCTGAGCGCGGCGTAGGCAACCACCGGCCGCCACCGGGTCCCGAATTTGGCGGCGTCCACTCGCGCAGATGCTACTGCGCGCGAGCACGCGGCGTGGCCGCGCGCACACGCAACTTCCGATTCTGGGCAAAGTTGGTTAGCCTTGCCTAACCACGAGGAAGGATGAGCCGCGTGTACGCCTGCATCTGCACGGCCGTGACCGTCGACGAGGTCGAACGCGCCATCGACGCCGGCGCCGACACGATCGGCGCCGTCGGTGCGCACACGAGCGCCGGCACCACGTGCGGATCTTGCCACGACACCCTCGACGAGCTGATCGAGACGCGCTGCGGCTCCTGCCCGCTGTCGTCCCTCTCGCTCGCGGTGGCCTGACGTTAGAGTCGCGGCATGCGCGGCGACGAACGGGTCATTGAATTCCTGAACGAGCAGCTGACGGCCGAGCTGACGGCGATTAACCAGTACTTCCTGCACGCGAAGATGCAACACAACTTCGGCTGGACGAAGCTGGCCGCGCACACGCGCGCCGAGTCCATCGACGAGATGCGCCACGCCGAGGTCCTGACCGACCGCATCCTGTTCCTCGAGGGGCTGCCAAACTACCAGCGGCTGTTCTCGGTGCGTGTGGGGCAGACCATCGTCGAGATGTTCACCGCTGACCTGCAGGTCGAGGTCGAGGCCATCGACCGCCTGCGCCGCGGGGCCGAGTACATGCGCAGCATCGGTGACATCACCAGTGCCGCGCTCTTCGAGGCGATCCTCGCCGACGAGGAAACCCACGTCGACTACCTCGAGACCCAGCTCGACCTCATCGAGAAGCTGGGCGAATCGCTCTACCTCTCCACCCTCATCGCGCAGCCTTCGGAGTAGCCCGCCCCCGCACTCGATCCCGGATCAGGACAACGACTCGTCCAACTCCCCCAGCGAGCTGATCAGCTCACTGTTGGCCGAGTAGTCGACCGGGCAGGCGATGACCGACACCGTGTCGGCGGCCAAGGCCTTGCGCAAAGTCGGCAGGAGTTCGTCGGCCGCGCCGATGCGGTATCCAGTGGCCCCGAAGCTCTCGGCGTACGCGACGAAGTCGGGGTTGCCGAACGTGGTGTCGACGTTGTGGCCGATCTCGAGGTCCATCTTCCAGCTGATGAGCCCGTACGCGTCGTCGACCCAGATCAGGATGACCATCGCCTGACGCAGCCGCAGCGCAGTCTCGATCTCCTGCGAGTTCATCAGGAACGCACCGTCGCCGGTCGCCACCAGCACCTTGCGATCCGGGCAGGCGATCTTCGCGGCAATCGCGCCGGGCACCGTCCAAGCCATGGTCGACAGCCCGTTCGAGATCAGACAGGTGTTCGGCTCGTAGGTCGGGTACAGCCGGGCCATCCACATCTTCAGTGCACCGGTGTCGACGAGGACGATGTCGTCGCGCTCGAGCGCCGAACGGGTGTCGGCGACGATCCGGGCCGGCGCGAGCGGGAAGCGGCCGTCGCTGCGACCGCGCTCCAACTCGCTCACCAGCAGTTCGCGGATCAGCTCGCCGCCGCCACCGGTCGGGGCCGAACGTGGGCCGACGGCTTGGGCCAGCGCGTCCAGGCTGCGGCCCATGTCGGCGTGCAGCCCGACGGCGACGTCGAAATGGACGTCGACCTCGGCCGGGAAGCGGTGCAGGTGGATGATCTTGGTGTCGCCCCTCGGGTTGATTCGCGCCGGGTCGAACTCCTGCAGCTCGTAGCCGACGGCGACGATCACGTCGGCGCGGTCGAAGCCGAAGTTGACGTAGTCGTGGCGCATGAAGCCCACGGCGCCAAGGGCCAGCGGGTGGTCGTCGGGCAGCACTCCCTTGCCGTGGAATGTCGTCGCGACGGGAATGCCGAGCCCCTCGGCGAAGCGACGGACGGCGTCGCCGGCGTTCGCACGGGCCGCGCCGTGCCCGGCCAGCACGATCGGGTTCTGCGCCTCGCGCAAGATTGCGGCCGCGCGCTCGATCTGCGCCGCGGACGGGTCGTCGGCCCGCGGGGTGTTCAGGCGCAACGGCTGCAGCTCATCGGGTGCGTCCGCCTCCTCAACGTCCTCGGGCACGGCGAGGTAGACCGCGCCGGGTCGTTCGGTCTGCGCCAGCTTGAACGCCTTGCGGATCATCTCCGGCGCGGCGCCGGGCGTGGCCATGAGCGCCGACCACTTGGTCACCGGCGCGAACATCGCGACGAGATCCACACTCTGATGCGACTCCTTGTACGACCGGCTCATGCCGACCTGAGCCGACAGCGCCACCAGCGGCGTCGAGTTGGTGGTCGCGTCGGCCGTCCCCAGCAGCAGGTTGATCGCTCCCGGGCCCAGCGTGGCCGAACACACCCCGGCGCGGCCGGTGAGCCGGCCGTACGTCTCGGCCATGAAGGACGCGCCCTGCTCGTGCCGGGTGAGCACGTATTCGATCGAGGACTCGGACAGCGCTTCGACCAGCCGAATGTTTTCCTCGCCCGGGATGCCGAAAACATGCGTGACGCCTTCGTTCGCGAGGCATTCGACGATCAACTGCGCGGCCGACCGCGGTGAGGAAGACATGGGCCAGAGCCTAGGCTGTTGTTAAGTTGGCGCGCAGCAGATGAGGCGGCGTCAGCAAACCGACGGCGGCCAGCGATGCCCGCGCCACTCGTCCCATGTCCCAAATCCGGCCGGTGGGTCATCAATAGGTTCATTACCGTCGAGTTCACCCGGCGTGGGGATGTCGATGTTGAGAGCCCACGCGGCGAGTTCCTCGTCTGACATCGGCCAGGTCGTGTGCGGCGCTTCGGCTTGGCGCAGATCGAGTCGTCTGCGCTGCTCGGCTGGGGTGAGTTCGAAGTAGCGCATCTCCACCATCGCGCCGAGGTCTGCTGCGGCCTGCCGCAGAGCCGAGCGCTCGTCTCGACCCCAAAGGCCGAAGTCGATCACGACGTTGTTGCCGAGTTGGAGGGCGCGCAGCCCGATCTGGATGAGCCGTCCTTCAATCACGTCCTGGGCCGATGACGGATTCTCGCGCCCGTAGAGAGCCTTTACCCATTCGTCCTTCGTGAGACGAATTGCCTGCTGCTCGATCTCAATGCGCCGCGCAGCAGTGGTCTTGCCGGTGCAGGGGAGTCCTACAGTCAGGAACAGGGTGGGTTTGCTCATCATCACCTCTGCCGCGCAGCGGCCAGACCCCGGTCGGCCACAGGCAATCGTGGTCAGCGGTGCAGAATCGTGGCCCTGCTCCCGGCCCCGAGCTCGAAGTCTCGCTCGAAGTCGGCGAAGGTGGGATTCTCGATCGCGCCGCTTCCGGGCGGCCACGGGTTGTAGACGGTCACGTTCGTGCCGTCAAGCGACCCGTCGCCCTCGACACCGGCAACCACCACAGCGTGATAGGGGGCGCCGACCTCCACCACCCAGAGTGGGCCGTTGTCCTGGACCCAACTAGCCAACACGTCAGGCATGCCACACGCGGGTGCGAGCTCGGCCAAGCCCAACGTCTTCGCTGCTGGCTCGATTTGGTCCCAGCCGTACCCCTCGTCAAGGGTCATCCCGGCCTCTTGGACGACATCCTCGGGTGTCTTGCCGAGCAGCATCGCAATGGACGCGGCCCAACAGCTTTGCTCGGTCGGCTGTGCGACCAGACTGACAGATTGGTGTACGGAGACCGGCGTCGTGCCCTGCGCAGCGGTATCAGAGCCTTGGCGGTCCTGTGCGCTCGGGTCCGACGATTCCGCGGGTGAGGCGTTGGCGAGCTGCCACTGCTGCGTCTGCTCGTCCCACCAGTAGTTGCCGTCTTCGGACATCTGTGCGCCGGCAGGCGGTGTAGACATCGGGTCACCTCTCGAGCTCGACATGTTCTCCCCCGTCAGTCTCTCGAGCCGCGCCAGCCGAGGGCCAGGCGAGGACATGCGACCGATGGTGCACCCGCAACTGCTCCTTCGGGCACCCGCTGTCCGTCGTCCGCGTCCCCTTTCAAGGTCGGGTCCGTGTGCGCAAATGATGGTTATGCGCGCATCCACTGGATGGCGACGATCGGCGTCCACAGCAGGAGGGCGAGAACTGGAATGAACACGACGGCGAAGACCAGTGCGATTGCGGTCACGATCCCGAACACGTGGGTCTTGTTGCCGACGATGCCGGCTGCGCGTCCTTGCCAGCTGATGCCGACGATCGCGAGCCCGGCTGAGAACATCCCGGCCATGCTGACCAGTCCGAAACCGAGGTCGTTGCTCAGCCGGAGCAGGTCGGGGCTGGGCAGCGGGTACTTGCCGATCAGCTCACCGCCGGGGATGTAGCCCATCACGACGCCACCGCTCGCCAT
>CAXTHY010000090.1:0-16091 GCA_964244175.1 uncultured Jatrophihabitans sp. | reverse complement strand
GCACCCACTGCTTGGCCAGGGCCAGACCGGTGCCATCCCGGTACGGATCCGGATCGGCCGCCATCGCCGCCAACAGTCGCGTCTCCGACGCGTCCAGACCGGCGCGGGTGCGGCGGATCGCGGCCAGCGCATCGAGGCGCGCGGCCTGACCCACCAACCCGTAATCGACCCCCGTACTCACGTGTTCGATTCTATTCGATAACGCGCCAGATGGCAAGACTATTTGCGACGGAATCCTTTACCTAGCAGGCCTTTCATGGCCAGATCCGCACGCCGGCAACGCAACTCAACCGGTGGACGAAAACACCCTCCGTCGCTGCGCCCTTCAACGAGCGCGAAACGCGACCCAGCAATGCGACTCAACCAGCGCCGAGAACGTCCTCCGTCGCTGCGGCTTTCAAAGACGCAAGACCCGGCAACGTAGCCGAACCGCGAACCACCAGTCAGCGCTGCGGTACGCGGCCAGCTGCAGAGCGAGATGCAGGTCCTCGCGCGCAGCCGCCAGCCGGAGGTTGACCCCGTCAGCGCCTCGATGCGGTCGAGGCGGTAGTAGAGGGTAGTGCGGTGAATGTGCAGCTCGGCCGCCGAGAGGGTGACGTCGCCGCCGTTGTCGAGGACGCAGCGCGCCGTCAAGAGGAGCTCGGGTCTCTTCTGCGCCAGCAGCGTGTCGGCGCCGGGATGGAGCGATCCCGGGACCAGGTCAGTCGGCGCTGCGACGATCAGGTGCCACGAGCCAGCGCGTCCCAGCTCGGCCTCGTGAGGCGCGCACCCACGCCGAGGCCCTCGCCCGGGCCCGCGCCGAGAACCTGGTGGTCGTCGGCGGCAACACCGATGACTCCGTCGGCTGGTTCGTCGACCCGACTGTTCTCGAGGTCGACGACCCACACTCGCCGTTCATTACCACCGCCGGCAACTTATACGTCAACGACAAGCCCACCGGCTCGGTCGTCGGGGCACCACCCTTCGGCGGCGCCCGCGCCTCTGGCACCAACGATAAGGCCGGCACCGTCTGGAACCTCATCCGATTCGCCAGCCCGCGGTCAGTAAAACGCAACCACCTGCCGGCAACCGACTACCGATACCCGCACCTCGACCGCTGAGCCCAAGAGCACCTAACGGAGACGTCGAGTCGATGATCATCGAGCGCAGAGCATCAGACCGCAAGACGACGGACTTCGCAGTCGGCAGCCATGTCATCGTTCGGCCGGCAACCGTGGCGCGACCGATCTCGGTGTGGTCATAGCGACCTCAGGCCCGTACACCCTGACTGTGCGCGCTCAAGGTGTCGAAATCGCCGTCGACGTCGAAGACGTCAGCCAGAGCGTGGGGCGGATGTGGCGCAACCGACCTAGTCAAGCTCTCCCGCCGGACAGCTGAGCGGATCGGCACCGTCGCGGCACGGGTGAGAGCCAGATCGGCTCTGCGTCTGCAACTCGTCGAGCAGGTCGCGGACGACGCCGAGGCCGCGGGAGTGGCGGTTGTGCAGAGCCACCATCGTCACCGTCGTGGCCAACCCGGCGATGGGCCGGGCCACGATCAGGCCGGCCCGTTCGAGCGGGTCACCGACGACGCTGTAGTCGGGAAGGACGGTGACGCCGATGCCCTCGGCCACCATCATCTTGCCCATCTCGGCCCCGTCGGTGCTGTGCCACTCGGCCGGAAGGTGCGATCCGAACAGCCGGTGAGCGACGCGGTACATGATGTAGCCGGCCCGCATCGCGACGAAGCGCTCGCCGCGCAGATCGTCGGCGGTGACCTGCGCAGCGTCGGCCAGGCGATGAACCGACGGGATTACCGCGACCGGCTGTCCGCAGAGCAACGTGGTCGAGGTCAGGCCGGGGGGCACGTCGTCACCGTCGAGCAGATTCACCAGACCGATGTCGAGGGTGCCCTCAGCCAGGCTGACTTGGATCTCGTCCTGCTGCAGGTTCCGGATCTCGACCGTGGAGCCCGGGTGTTGTTGCTGGAACGCCCGTATGGCCGGCAGCAGCAGCGATGCCGTCCCCGCGTTCACGGTCCCGACGCGTAGCAGCCGGCGGGCGGCGAGCTGGTCGCCGGCGGCAGCCTTCAGCCGCTCGACCGACTCGAGAACGTCGACAATCGCAGGCAGCAATTCTTGACCGGCTCGGCTTATCCGGGCACCGGAGCGGTGCCGGTCGAGCAGGGTGACGCCGAGCTCGCGCTCGAGCTTGCTGATCGCTTCGCTCAATGCCGGTTGCGAGATGTGTAGTTGCTGGCAGGCGCGTCGCAAGGAGCCGTTCTGGGTGACGGCGGCGACGTATTCGAGCTGTTCAATGCGCATCGGCTGGTCCGTGATCGGGTATGGCGACAGGGTGGTTGGCAACGCCAACGGATGAGAACTTGTCCCGCTAGCGAACAAAGTCTATCGTTTTACTCGACAAGCGACGAGGAAGTCGCTACTGACAACCGCCGCGCCAGGGAAGGAGTCGACGTGAATTCGATGTCGTTCGTCGTTCGTCGTCACGTCGACCTTCGTCGCACTGCCAGCTGTCTGTGTCAGTGAGGTAGCGGCCGGCTTCGTAACCACACTGGCGCAGCGCCTGTGGTTATCGGCGGCGGGTCACCATGTCGTCCATTGCCGGATCTGGTCGCGCACGGTTGCGGCAGCTTGGCTGGCGGCTGGTGCGCGCCACGGATCTTGCCCCCTGCGGCTCTGTCGCGTCGTTTTTCTCCATCAAGCTGCGCATAGAGCAATTCTCTTCGCGGCTCGGCCCGATCAGATCCTCCTTTTTCCTCTGCCCGAGAAAGTGATGTCATGTCGAAATTGACCCGCCGACGAATTGTTGTGGTCGGTATTTCTTTGCTGCTGACCAGCAGCGCGCTCTCGGCCTGCGGGGGCGCCGCCGAAGGCGGTAGCTCGGACGCCGGCGGGAAGCCTCAGCGCGGTGGCAACTTGATCTACCTTGACGCCGAGGTGCCGGTGTCGGCGCAGGTCCAGGAGTCCGGCTACTGGCAAGACCGCGCCCTCCTGCAGAACGTCCTCGACCGGCTCGTGTACCGCAATCCGAAGACCCACCAGCTCGAACCCTGGATCGCCAAGAGTTGGAAGATCTCCGACGGCGGCAAGCGCTACGACTTCGTCATCCGCTCGGGAGTGACCTACAGCGACGGCCAGGCGGTCGACGCCGCGAGCGTCAAGCGCAACCTCGACTGGCAGATCAACGGCGATTCGAAGAAGGGGATCTCGCCGAACTCGGTCTTCCCGCGCAAGGCAACCGTCGCCGCCGACCCCGCGACGGACACGGTCTCTGTGCAACTCCCGCAGCCCTACGCGCCGTTCCTCGGCGTGCTCACGACCTGGAGTGCCGGGCTGGTGGCCGACAAGACGATCGACGCCGGCCGCGACGCACAGGCCCGGTTCGTCAACCTGATCGGCAGCGGTCCGTTCGTGGTGACCACCGAGCAGTACGGCAAGAAGTACGTCCTGACCGCGCGCAAGACCTACGCGTGGGGGCCGCCGAGCTGGAAGAACCGGGGTGCCGCATACGTGAAAACGGTGACGATCATTCCCGTCACGGAGGACTCCGTCCGCCTCGGCACCCTGAAGTCCGGACAGGCCGACCTGTTGCGCTACGTGCAGCCGAGCGAGGAGAAGTCGCTGGCCAAGCAGGGGTATGACGTCGTCGCCGACAGCGGAGTCGGGCTGAGCAACCAATGGTTCATCCGGCAGACAGCCGCGCCCTACCTGAAGGACGAGCGGCTGCGTAAGGCGCTGCTGGTCGGGATCGACCGAGACCAGATCGTCAAGAGCCAGTACACGACGAACTGGTCGGCCGCGACCAGCCTGCTCGCGCCCGGGACCGTCGGCTACAAGGACGAGTCGGCCAAACTCGCCTACGACCCGGCGGCGGCGAACAAGCTCCTCGACGCGGCCGGCTGGACCAGCCGCAACTCGGACGGATACCGCACCAAGGGCGGCAAGGAGCTGGACATCGTCACCTACGTCGACGTGTTCGACAACACCGCACCCGCGCTGTTCCAGGCGATCCAGGCGCAGCTGAAGAAGCTCGGCGTGAATCTGGTCATCCGGCAGACCGACTACTCCAGCTACGACGCCAAGGCCTGGGCCAACCCGAAGGTCGCGGCCTTGCGTACCGGTTGGCCCGACCCCGACGGCGCCATCGACCTCGAGAACCAGTACGGCCCCGGTGGTGATTCCCTCGGGCTCAAGGGTTCGGATCCGACCCTGACCGCGCTGCTCGCCAAGCCGTTGACCGCCCCGGACAAGGCGACAGAGAGCGCCGATCTCGCCGCTGTGCAGGACTACATCCTGGACAAGGCCTACGTCATTCCGATCATGAACGACAGTCAGGTCTACGTCGCCGGCCCGAAGTTGCACGGCTTCGACCTGACCGATGGCGGCCTGCCCGAGTACCACAACGCCTGGCTGTCGCACTGAGCTCGTCGCCCCACGGTGGCGGGCGGCCAGCGCGCCGCCCGCCACCGGCCAGCCCCGACCACCCAGAGGAGGGATCGACCTCATGACCAGACGGCGCTTCATCGTTCGCCGAACGGTTCAGGCGATCTTCGTGATCTTCCTCAGCTACACGTTGACGTTCTTCACCTTGTTCGTGTTGCCGGGCGATCCGATCTACAACAAGTTGCACAGCCCGCTCAACCCGCTACCGAAGTCGGCGGTCAAGCCCCTCGAGCACTATTACCACCTCGACTTCTCGCCGTTGCACCAATACGTCCTGTCGATCGGCCGGCTGCTGAGCGGTGATCTCGGGTTCTCGCTGGTGAACGGCCAGCCCGTGTCGTCGTTGCTCGCTCAGGCGATCCCGCAGACCCTCGCGTTGGCCGGGACGGCCCTGCTGGTGGCGCTCGTCCTAGCCCTCGCCGTGGCCCTGGTCGCGGTCTTCGCGCCGTGGCGACCGGTGCGCAACGGGGCCCGCCTGCTTCCGGGACTGTTCCTGTCCGTCCCCAGCTTCATCGTCGGCTTTCTCGCGCTGGAGATCTTCTCCTTCCAGCTCGGCTGGTTCTCCTCGGTCGAGTCGCAAGGTGCGAAGTCCTACGTGCTGCCGGCGATCACGCTCGGCATCGCCGTGATGGGGCCGCTAGCGCAGGTGCTGATCGCCGGACTGACCAAGGCGGCGGCCGAACCGTTCGTCACCGTCCTGCGCGCCAAGGGCGTGCCCTCGATCACGATCACCGGACGGCACATCCTCAAGAACGGATCCATCCCGGCCCTGACTCTTCTCGCGCTGACCGTCGGCGACCTGTTGGCCGGAGCGGTCGTCGTCGAGACCGTCTTCAACCTCACCGGCGTCGGATTCATCACGCAAGAAGCGACGCGCGACCAGGACACCCCGGTGCTCATGGCGGTCGTCATCCTGGTCTCGACGACCTACGTCGTCATCAACCTCGTCACCGACCTGTTATACCCGGTGATCGACCCGCGGATCTCGTTGACGAGTGCGCGGCCACCGCGGCGCCGGATCCGGCTGCTGACCCAAAGGCTGGTTCGCGCATGACCAGCTCCGTCCTCGACCCCGCGGCGTTGGCCGATGACCGCGCCGCCGTGCGCCGCCCGGCCGGCCGCTTCGGCGGACTCCGGACCCTGACCCCCATCGACTGGTTCGCGTTCGTGTGGGTCGCGTTGCTCATCGTGTCGGCCGTGCTACCTGGGCTGATCGCGCACTCCGATCCGCTGCAGCCCAACAACCAGGCGATCCTCGCCCCGCCGTCATCGGCCCACCTCTTGGGCACCGACTACCTCGGCCGCGATCTCTGGTCCCGCCTGGTCCACGGGACGATCCGGACGCTGATCGGCTCAGCGCTCGCCGTCGTCATCGGACTCGGCGTGGGCACGGTGCTCGGCCTGGTGTCCGCGTACTTCAGCGGAATTGTGGACAGCGCGATATCGCGTCTGGTCGACGTCTTGTTGTCGATTCCGGGCCTGCTGCTGTCCATGGTGATCGTCGTGTCGCTGGGTTTCGGCTCGTTCAACGCAGCCATCGCCGTGGGCATCGCCTCAATCGCGGTCTTTACCCGGTTAATGCGCTCGGAAGTACTGACAGTAAAGGGATTGCCGTTCGTCGAGGCGAGCCACCACCTGGGCGGTTCGAAGTGGCATGTGCTGCGCCGACACGTCTTCCCGAACTCCTATGGCGCGGTCTTGTCCCTGACCGCGCTGCAGTTCGGCCTGGCGATCCTGTGGGTGTCGGCGCTGAGCTTCCTCGGCTACGGCGCGCCCCCGCCGCAGCCCGAGTGGGGGTTGCTGATCTCCGAGGGCCGCAACTACATGGTGTCCTCGCCGTGGCTCGTTTTCGCGCCCGGCATCTTCATCACCGCATCCGTGCTGGCCTTCAGCCGGCTCGGCCAGTTCATCAAAGAGAGGTTGGGTTGATGGCGCGCCCGAGCAAAGCACCAACCCCCAGCGAGGTGGGTCCGCCGATCTCGCTCACGGACGTGCGCATCGGCTATCGCACCGGTCGCGGCGCGCCGGTCGAGGTCGTCCACGACGTGTCGTTCGAGGTTCGCCGTGGCCAGACGCTGGCCTTGGTGGGCCAGTCCGGTTCGGGGAAGAGCACGATCGCCCACGCGATCGCCGGACTGCTTCCGGCGAACGGCCAGATCACGTCCGGAGCGGTGCATCTGCACGGCGCGAACGTGACGGCATTTCGGCGACGGCAATGGCGAGCTCTGTACGGATCGACAGTCGGCTTCGTGCCTCAGGACCCCTTGAGTTCGCTCGATCCGCTGGTCCGGGTGGGCAAACAGATCGGCCAGAGCCTCGCGGTGCACAAGACCGTGCCGAAGGCGGCGATCAACGACCGCGTCATCACCTTGCTCGAGCATGTCGGTGTGCAGGACGCCGCGCAGCGGGCCAGGTCGTACCCGCACGAACTGTCCGGTGGGCAGCTGCAGCGGGTCCTCATCGCGATCGCTATCGCGGCCCGGCCCACCATCCTCATCGCCGATGAGCCGACGTCGGCCCTGGACGTCACGGTGCAGAAGCGGATCCTCGATCTGCTCGGGGAACTGGGCGACGAACTCGGGCTCGCGACCTTGCTGATCACCCACGACCTCGCCCTCGCCCACGAACGCAGCGATCAGATCGTGGTCCTCAACGAGGGCGACGTGAAGGACTACGGCACCCCGCAGAGTCTGCTGGAGCGCCCGCGCGACCCGTACACCATCAAGCTGCTGTCCGACGCGCCCGTGCACAGTCCCGACAAGTACCCGCAACGAGCGACCGGCAGTCACCCGGTCGTCGTCTCCGTCCGCGACGTCACCAAGGTGTTCGGCCGGGCCGAGGGCACCGTCCGAGCGTTGGACGCCGTAAGCCTGGAGGTGCGGGAGGGCTCGGTCCATGCCTTGGTGGGCGAATCAGGTTCGGGCAAGACCACGCTCGGACGCATCATCGCCGGGCTGACCGGACGCACGGACGGTTCGGTGACGGTACTCGGGCGAGACCTGCCGGTGGTACCCGACGTGGTCAACCGCCACGCTCGCGACCTCCAGCTCATCCACCAGAACCCGCTCGCTGCGGTGGACCCGCGCTACTCGGTTCGGCGCATCCTCGAAGAGCCGCTGGTGCTCGCGGGCACGGCTAGCCGCATCGCGCGCGGCGCCACCGTGGCGGAGATCATGGACAAGGTCGCGCTCCCGACCACTGTGCTGCGTCGTCGCGCCCGCGAGCTGTCCGGAGGGCAGCGTCAACGTGTGGCCGTCGCGCGCGCATTGGTGTTGGCGCCGAAGGTGCTGGTGCTCGACGAACCGACCTCGGCGCTCGACGTGTCGGTGCAGGCCCAGATCATCGACCTGCTGATGGACCTGCAACGCGAACAGGGTTTGACCTACCTGTTCATCTCGCACGACCTCAGCCTGGTCCGCCAAATCTCGGATCGCATCGGCGTCCTTGAGAACGGTCTGCTCGTGGAGGAGGGCGACACGCGGGACGTGTTCGTCCGCCCGCAGCACCCCTACACCCAGCGGTTGCTCGACGCTGTGCCCGGCGTCGAACGACTCGACACCGAGGCGGTGGCCTGAGATGGCGAAGAAGCGCTTGATCCTCAACCTGTTCGAGATGAACTGCATCAGTCACATCACCCACGGGTTGTGGCGCTTGCCCGACAACAATCGCGAGCGGTTCAACGACATCGACTACTGGACCGAGCTGGCCCAACTGCTCGAGGCCGGTGGCTTCGATGCGGTGTTCCTTGCCGACGTGACGGGTGTATACGACGCGTTCCGCGGCTCGGCGGCAACGTCGATCCGCGAAGGTCTGCAGATCCCGTCGAACGACCCGTTGCTGGTCGTCCCGGCGATGGCCGCCGTGACCAAGCACTTGGGGTTCGGCATTACGTTCTCCACCAGCTACGAGCCGCCGTTCTCGTTCGCGCGCCGGCTGAGCACGCTCGACCACCTCACGAAGGGGCGGGTGGGCTGGAACATCGTCACGTCCTATCTGCCCAACGCGGCGCGCAACTTCGGTCATGACGGGGAGATCCCGCACGACGAGCGCTTCGAACGGGCCGACGAGTACCTCGACGTCCTCTACAAGCTGTGGGAGGGCTCGTGGGACGACGACGCGGTCCTCGACGACAAGGACAGCGGCGTCTACGCCGACCCGGACAAGATCCGCGCCATCGATCACGTCGGCCAGTACTACCGGGTCGAGGGGCCGCACCTGACCTCTCCGACGCGCCAGCGCACGCCGCTGCTGATCACCGCGACGGCATCGCCGCGGGGCATCCGATTCGCCGGCAAGCATGCCGAGGTGCTGTTCACCGGCGGCGCGACCGAGGCGGGTGTCCGGGACACGATCACCAAGGTCCGGCAGGCGGCCGTGGACCAGGGTCGTCGGGGCGACGACGTCCGTTTCGTCGTCCAGGGCGGCGTGGTCGTCGGCCGCACCGAGCAGGAGGCGGCCGAGAAGCTGGCCCGGTACCAGAGCGCCTCGAGCCTCGAGGGCATCCTCGCGCACGCGAGCCTGCCCTTCGACCCGACGGCGCTGCCGCCGCACACCCGGCTCGAAGACATCGCCGACGAGGAGAGTCTCGGTTACTTCCGCCGCTTCGGGCTGGACAAGACGGTCGGCGAACTGCTCAGCACGTTCGCGGATCTGGCCGCCGGCCCGTTCTTCGTCTCCGGGACACCCGAGACCGTCGCCGACGAGATCGAGCGCTGGCTCGACGAGGTCGGTATCGACGGCATCAACCTTCGTCAGTACCACTCCTTCGACACGGCCAGGGACTTCATCGAACTGGTCGTGCCGGTGCTGCGGGAGCGGGGCCGGCTCCGCGCGGGCTATGTCGAGGGCGAATCGCTGCGCGAGCGCATCTTCGGCGCCGGTGACCAGCTGCCTGAGCGCCACCACGGGCGCCGCTACCGCGGCGGCGCCTACCTGCCCGCGACCGAGTCCGCCCATGACGCCGAGCCGGTCTCGGCGTGAGAAGAGGTCCTTTCGTGACAAGTCCTGACCGCAGCGGCGAGCTGCACGCGTGGTTCGCCCCGAGCTTCGAGCGCATCGCCGAGCAGGCCGTTCGCCACGAGCTCGAGCGTTCGCTGCCCCATGCCGAAGTGCGCTGGCTACTCGACGCCGGCTTCGGGTCGTTGCGACTGCCGCCGAGCGAGGGCGGTTACGGAGCAACTCTGGTCGAGTTCTTTGCCCTGCTGACCGACCTCGCGACGGCCGATTCGAACCAGCCGCAGATCTGGCGCAACCACATCGCGTTCGTTGAGGACCGCCGCCAACCAGAACCGGCGCACAAGAACGAGTACTGGCGCCGGCGGGTCGCCGACGGGGCATTCGTCGGCGGCGCGTGGTCCGAGCGCGGGAACAAGACGTTCGCCGACTCGTCGACGGTGCTCGTGCGCGACGGCCACCGGTGGGTGCTCAACGGGGTGAAGTACTACAGCACCGGCAGCAATTTCGCCGACCTGATCAGCGTCGCCGCGCGGCAAGAAGGCGAGGACGCCGGGGTGATCGTGGTGATCGACGCGCGGGCGCCGGGCGTCGCGGTCGACGACGACTGGACCGGGTTCGGGCAGATCACGACCGGCAGCGGCACCAGCCGCTTCGCCGACGTGGTCGCCGACGAGGTCGGGATCTACCCGTTCGCCGCCCGGGCGCCCTACCAGGAGGCGCTCTATCAGTTGATCCACGTCACCACCCTTGCCGGCATCGCGCGCGCCGCGCACCGCGATGTGGTCACGCACCTGCAGAACCGGCCCCGCGCGTACTCGCACGGTCTGAGCGACGTGCCGCGCGACGACGCGCAGCTGCAGGCGGTCGTCGGTCGGGTCGCTGCGCTCGCGGCGTCCATCGAGGCGTCGGTGGCGCGCAGCGCCCGGATCCTGGACCTGGCCGCCGACGCTGCTCTCGCCGGTCGCCCCGACGACGAGGTCGCCCCGCTGGTCCATGCGGCCGCGACTGCGGTGTACGAGGCGCAGATCACGGCGACCGAGCAGGCGCTGACGGCCACCACCGTGCTCTTCGATGCGCTCGGGTCCTCGGCGCTGGACGGGTCGGCTGCACTCGATCGGCACTGGCGCAACGCGCGCACGATCAGCTCCCACAACCCCCGCGTGTACAAGGAACGGCTCGTCGGTGCGTGGCATCTCAACGGCACGCCGCCGGTCGTCTACGGCGAGCCGAAGACGGAGCAGGACGAGCGCGAGGCCCAGGACGGGTCCACCGCGGTGGCCGATGATGACGCGACCGTTGCGGTCGACGCGCCGCGAGTCGAGGTGGTCGCGAGTGTCTGAGATCGCGGCGACCGCCCTTCCGTTGGCCCAGCTCGAGCACCACGACGCGGTGCCGGTGCTGGACGCGGGCCGGGCCGTCGAGGTCGCCGGGGCGCTCGCGGCGCAGTTCGCCCGCGGTGCGGCCCGGCGCGACGCTGAGCGGATCCTGCCGGTGGCTGAGCTGGACCAGCTCAGCGCCGCCGGCCTGCTGGCGATCACGGTCCCCGCGGCGTACGGAGGGGCCGGGTTGTCGACCGCGACCGTGGTAGAAGTCTTGCGAGTGCTGTCGGTGGCCGATCCGAACATCGGTCAGATCCCGCAGAGCCATTTCGCCTACGTCAACCAGTTGCGTTACGAGGGCAAGGCCGAGCAGCGGGCGCGGCTGTTCGCCGAGGTGCGGCGCGGCAAGAGATTCGGCAACGCCCAGTCCGAGGCCGGAACGAGACATGTCCGCGACATCCGGACGACCCTGGTCCCCGACGGCCCCGGACGATGGTTGCTCAACGGCCGCAAGTTCTACGCGACCGGCGCGCTGGTGGCCGACTGGATCCCGGTGCTGGCGCACCTCGACCTCGACGGACCCCTGCACGTCGCATGGGTGCGGCAAAATGCGGCCGGGGTCGACGTGATCGACGACTGGAACGGGCTGGGGCAGCGCACGACGGCCAGCGGGAGCGTGGTCCTGACCGACGTTGCCGTCACGGACGAGTGGATCACCCCGTTCGCGGCGACCTTCGAGCGGCCGCAGGCTTACGGGGCGTTCGCTCAGGTGTTGCATGCGGCCATTGACGCCGGCATCGCCCGAGCAGCGGTGAGCGAGGCGGCGCAGTTCGTCCGCACCACGAGTCGTCCCTACCCGGATGCCGCGGTCGACCGCGCGCAGGACGACCCGTTGGTCGTGCAGGCGTTCGGCGAACTCGAGCTGAGCGTCCGCGCCGCTGAGGCGTTGCTCGCCGAGGCCGCCCGCATCGTCGACCGCGCCGACGCCGATCGCAGTGCTACCGCGACTGCAGCCGCGAGCCTGGCCGTGGCCGCCGCCCGCGCGGCAACCGCGACTGCCGCCGTGCAGGCGTCCAGCCGGCTGTTCGAGGTCGCCGGAACTCGCTCAGCCGCCGCCGAGCTCAACCTCGACCGGCACTGGCGCAATGCCCGTACCCACACGTTGCACGACCCGGCAGCCTGGAAGATCCAGCACCTCGGCCGGTGGGCTCTCGGCGGGGTGCTTCCCCCCAACCACGGACAGTTGTGAGCGATGAGTGAACTGAAATTCCACTGGTTCCTGCCCACGAACGGTGGCGACGGCCGACACATCGTCGGCGGTGGCCACGGCACCGCCGTCGAGGGATTCGGCGGCCGGCCGGCATCCGTGCCGTACCTGGGGCAGATCGCCCGCAGCGCTGAGCAACTCGGCTTCGAAGCCGCGCTGACGCCGGCGGGCGCCTGGTGCGAGGACGCCTGGATCACCACCGCCATGCTCTCCGCCGTGTCCGAACGGCTCAAGTTCCTGGTCGCGTTCCGTCCCGGCCTGGTGTCGCCCTTCCTGGCCGCTCAGATGGCCGCGTCGTTCCAGAACCTCTCGGGCGGGCGCCTGTTGCTCAATGTCGTCACCGGCGGGGAGAGCCACGAACAACGGATGTACGGCGACTTCCTCGACAAGGACGCCCGCTACGAGCGATCCGGAGAGTTCTTGGAGATCGTGCGAGCGCTGTGGACCGGCCGCCAGGTCGACTACGTCGGCGCTCACTACCGGGTGGAGAACGCGGTCCTCGGTCAGCTGCCGTCGCCGGCACCGCTGGTCTACTTCGGTGGCTCCTCGGCGGCCGCGCTCGATGTCGCGGCGCGGCACGTCGACGTGTATCTCACCTGGGGGGAACCGCCGTCGGCCGTGGCGGCCAAGATCCACCGGCTGCGGCACCTGGCCGGCGCCCAGGATCGTGCACTGGCGTACGGGATTCGGCTGCACACCATCGCCCGGGACACGGCGAGTGAGGCCTGGGCCACCGCCGATCGCCTGCTGACCGGTGTCACCGACGACCAGATCCACCGAGTCCAGAACGGATTGCGGCGCAGCGAGTCCGAGGGGCAACGGAACATGCTGGCCCTCAACGGCGGGACGAAGGACGGGCTGGAGATCTACCCGAATCTCTGGGCCGGCGTCGGCCTGGTCCGTGGCGGCGCCGGGACGGCGCTGGTCGGCAGCTTTGCCCAGATAGCCGACCTCATCGAGGAGTACGCGGACGTGGGCATCTCCGAGTTCATCTTGTCGGGCTATCCGCATCTAGAGGAGGCGTACTGGTTCGGCGAGGGGGTACTCCCTGAACTTTCCCGCCGCGGCTTGTGGCGACACCCGGCGCCGGGGGACGCAACTCGCGCCGCCATCCCGTTCGGTACCCAGATCACGGCAACATGAGGGTGCTACGGCGGCAGTCGGGCGATCGCCGAGATCGTCGAACCCCTTTTGCGTAGCGCGTGTACTTCCACATCGTCTCCCATGTGAGTATGAGGAAGCGGACGGATTCGGCGGCGACGCCGAGCCCGTGCTACACCCCATGTTGACCGCCGAGCCGTCATGCCGCGGTCTGGCGTCGAGGTCCACCCCGACAACCAGCTCGACGCCGCGGTCGGCCGTGTCGTCGCTCAGCTGCTCGCCGGCTCGCGCACCGCGCTGGTCCCTGCCGATCGGCGACTCCGCGAGGCCGCGACGCGTGGGCCCAAAACGCAGCCGCGGCGGGTCGCGTTGATGGTTTCCCCGTTACGCATGGGGCGATTGAGCGTGCTCGAGGTGGCCGCGTCCTGCGCCGGCGCCCTCCCACGTCGGTATCACTTTCGTAATTTCTTTAGATAGTTTCTGGACACAGACTCCTAATTGGAGCACAGTGACGGCGCGGGACCGACATCACCGGCCATGCCACCAGAGGAGACAGGAACTCATCGTGCTGAAGAAACCGACAACAACCCGGAAGCTGCTCAGGAGTTCCGCTGTGGTGGCCACCGTCGTCGCGATCGGCGCGACGGCGGCGTGCAGCAGCTCGGGATCTAGCCCGAAATCGTCTTCGGCACCAGCATCGGGTGGCAGCTCGTCCGCCGGCAAATCTTCGGCTACCCCGTCCGGGACGCCGATCAAGATCATGACAATTAGTCCGAGCGGCACGAACGGCGCAAACTTCCCGGACATACCGACGGTGTTCAATGCGTTCGCGAAGGCGACCAATGCGGCTGGCGGCATTGCCGGCCACCCTTTGACAGTCGAGTACTGCAACGACAAGAACGACCCGAACGACGCCGCCGGATGCGCGCGGCGAGCGGTGAGCGACAAGGTCATGGCGGTCGTCGGTACCTTCACGCAGTTCGCGTCGTCGGTGATTCCCGTCCTCAGCGCAGCGCATATCGTCGACCTGGCGAACAATGCAATATCGGCCGACGAGTTCGCTGATCCTGATTCGTTCCCCCTCACGCCTGGCCCACTCGGCTTCGCCGCGATCGCCGGCAAGGCTGGCAGCGAATGCACTAAAATCGACGCGCTTGCCTATGACATTCCAGCAGTCCAGGGTCTGTTTCCGTTCGTCGCTAAAGGCTTGGCGGCATCGAAGAAGACGCTGGACAAGTCCATCAAGGTGCCGGTTACCACAACGGACTTCAGCAGCATCGTCGCCGACGCGAAGGGTGCCAGCTGTATCGTCAGTCTTCTCCCCGATAGCGCACTGAACCAGTATCTGGCTACGGCGTCAGGGCAGGGCGTCACCCAGAAGTATTTCGCACCCGCCGGCGGAATCGGATCAGAGTCTCTGTCCCGATACAAGACCCAGCTCGAGGGCTCCTACACGATCTCGAGCTTCCCGGTACCGACTGATCCGGTTTGGGCCGGGCTCAAGAAGGCATTAGCGGCTGCCGGCAAATCTTCGGTTGATCTCGTGATTCCGGAAAACCTGAACGCATGGGTGGCCGGAGTTGTTTTCGCAACTGTTGCGAAAACCTTGACCACCTTCGACGCGACGTCCTTCCAGACTGCTCTGAAGGCTTCTGCGGCGGTGGACACAGGCGGGTTGACACCTCCGCTGAACTTCGCCAAGCCGTTTCCGGTGAAGGGGCTCAGTCAGCTGTTCGACACCTCATTGGTGGGCGTGACCATCAAAGGTGGCGCTCTGGTACAGAACGGCACATTCGTCGACGCGGGCGCGGCCCTGAAGTAGCCGGATTCATTTAGTTACAAAACAATGACCACTGGTGCGAGGGCGGCAAGCAGCAGACCGCCCTCGCATCGGTGACCTCGCGAAAGGGAGCCAGTGTCTGCGCCGACGCTATCCGTCACCGCACTGACGGTCGGGTTCCATGGGGTTCCGGTAGTGCGCGGACTCGACCTCGAAGTACGAGCAGGAGAGATGGTCGCACTGCTCGGGCGAAACGGGGCCGGCAAGACCACGACGCTGCTGGCGATCGCCGGCGAGCTTCCCGCTCAGTCGGGGTCGGTGACGATTCATGGCGATGCGCGCCGGCGCGGGCTCCACCAGAGGGCACGTCGCGGTCTCGGGCTGTTGACCGAGGAGAGATGCGTGTTCATGGAGCTCACGGGGCACGAGAACCTGAAGCTGGGCAGGGGGAGCGCCAAGCGAGCTTTGGAACACTTTCCAGAACTCGAGCCGCATTTGTCCAAGCGGGCGGGACTGTTATCCGGCGGGCAACAGCAGATGCTCGGACTGGCCCGGATCCTTGCCGGCCGGCCAAATCTGCTGCTCGCCGATGAGCTGAGTTTGGGCCTTGCCCCGCTGGTCGTCGAGCGCCTGCTCGCGGCGCTGCGTCTCGCGGCCGACGAAGACGGCACAGCGGTATTGCTCGTGGAGCAACACGTTCACCTCGCGCTCGATGCCGCGGATCGCGCGTACGTCCTTGCTGGTGGTCAAGTCGCGCTGACTGACACCGCCGAGAACCTCCGGCTCCGCGAGGGCGAAATCGCCAGCGCATATCTCGGAGGCGATGCCGCATGACGACCTTCGTGCAGTTCGCCCTGTTGGGATTAGGCACGGGCGCCCTCCTCTCGCTGCTCGGGATCGGGTTGGTACTGATCTACCGAGGAAGCGGCACGATCAACTTCGCACAAGGTGCTTTCGCGCTCATGGGTGCCTATCTCGTCCATGTGTTTCGTGACGAACACGGTCTGCCGGCTACCGTTTCAATCCTTCTCGCGGCAGGCTTGATTGCTCTGGTGGGTGTCGTCGTTCAGGTTCTACTGATGCGGCCGCTACGAAGTCGAAGCCCCCTCGTACGGGTGATAGCCACACTTGGCGTCTTGGGTGTGATTCAGCAATCTGCCACCATCAATTACGGAAGCGCGCAAGTTGTCGTCGCCAGGACGCTGCCCGAGGAGCCAGTCCACTTCG
>CAXTHY010000089.1:0-16578 GCA_964244175.1 uncultured Jatrophihabitans sp. | reverse complement strand
ACCCGGCGACGACCTCGGCCTCCACATCCACGTGTTCGATTCTATTCGATAAGACGCGGGATGGCAAGACGAATTGCGAAGGAATCCTCTACACAGCCGGGGTTTCAACGCCAGAACTGCAAGCCGGCGACGCGACCGAACCAGCGCCGAGACCACCTCCGTCGCTGCGCCTTTCGGGTCGCACGAACGGCAACCCGGCGACGCGACCGAACCAGCGCCGAGACACCCTCCGTCGCTGCCGCCTTTCAATAAGCACGAAACGCAACCCGACAACGCAGCCCAACCGCCAGCTAGGCAGCTACCCCTGACCTATCAGAGCTCTCCAGGGTGGCCAGTCGACGGCATCCAGGCCGTCACCCGATCGCTACTTGCGGTCGAACTGCACGGTGAGGATCTCTGGGCTGTTGAGCGGTACGCCCATCTGTCGCGGAATATCGGCCCCGGGCTTGAGCCGGAAGTTGGTAGCGACCTTCAGCAGTTCCTCGAACGCGATCGCCAACTGGATGCGGGCGAAGTTCAGACCGAGACAGCGGTGGATACCCAGACCGAAGGCCGCGTGCGGTTGACCGTCGCGGTCGAGGTCGAGGTCATCGGGATTGTCGAAGCGGTCCTCGTCACGGTTGGCCGAGTAGAAGTGCAGCACGACCCGGTCGCCGGTCTTGAGCTCGGTGTCACCGAGCACGGTGTCCTGCATGACCGTGCGCGCCATGAACGACACGGTGGGCTCCAGCCGCAGGAACTCGTCGAGCTCGCCGCGCCACCAGTCCGGCTGCTCCAGCCGCGCCTGGATGTCGGACCGGGTCGCCAAGTGGTAGCCGATGTTGACGAGCATGCCGCGGGTCGTGTCGAGGCCACCGAGGAACAGCGTGGTGATGATGCCGAGCCGCTCCATCGGGGTGAGCGGCTGGCCGTCGATCTCGGCGCTGACGATGGCCGCGAGGACGTCCTCGCGGCCCTCGGGGTGCGCCTCCACCTCAGCCATCGCCTCCATGGCGACCTCAGCGACCCCGCCGAACGTCTCCGGTGTGCTCTCGACGGCCGTGCGCTTCACCGCTTTGACGCCACGGTCGACAAGATCCTGGTTGTCGGTCACCAGGACGATCCGCGCCAAAGACCCGGCGCTGAACGGGATTGCGTAGTCGGCGACGAAGTCGAATTCGCCGGCGTCGATGAACTTGGCGATTGCGTCGCGGGCAATCTGCCGCATATCGCCCTCGTACTTCATGAGGAACGATCGGGAGAAGTACGGGTTCAGCAGGTTCCGGAAGTTCTTGTGGTCCGGCGGGTCGGTGTCGAGCGGGATGAGCCTCAGCGGCAACTCACCCTTCACGGCCGGGTTCCGGGAGGAGAAGATCTCCGGGTGTTCACACGCGGTGCGCACGTCGGCGTACTTGGTGATCAGGTAGTACCCGCCGTCGGATTCGGTGTGCATGATCGGGCACTTCTTGCGCGCCACGGACAGTGCCTCGACGAAGTTCTCACGTTGATCGTCGGCAAAGACGTCGAGGCGGTCCAGAATCTCGTCAACCGACTTCGCGGCGGTCATGCCGGCACCGTCCGCGGGGTGAACTTCACCGGGAGCGAGCGCAGGCCGTGTTGGTTCGTGCCACCGCCCCAGACCGGCTCGCCGTCGAGTTCGACGTCGGGCATGTTGTCGAGGATGTACTCGAGCGCGAGGCGCAGTTCGATCTTCGCGAGCGGTTCGCCGACACACCGGTGCCGGCCGCTGCCGAACGTCAGATGCTGGTTGTTCGGCCGGTCGGGCACGAAGGTGTCGGGATCCGGGAAACGGTCAGGGTCGCGGTTGGCCGCCCCGTAGACCAGCATGACCTTCTCGCCCGGACACATCTGGGTGCCGCGCACCTCGGTGTCCTCGGCGATGGTGCGGCCCATGTTCCATACCGGCGGGTGCAGCCGCAGCGTCTCGTCGATCACGCTGTCGACCAGCGACCGATCGGCGACCAGGCGATCGCGCAGCCCCGGTTCGATGGTGAGCCGGTAGGTGAGCGTCGCGATGGCGTTCACCGTTGTCTCGTGGCCGGCGACCACCGTGAGCTGGACGAGCCCGAGGATCTCGGCCGGCGTGACGGGTTCGTCGTCGGTGATCTCGGCGTTGACGATCGCCCCGAGGATGTCGTCGACCGGTTGGCCCCGGCGCTTGATGATCTGCTGCTCGAGGTAGGCCTCGAGTTCGTGCGCCTTGGCGCGGGCGAGCTCGGGCCGGCCGGTGGCCGCGAGGAACTCCTCGGCCAGCGTGCGGATCTGACGCCAGTCCTCCCCGAGCATGCCGAGGATGAGGCTGATCGCCAGCACCGGCACCGGCCGGGCGACGTCGACCACGAGGTCGGCCCGCCCCGTCCCGAGCACGGGCGCGAACGCGTCGTCGATGATGTTCTTGATGCCGGGAATCCACTTCTGTAGCGCCGGCTCGGTGAAATACGGCAAGATCATCTTGCGGAACTTGGTGTGCCGCGGCGGGTCCAGCTCGGCGGGGATCACCTTCATCGACGCGCCGGTGGGCGGGATCATGATGCCGTCGGCGACGGAGAACTGCTGCCACTCCTTCGATGCCCGCACGATGTCGTCGTACTTGGTCAGCGCCCAGAAACCTCCGAACGACGGGCTCCACGCCACGGGGCAGGTGTCGCGCATCTCGTTGAGGGTCTCGAACAGGTGACCCAGCAGCTCGGGGTCGGTGTTGTCGAGCGGGAACGTCGCGGAACGCGCTTCGGTTTCGGTCATGGACGGATCTCCGTTGGGATCGGTATCGGGGTGGAGCTCAGTCGAACGTGAGCATGCCGCGCATGATGCGGCCGTTGAGCAGGTCGTCGTAGCCCTCGTTGACCTGCTCGAGCGGATAGGTCTTGGTGACCAACTCGTCGAGCTTGAGCAGGCCGTGCTTGTAGAGGCTCAGCAGCTTCGGGATGTCGTTGAAGGGGTTCGAGCCGCCGAAGACGTTTCCGACGATCTCCTTCTGCGACAGGATGAGGTCGACGAGGACGACGTCGGCGTTGAGCACCGTCGGGCTCGCCACCGAGGTCAGGCAGGCGCGCCCACCCTTGCGGGTGAGCAGCATCAGCGGCATCAGCATGTCGCCGGTCATCAGGCTCGCGGTCATGATCGTCTTGTCGGCCATCACGCCCCGCGTGAGCTCGGCGACGAGCGGCATCGCTTCGTCCATCGAGGCGACCGCGTGGGTCGCGCCGAGCATCTTGGCCTGATCGCGCCGGAACTCGAAGGGGTCGACGGCGACGATGGTTTCGGCGCCCGCGATGCGCGCACCCTGCACCGCGCTGGAACCCACCCCGCCGGTGCCGACGACCACGACGGTGTCCCCCGGCTTGACCCCGGCGCGGTTCACCGCGGCCCCGAAGCCGGTGGTGACCCCGCAGCCGACGAGTGAGGCGACCTCGAGCGGGATGTCATCGTCGATCTTCACGCACGAGTCCTCGTGCACGACCGTGTGCGGGGCGAAGGTGCCGAGCATGGAGAACTGGCGGAGGTCCTGGCCGCGGGCGTGGATGCGCGCGACCTGGTCGCTGATCGGCAGACCCTCCATGATGATCGCGCCGTGGTCGCAGAGCATTGACAGGCCCTGCGCACACCAGCGACAGTGACCGCACGCCGGCATGAAGGCCATGACGACGTGGTCGCCTTCCTTCAGGCGTCGCACGCCGGGGCCCACCGCCTCGACGACGCCGGCGCCCTCGTGGCCACCGATGATCGGCAGGCCGGTGGGCAGGTCGCCCTTCACGCCGTGATCGTCGGAGTGACACAGGCCCGAGGACGCGAGCTTGATCCGCACTTCGCCGAAGCGTGGGTCGTCGATCTCGGTCTCCTCAACGCTCCAGGGCGTGTGGACCTCCCACAGAATGGCTGCCTTCGATTTCATCGTTCCTCCTTCGCCGTGGCGGCTGAGCGACCCGCTTGTGACCGCCCGCACAACTTAGCAAACAACGTTAGGTTTGTTCAATGGTTCGGCCGAGGACGTCGCTGTGGGTCGGCCGGCCCCGAGCTCGTACACCGGATCGGACCGGTCTCGCCGGCCCTGGACGTAGCGCTCGACGTTCGGGAAGGCCACGCTCGGCACCGCGGTCGACCAGTCGTGCACCACCGTGCGGGCCGCGATCCGCCACTCGCCCCGGCGTCGTTCGAAGCGGTCGAGATAGCGGCCGCCGAAGATCTCGATCCGCGCCCCGCCGTCGGCCGTACGGTGGTGATAGGCGATGAACGAGCTCTCGACCGCGGCCGCATCGCCGGCCAGCTCGATCAGCACGTTCGGCAGCGTGTGCTGCGTGGCGAGCGACGTTTCACGCAGGACGCCCACCACCCACGAGGCGAAGTCGCCGCCGCTGCCGGTGAAGGTCCCGTGGTCGTCGTGGGCGTCGGGGTGATACGACGAACGGATCAGGTCCTCGTCGCATCGGTCGGCGCCGCGGCAGTAGCGCAGCAGCACGTCGTGGATCGCGGCCCGGTCGGCCAGACCCTGCAGCACGTCGGTCATCTCAGATCGCGCTGCCGGTCTGGCCGTAGCGGACGGCCGGGCGGGTCCAGCCCGGCTCGAGCGACCGGATGGCGAGGTTGCCCTCGAATGTGGCCGCCTCGAGCAGGCGCGGGCCAACGGCGTCGCCGGCGAGGCACAACTCCCACGGCCCACCGCGCAGCTCGTCGTACAGGCTCGACTGCGCGAGGTTGCCGGACAGGCAGACGAGCGAGTCGAACGGCAGCGCCGCGATAACGGTCGGGGCCTCGGCCGAGGTGAAGCGCAGCACGTGATCGCGCACCGACGAGACGACCTTGCGCGGGTGGAACTCGAAGTCGCCCTCGTGCAGCATCCGCGCGTTCGGCGCGCCGATCATGTCCCACCGCATCTCGAGCGCCGCGCCAATGAGGGAGAAGCGGCTCACCATGTGCACCCGGTGGCCCTGGGCGACGAGCAACTGGGCGACATCGAGGGATTCGTAGTGGCCTACGTCGTCGAGCAGCACGACGGTCTCGCCCGTCTCGGCGCCGCCGAGGATGTCCCACGAGGTGAGCACCGCCACGTCGTCGATGCCCTCCGGTGGCGCCCAGGCCCGCAGCGTCTGGAAGCCGTCGCGGCGCGGCACGCTGCCCGTCGCGACCACGACGGCGTCTGGGTCGAGCGCACGCACCCCGGCGACCGTCATCGTCTCCCCGAGACGCAGGTTGACGCCGAGATCGTGGACGAGCCCGGTCCAGTACTCGAGCAGTCGCCGGATCTCGGTGCGGTGCGGCGCGGCCGGCGCCAGCCGCAGCTGCCCGCCCACCGCGTCGGCCGCCTCGACCAGTGTGACGCGATGCCCAGCCAGCACTCCTGCGCGGGCGGCCTCGATGCCCGCCGGCCCCGCACCCACCACGAGCACGTGCCGAGGGCGGGTGGTGGTCAGCGAGTCGTCGCCGTAGCGCAGCTCGCGACCGGCGGTGGCACTGACGGTGCAGCTGACCCGCCCGCGGGTGTTGAGGCCGCCGGCGCACGACTGGTTGCAGGCGATGCACGGCCGCACGGCCGACTCGTGACCGGCGGCGCTCTTACGCACGATGTCCGGGTCGGCGATCGTTGCCCGCACCATGCCGACCAGATCGGCGGTGCCCGCGCTGAGCGCGGTCTCGGCGTCGGCAAGGGTGGCGAAGCGTCCGGTGACGATCGTGGGCAGCGTGATACCGGCGGCGATGTCGCCGTTGACCTTCAGCTGGTAGCCGGGGCTCTCGTGCAGGCCACCCATCAACAGGTCGCGGCCGTAGTGGCTGCCGAGTGAGAGGTTGACGAAGTCGATCTGGCCGCGCGCCTGCAGATGGGCGGCGATGAGCGCGATGTCGGCGCCGGTGGTCTGGCCCGGCGCGGCGTCGGCCGAGAGCCGGACGCCGACGATGTAGTCGGGGCCCACCGCCTCCCGCACGGCCTGCAGCGCCTCGTTCAGCAGCCGGAGCCGGTTCTCCAGCGGGCCGCCGTATTCGTCGTCGCGCCGATTGGTGGCGGGCGAGAGGAAGGCACTGAACAGGTAGCCGTGACCGGCGTGGATCTCGATGCCGTCCATGCCGCCGGCCTGGGCGGTGCGGGCGGCGTGGGCGAAACCCTCGACGACCTCGTCGAGCATCCACCGGGTCATCGGCCGGGCCATCATGCCGAGTCCCGGGTCCGGCGCCGCCGAGGCCCCCCATGGTGACGAGCCGTCGACCGGGATGTTGGTCGGGCCGCCGTGCATCAGCTGCTCGAACATCTTCATGCCCTCGGCGTGCACCGCGTCGGTGAGGCGTCTCGTTCCCTCGACTATGTCGGGTCGGGCATTGTCGATGAAGGCCGGCGAGCTCCAATGCGCGGATCCCGGGTCGCTGTAGCCGAGGGCGACACCGCCGCGGGCCCGGGCGACGTGCCAGGCGATCGACTCGTCGGTGATCGCGCCGCCGGTCGTGAGGCCGCTGCCCTGGGACGTGCGGACGACCCGGTTGCGCAGTTCGAGGCCCTTGATCGAGAACGGCGACAGCACCCGCGGGTATCGCTGCGCGCTCTGCGGGCTGATGTACATCAGGATCTGCTCCCCTCGAAACGATCGGCGGCGAGCTCGGCCAGCAATGCGCCGTCTTCGGCCAGCCGGGCCCGCGTGGCCTCGACCCGGTGGGCGCGCAGCAACGACCGGGTGTGGGCCAGGGCGGCCGGCGGCGCACCGGCCAGGGCGGCCGTGACGCCACGAAGGTGGTCGTCGAGCTCGGCCTGGCCACCGTCCACCAGTCCGGAGACCAGGCCCCATTGCTCGGCGACGGCGGCGTCGATGCGCTCGCCGAGCAGCATCATCGCGGCCGCGCGTGCATGCCCGACCACGGCCGGCAGGAGCAGCGTCGAGGCGGCCTCAGGGACCAGACCCAGCGCCACGAACGGCATGGCGAACACGCTCGCCCGGGTCGCGTAGACGAGGTCGGCGTGCAGCAGCAGCGTGGTGCCGATGCCGATCGCCGGGCCGTCGACACCGACGACGAGCACCTGCGGCAGCTCCACGAGCGCGTCAAGAAATCGTCGCGGGGGCGAGTCGCGGCCAAGATCATTGGTGGCCTGCATGTCCGCGAGATCGTTGCCCGCGGTGAACGAGCCGCCGGAACCCGTGAGGACGACGACCCGCACCGCCGGATCGGCGCCCAGCGTCGTGAGGGCGCTCGCCAGCTCGACGTACATCGCCGTCGTGATCGCGTTGCGTTTGGCCGGACGGTGCAGCCGGATCGTGGCGACGGCCCCGTCGACGGACAGCACGACGTCACTCATCGTCGACACTCCAGCCCATGCTCGGGAGCACGAAGCGAGGCGTGGCGGCGGTGACGCCGGGTGTTGCGCCCTCCCACACCTCGGCGTCGCGCAGCGGTGCGAGCACTTCGAGACGCCGCCGCGCATCGCGGGCCAGCACGACCAGCAGCCGGTCACGCCGCCCGGTGTCGGCCGAGTCCACTTGCCCGTCCAGTACATCCCGCGCGTCGTCGACGCGGCCGACCGCCCGACCGGTCAGCTCGGCGACCTCGTCGCGCAGCGTCGCGTCGACGCTCGAGCCCGCCCGGGTCGCGTTCTGCACGGCCCGGGCCAGCTGCGCGTAACCGTGCTCGGCGCTGCCGGTCGCGGCCACCGAGTCCATCCGGTCGACGAGCAACGCGACGACGGGGTCGAAGGACGTCTCACCCTGGACGGGATCGCCGTAATCCAGCTCGATGCCCTCGGCCTCGCACACCGCCTCGCAGGCCACCGCGCGGGCCAGCGCGTCCTGCCACAGCCGGGCGACGGCCTCGGGCTGGCGGGCCCGCGGGTTGTGGGTGTTGGCCACCATGCCGAGAGACAGCACCGTGCTCGCCAGGACGGTGTAGTACCCGACGGCCGGGGCGTCGATCCGTGTTCCGGTCTCGTCCTCGTAGGCCCGGACGAGCTCGGCGTAGGTGCCGGTCGGGTACAGCGCCTCCCGGTAGCGGGCGTTGCCGAGGTCCGACATCGGATCACCGAGGATCGCCAGCTCCCAGTCGACCAGGGCGGTGACCCGGCCATCGACACTGAGGAAGTTGGTGACCCCCGCGTCGCCGTGCAGCATCCGCACGTCCGACACGCCCCGGTGGCCGGGCACGTTGTCGTGGAGCCAGCGCACGAGCAGGCGCAACAGCGGTTCGGCGTGTCTCAGCCGGGGACGGGCGGTGGCGGCGTCGGCCTCGGCGCTGCGCAGCCAGCCGCCGAGGGCCATGTCCCGCGCCGAGGCCGGCACGCCGATCGCGTCACCCAACCCCAGGGTCGGCCAGTCGAGGGCGTGCAGGGCCGCCAGTTGACGGGCGTAGTCGGTCACGGCCGCGTGCCGCTCGAACGGCGGCGCACGGTGGATCAGCGCGCTGCCCTCGACGCGCTCGATGAGCAGCAGGCCGTTGGCCGCGTCGAAGGCCCCGAGGTGCGGCACCCTGATGTCGGTGCCGGCCAGGGCGGTCATCGCCGCAGCCTCGCGCGCCGCCCCGAAGTCGGTGAGGATGCGCGAGCGCGCCAGCACGCTCGCCGGCGCCCGGCGCCCCTTGAGCAGCCAGTGGCGGCGCCGCCCCGACGGGCTTGCGGTCTCGATCCACCAGGTGTCGCGGGCACGGGGAAATCTGCGGGCGGAGACGACGTCGGCGTCGAGCACCCGCTCGATCCAGGCGACCGTCTCACGGGGCACTTGGTCGGGCGGCACGTCGACAGCCGTTGTCGTCATGGAGCCTCCGTCGCGCGCACCGGTGCTTGGGTCGCCACCTCGCACGCTATCAAACACCGTTAGTTTTACCTAGCCCGTCCGTCGCTGATTGCCCTATCTATCCAAACGTTGTTAGATACGGGCCATGTCGCACCGGATCGTGGTCGTCGGGGCCGGTATCGCCGGTGGCCGAACCTGCGTCCAGCTCCGCCAGGCCGGGCACGATGGGCGGATCACCCTCGTCGGCGCCGAGAACCGGCCGCCCTACGACCGGCCGCCGCTGTCGAAGGCCGCCCTGCACGAGCCGACCGACACGACCCTCCCCCACGACCTCGAAGGCGACGGCGTCGAGCTGCTCCTCGGCCGGACCGCGCAGGCGCTCGACACCGGGGCGCGACGCCTGGTGACCGACCACGAAGAGCTCCCGTACGACTGCTTGGTGATCGCGACCGGCTCGGCCCCGATCCGGCTGCCCGGCCCCGGCCCGCAGCTGACGCTGCGCACGGCCGACGACGCGACCCGCCTACGGTCGGCCCTCACCCCCGGCCGACGGGTCACGATCGTCGGCGCCGGCTGGATCGGCGCCGAGGTCGCGACCGCCGCACTCGCTCGGGGATGCGCCGTGAGCTGCGTCGAGGCCGCATCGAGCCCCCTCGGCGCGGCCTTCGGCCCCGACGTCGCCGCCGAGCTCCTCGGGTTCTGGGCCGGGGTCGAGCTGCACCTGGGCGTCGGGGTGCGCAGCGTCGAGCCCGGCCGGGTCGAGCTCAGCGACGGAGCCGCGGTCGCGTCCGACGTCGTCGTCTCGGGGGTCGGGGTCAGACCCTGCGTCGAGTGGCTGGCCGGCTCGCCGGTCGCGCTCGATCGCGGCGTCCTGGTCGACGGCCGCCTGCGCTCGTCGGTCGAGGGTGTCTATGCCGTGGGCGACGCCGCCGTGCAGTGGTCGGAGCGCCGCGGCCGGCACCGGCATACCCTGCACTGGGACGACGCGGCCGAGGCGCCGGCGGCCCTCGCGGCGGTGATCCTTGACCCCCAGGCCCCCGTCTACGACCCGGTGCCCTACTTCTGGAGCGACCAGTTCGGCCACAAACTCCAGTACGTCGGCGCGCACGATGCCGACGATCGCCAGGTGTGGCGCCGCGCGCCGGACGGTGCCCTGAGGGGCGTCGCGTGGCTCGGGGCCGCTGGGGAGCTGACCGCCTACCTGGCGATCGACCGCCCGCGAGACGCGCTGCAGGCCCGCCTGGGCATCGGCGCCGGAGCCACGCCGGATCCCGCCAACCTCGCCGATCCGGCCGTCGCCGTGCGGGCCGCCTGAACGTCGGTCAGGACGCGATGCCGTCGAGCAGCGCGAGCGGTGGCGCCGCCGGCACGGCCACGTCGGACGCCGGCAGCACCGGATAACCGCGGACCGCGGCGAACAGGTGGGCCTCACCGTTACCCATGACCTCGCCGGACGCCGCGACCAGCACGCTGCTCACCACGGCGGACGGGGAGTCGATCAACTGGCAGAGATCCATCGCCGCGAAGATCTGCCGGCTGGTGGGATCGGTGCCGCGCGGTGCGGCCATGGGCACCCGCATCGGGACGACGTGACCCGGCCGGCACAGATCGGACGTCACGCTCTGCCGGTCGGCAAGGACACGCGCGGTGGTGCAGCGATCGGCCGCCGAGATGCCGGTGCTGACCCCGAGCCGGGCATCGACCGCCACGGCAGCGACCGGGCGCACCCGGCAGAACGGGTCGTGGGCGAGCGCGGGCAGCCCGAGCGTGTCGCACCGCGAAGCTGGCAGCGCGACTGTCACGAACCCGCTGGTGTAGCGAACCAGCTCGGCCATGGCCTGCGGGGCGATGGCCGCGGCGAGGGCGACGAGCACGGCCGGCTGCGGATCGGGGCCGTCGTCGAGCAGGACGACCAGCTCGCCCCGCGCGAAGCGGTCGGTGATGTCGAGGTTCACGGCGCGTCCTTCCGAAGGAGTCGAGCTAATCCTAACAGTGTTTGGTTATTGGAACCAGACGCCGTTCGCCGGAACCCGCGGGTCACGACTGTGCATCGCGCGAAAACATGTCCTTGACCGTGTTATCCATCACCGTTAGGTTTACCGCCAGTCCCGTCGTGTCAAAGGAGTCACAATGCTCAGCATCAATCGAACCGCCCGCTTCGTCGCCGTCGGCGCCGTGGCGGCCATCGCCCTTGCCGGCTGCAGCAGCAGCGGAAGCGGCTCGAAATCCACCGGCTCCAGCGGCGGCGGATCGACCGGCGGCACCTCCAGCGCCGGCGGCGCGTCGGGCTCGCCGATCACCGTCGGGAGCTTTGCCTCGCTCAGCAACCCGATCTACAGCACGCCTCAGCTGAAGGCCGGCCTCGAGGCGGCCATCTCGTCGGTCAACGCCGCCGGCGGCGTCAAAGGCCACGCGCTGAAGCTCAACTTCTGCGACTCGAACTACGACGCCAACAAGGAGCTGTCGTGCACCCGGTCGCTGATCCAGGACAAGGTCAGCGCCTTCGTCTCGCCGTCGGTGCTCGCCGACCCTGCCGGCAAGGAATACCCCCTCATGGCCGCGGCCAAGACCGCCGACATCGGTGGTCAGGGGCTCAGTCCGGCCGAGCTGAACAGCCCGGTCGCCTTCCCGATCTCCAGCGGCATCCCCGGCTGGGTCTACGGCGCGACCAAGAACCTCATCGACTCCGGCGCGAAGAAGATCGCCATTCTCGATGACACCAACCCCGGCTCCCAGTTCTTCGGCGGACTGGTGACCCAGGCGCTGAAGGCATACGGCGCGAAGGCCGCGACCACCGTCGTGGCCGACTCCTCGGCCGACCCGACCTTCTCCACGGCAGCGGGCAAGCTGAAGTCCTCCGGCGCGGACGGTGTCGTCATCTGCCCGGCCCCGCAGAACGTGCCGAAGATCATCGGCGCCATCAGGCAGTCGGGGTACACGGGCAAGATCTCGTCGATCACCGCCCTGTTCGCACCGGCCATCATCAAGGCGCTCGGGTCCGCGGCCAACGGCATCCTGCTGACCAGCCAGGTGGCCTTCGTGACCGACACCAGCAACTCCGGTGTCGCCGCGTTCCTGGCCGACATCAAGAAGTACCAGCCGAAGGCCGTCATAGACGAGACCACCCTGATCGCCTGGGGAGCCGTCAAGCTCTTCGCCAAGATCGCGGCCACCGCGAGCTCGTTCGACTCGTCCGGCATCCTGGCCGCGGCCAGCAAGTTCGCCGGACCTGCGGACATCGGCGTGGCCGGTCCCTACGCCGTCGCCGGCAAGACGTCGCCGGTGCCGAGCTTCGCGCGCATCTTCAACCCGACCGTCCAGAACGGCACCGTCGAGAACGGCGAGGTCAAGGCCGACGGCAAGGGCTTCGTCGCGGCGTTCCCCAGCAGCAACTGAACCACCCACCACCGCCATCGCACCTCGGCACGAAGAAGGCTGATCTCGTGGAGATTCTCCGGTACGCGTTGCTCGGTCTGGGCACCGGCGCGGTGTACGCGCTGCTCGCACAGGGCGTTGTCTTGATCTACCGCGGGTCCGGCCTGCTGAACTTCGCGCAGGGTGCGATGGCGATGGTGGGGGCGTACACCTACTACGAGGTGGCCGTCCGGCACGGTCTATCGAAATGGCTCGGCCTGGCCGCGGCGCTCGTGGTCTGCGCCGTGCTCGGGGCCGCCATTCACCTGGTGGTCCTGCGACCGATGCGACGCGCCTCGGCGCTGTCGCGGGTCATCTCGACCCTGGGCATCCTGGCCGTGCTGCAGTCGAGTGCCTTTCTGATCTACGGTCACGATCCGCGTTCGCTGCCCAGCCTGCTCCCGACGCGGCCGGTGCACATCGCCGGTTCGGACCAGCTCGTCGTCGGCCTGAACTACATCTACCTGTTCATCATCGGGGCGGTCCTGACCGCAGTCCTCTGGATCGTGTACCGCTACACCAACTTCGGTCGGGTGACCACCGCGGTGGCCGAGAATCAGCTCTCGGCGGCGGCTCTGGGGCACTCCCCGGACCTGGTCGCCGCGGTCAACTGGGCGGTCGGTTCGGCTCTCGCCGGGCTCGCCGGAGTGCTCATCGCCCCGATCATCTACCTCGAGCCGACGAGCCTCGTCCTGCTCGTGCTGCCGGCCATGACCGCCGCGCTCATCGGGCAGTTCTCCTCCTTCCCGGCCACCTTCGGATTCGCCCTGCTACTCGGCGCGGCCCAGTCGGAGATCTCGCGCTACGTCACCCAGCCGGGCTGGGCGAGCGCGGCGCCGTTCCTCGCCGTGGTGCTGCTGCTCATCGCCCGTGGCAGCAGCTTGCCGTTGCGCAGCTTCGTCCTCGACCGCCTGCCTGCGGTCGGCTCGGGCCGGGTTCGGCCGGTCCCCACCGTCGTGGCCGTCGTGGTCGTCGGCTACCTGCTCAGCGGCAGCAACCCGGACTGGGCCACCGCCGCGGTCGTCACGCTCGGAGTGGCCATCATCGCGCTGTCCGTAGTCGTGATCACCGGTTACACCGGACAGCTCTCGCTGGCCCAATCCGTCCTGGCCGGAATCGCCGGGCTGATCGCGGCCAGGCTCGCCCCGCACCTGCCGTTCGTCGCGGCCCTGCTGGTGGCCGCGCTCGTCACCGGCGCCATCGGCGCGGTGTTCGCCCTTGCCGCTCTACGGATCCGCGGGACGACCCTCGCCATCGCGACCCTCGGGCTCGGCAGTGCGCTGTCGGCCGTCGTCCTGCTCAACCCGAAGTACACGGGCGGCATCGCCGGTATCACCGTGCCGATCCCGCACTTCTTCGGCTGGAACATCGATCCCTTCGAGCACGGCAGCCGGTACGCGCTGGTGACCTTCGGGGCCCTGGTGCTGCTGAGTCTCATGGTCGCCAATGTGCGGCGCGGCGTGAGTGGACGTCGGCTGCTCGCGGTGCGTTCGAACGAGCGGGCGGCGGCGGCGCTCGGCGTGAACAACGTGTTCGTGAAGGTGTACGCCTTCGCCGTGGGTGCGGCCATCGCGGCCGTCGGGGGGGTGCTCATCGCCTTCCAGCAGCCGGCGGTCGAGGTCTCGCAGACCGCCACCTTCACGGTCTTCGCCGGCATCCTGATCGTCTCCGTCGTCGTCGCCGGCGGCGTCGGCTCGGTCGGCGGCGCGCTCATCGGCGCGCTGCTGGTGTCCGGGGGGCTGGTCAGCAAGCTGCTCGACAGCTACTCCGAGATCAACGACTATCTGCCCTTGATCGGCGGCGCCGCCCTGATCCTCGTGCTGATGTTCGGCCCGGACGGGCTGTTCGAGCTGAACCGGCGCCTCGTCGCCAAGCTGACCGAACCGATCGCCGCCCGCCTGCGCCGCACGCCGCGGGCCACGACGGATGCCCCGAGCACTCCCGCCGGCGCGCTGATCCAGGTCGTCCCCCAGGCCCTCCAAGTCCAGGGCATGACGGTGACCTTCGGCGGCGTCACGGCCGTCCGCAACGTCGATCTGACGGTGCTCCCCGGCGAGGTCCACGGCCTGATCGGGCCGAACGGGGCCGGCAAGACCACCCTCATCGACGCGATCACCGGTTTCGTGGGCTCCCAGGGCGGCTGCCGTCTCGGCGAGCAGAACCTGACCGGCCGCTCGGCGCGGCGGCGCGCCAACGCCGGTGTCTCACGTTCGTTCCAGTCCCTCGAGCTCTTCACCGACCTCACCATCGCGGAGAACGTCGCCGTGGCGACCGAGCGCGGGCACGCCCGGCGCTGGTTGACCGACCTGCTCTGGCCCGGTCGGCTCACCCTCTCGCCCGTCGCGCGGGAAGTGCTGCGGCAATTCGAGTTGCTCGACCTGGCCGACCGCAAGCCCGACACCATCTCCTTCGGCCGCCGCAAGACTGTGGCGATCGCCCGCGCGGTGGCCGCCGCGCCGTCGGTGCTGCTGCTCGACGAACCGGCCGCCGGCCTCGACGATCACGAGGCCGACGAGCTTGCCGCCCTCATCCGTCGCCTCGCCAAGGACTGGGGTATTGCGGTATTGCTCGTCGAGCACAAGATCGACATGATCATGTCGCTCAGCGATCGGGTCACCGTGCTCGAGCGCGGAGCTGTCCTGACCAGTGGTACCCCGGCCGAGGTGCAGTCCCATCCCGGCGTGCTCGACGCGTACCTGGGGGTCAGGCAGCACGCCTAGCTCTCTCGGCCGCGCGGCCCAGCCACCCGTTGCTTGTCCCGATTACCTTCAGTCGTTAGGTTTATGCCATGGTGAGCTTCGTGTCCGAGAAGGCTTCGACAACAACATCGCCGAGCGGCCCCGTGCGCGACTGCGTCGTCGCGCTCGAGAGCCTGTCCGCCGGCTACGGCGACCTCGCCGCCGTCCGGGACATCTCACTCGAGGTCAATCGAGGCGAGGTCGTGGCGCTCTTCGGCGCGAACGGCGCGGGTAAGACGACGACCCTGCTCGCCGCCGCGGGGGTGCTGCCCCGGATGAGCGGCGCGGTTCGCTGGCTGGGCGAGACGACACGCAGCCCCCTGCACCGCCTCGCCCGCACCGGGCTCGCCCTCGTTTCCGAGGAACGGTCCGTCATCTCGAAACTCTCGGTCGCCGACAACCTGCGGCTCGGGCGCGGCGGCGTCGAGGGCGCCGTCAAGCACTTCCCCGAGCTTGAGGCGCTGCTGGGCCGTCGGGCCGGCCTGTTGTCCGGCGGCGAGCAGCAGATGCTCACCGTCGGCCGGGCGCTGGCGTCGAACCCGAAGGCGCTGCTCGTCGACGAGCTGTCGCTCGGGCTGGCCCCGCTCGTCGTCGAACGGCTGCTGGACGCCGTCCGCGCCGCCGCCGACACCAGTGGCGTCGCGGTCCTGTTGGTCGAGCAACAGGCCCGCCGGGCGCTGTCGGTGCTCGATCGGTGGTACCTGCTCAGCAACGGCCGGATCACCGACAGCGGCGACTCCGCGGGGGGCACCGACGCGCTCGAGGCGGCCTATCTCGCCAGCCTGGGCGACGCCTCGATCGCCGACTGACCCCTGATCTGCGGTCGCCCTCATCGCCGGTGTCGCGCGGGCCAGGTCGTCCTTGTCTTCCGGCCCAGCAAACCATACAGTGTTAGGTGAAGGACAGAGAGGAGCAGCGTTATGGCCTTCCATCACGTCGCGATCGCCGTCAAGGACGCCGACCGCGCGCACAGGTTCTACACCGAGGCAATGGGCTTCACCCTCGTCAAGATCGTCAAGCGCAAGACACCGGAGGGCGGGTGGACGAAGCACATCTTCTACGACACCGGCGACGGTGAGCTTTTCGCGATCTGGGACCTGCGCGGTCTCGAGGGCGAGGTGCTCAACGACGCCGACTGGCACGGCGGTCTGTCGACCGGTGCCGGGCTGCCGTACTGGGTCAACCACCTGGCCTTCGACAGCAAGGACATCGGCGGGCTCGAGCTCGCGATGCAGCGCTGGCTCGATCTCGGGTACCACGTCACCGAGGTCAAGCACGAGTTCATCCACTCGATCTACACCCGTGACCCCGATGGCACCCTGGTCGAGTTCACATACGACACGCAGCCGCTCGGCCCGGCCGACATCGTCGAGGCCAACGAACTGCTCGTCGACAACACTGCGGCCACCGAACCCGACTACGAGGGTTCGCTGCACCGCTCACCGCACTACCAGGAGCGCAAGCAACGCGAGGCAGCAGAGGCGGCCGGCCGGTCCGAGGGCGGCGACGTCGACGCGCACGCCGGCTCATCCATCTGACCAGCCCCCGCGCCACACCGGAGCCGTCACGCATCGCGCGTGGCGGCTCCGTCCGGTCTCAGCGAGGGCAGGTAGCGTCCGGCTGCTCTGGGTGGGGGTGCTCGTTTGTCCGGTTAATCTCGGGCCGGCCGCGGCGGGACGGGTTGCGTGGTTGGTCAGAAGGGCGGCGGCTGGTCCTTGTCGATCGGATCG
>CAXTHY010000088.1:0-16845 GCA_964244175.1 uncultured Jatrophihabitans sp. | reverse complement strand
GAGGTCAACCGCTGCCTGCGCGAAGGCCTGATCGAAAGCCCAGTGATGCCACTGGACGAGACCGTGGCGATCATGGGTGTGCTCGACGAGGTGCGCCGGCAGATCGGGCTGGACTACTCGGTCCTCTGAGCCGACCGGGCTCAGCCGTCCTCGCCGAGCTGGCGGAGCACGGTCTCGCGGCGCTGGACGAGGGCATTGAGCACGCCCTCGATCTCCTCGATGCTGGTGAGGGACGCCGCGACGTCCTCGGCGTCCTGCGGGCCGTCCTGGCCGCCCACGTCGGCCCGCAGCCGGTCGGCGTCGGCGCGCTGCTGAGCGATCTCGGCATCGACGTCGCTCAGCTGCTGGCGTAGTTCTTCCTGCTCGGGCACGCGCGGTCCTTCCGGTTCGACTCGTTGCCGCAACCTACTCCGCCCCGGGTCGACCCCCTTCCGCGATGATCTCGGTGCCAGCACGCGGATCCGCGTGCAGGGACCGAGATCATCGAGAGGATGGCCGCGGAAGTATCCTTTGCCGCACATCCCGCTCACCGGAGACTCGTCATGACTGATGCAGGCGTCAACGCCAAGGCCGTGCTCGCGGCCGTCCCCTTGTTCGCCGGCCTGTCCGGGCGGCACCTCGACGCCGTGGCCAAGATCGCCCGGTCCGTCACCCACTCGCCCGGCACGGACGTCGCGGTGCAGGGTCGGGGGGCGTTGGCGTTCCACGTCGTCATCAGCGGCAGCGCCACGGTCTCGGTGAACGGCCTGGCCCGCCGCACGTTGGGTCCGGGTGACTACTTCGGCGAGATCAGCCTGCTCGACGGCGAGCCCCGCTCGGCCACCGTGACCGCCGGCGGTGAGGCCAAGCTGATCACCCTGGCGCTGAACCGGACGACGTTCCTGCAGTTGGTGGACAAGGAGCCGTCGATCGCCCGCGGCCTGATCACCGCCCTGTGCGGCCGCATCCGCGCCATCGAACAGACACGCTGACCCGCTGACACGCCGAGGCAACATCGGCCGGCTCCCGCCACGGAGCACGCCGCGGCGTTAAGGTCGCGTCGATGTCTGTGCCCTCGGTCGGTGTCCTGCCGGTGGACCGCTATCTGCACAGCCTGCACTCGCGGTTCGTCGAACTCACCGACGGCAACGTCGCCGATTACATTCCGCCGCTGGCCGCCGCCGACCCCGACAAGCTCGCGATCTGCATCGCCACCGTCGACGGCCAGGTCTACGACGTCGGCGACACCGACACCACGTTCACGATCCAGTCGATCTCCAAGCCGTTCACCTACGGTCTGGCGCTGCAGGACCGCGGCCTGCCGGCGGTGCTCGAGCGCATCGGCGTCGAGCCGAGCGGTGACGCGTTCAACGAGATCAGCCTCGACGCGCGGGGCCGGCCGTTCAACCCGATGATCAATGCCGGCGCGATCATGGCGGCGTCGCTCATCCATGGCCCGGACCCGTTCCCGCGGGTGCTCGAGTGCTACGGCACGTGGGCCGGTCGGGCACTGGAGCTGGACGAGGACGTGTACCGGGCCGAGCGCGACACCGGGCACCGCAACCGCGCCATCAGCCACATGCTGCGCGCGGTCGGCACGCTCGAGGGCGACCCCGAGGACGCCCTCGACACGTACTTCCGGCAGTGCTCGGTCGCCGTCACCAACCGCGACCTCGCTGTCATGGCCGCCACGCTGGCCGCCCGTGGCGTCAACCCGATCACCGGTCGGCGGGCGTTGTCGGACACGCTCATCGATCACGTGCTGTCGTTGATGACGACGTGCGGGATGTACGACGCCGCGGGTGAGTGGCTCGTCGACGTCGGCATCCCGGCCAAGAGCGGGGTCGGCGGCGGCATTATCGGCGTGCTGCCCGGTCAGCTGGGCGTGGCCGTCTTCTCGCCGCGCCTCGACGCCGTCGGCAATAGCTTGCGCGGGGTCGCGACCTTCCGGCAGCTGTCCAGCGACCTGCGCCTGCACTTCCTCAACGTCGGCCGGTCAACCCGCACGACGTTGTCGACGGCGTACCCCCTCGCCGACGTGCCGTCCACCCGCCGCCGCGGCGCCGACGAGCGGGCGGTGCTCGACCGCTTCGCCGACGCCGGCCTGGTCGTCCAGCTGGCCGGCGACGTCCTGTTCGCCGGGGCCGAGGCCGTGACCCGGACGGCGCTCGCGACGAAGGGCCGGCTGGTCGTGCTGGACCTGCACCGCGTCGGAGTCCTCGATGCCGCCGCGGCGCGAGTGCTGGCTGCCCTGGCCCGCGAACTCAGCCGCGAGCACGGCGAGTTGATCCTCGCCGCCGCGGCCGAGGAGTCGGTCGTGGCCATCGGCGCCCGCTCCTTCGACGACATCGACGCGGCCAAGGAGTGGTGCGAGGACCACTTGCTGAAGCGGGCCGGCCACGAGATCCGGACGACCACGATCGCGCTGGCCGACCATCCGATCGGCGCCGGGCTGGACGAGGCGTCGGCGGCCGAACTCGCGGCGATGGCCCAGCACCGGGCGTTCGCCGCCGGTGACCTCCTTGTGCGCGCCGACGACGTCGCCACCGAGGTCTTCGTGGTCCTCAGCGGCGAGGTCGAGGTGTCGATCGCGACCGCGAGCGGAGCCCGTCGGCGGTTGTCGACCCTCACGGCCGGCTCGGTCTTCGGCGAATCGGCGATGACGGGGCAGGGGCGGCGCACGGCCGACGTCACGGCCGTGACCGAAGGCGGGTGTGCGGTGCTAAGCGTCAGCGCGATCGACGCCGCGAGCCCGCAGCTGCAGGCCGGCCTGCTGCGCTCGTTGCTCGCCATCGCCTACGACGCGCTGGTCCGTTCGACCCGCGAGATCGCCGCGCTGTCGCGCTGATCAACTCGCCGCGGCCGCCCGGCCGGCGCCACGCGCATCGAGGGCATCGAGGGCGTCGAGCCAGGCGCCGGCGCGCAGGTCGGTGAAGGTCGTGCGCGCGGCCGTCCGCTGCTCGGCCGCCTCGGCGTCGCGTCCGTGGGCGGCGAGCCAGCCGGCCAGGACGACGCGGGTGCGCGCGAGGTCGGGCCGGTAGTCGATCGCGATCAGCGCGGCGATCGCCGTCTGCAACTGCACCTCGACGCCGTCGTCGTCAGGCGCGGTCGCGGCACTGACCGTGGCCCGCAGCCGGGCCACCTGGGCGCGCAGCACCGGGGTGGCCTGCCCGGCCGGAGCCTGCTCGACCAGGGCCAGCAGTTCGCCGGCGTCGTCGTGGCGTCCGGCTTCGATCGCCCAGTCGACGCAGGCCGTCCACAGCAGCGAGAATCGGGCCGAGAGCCCATGTTGTTCCCGCGTGCTCAGCACCGACGGCCGGGTCAGCTCGTAGGCGGCGCCCGGGTCGCCGTGGTGGGCGGCGGCGACGGCGTCGTGCAAGGGGCTGAGCACCGCCTCGAACCCGTCCGGATCGCCGTCGACGTCCAGAACGACGGTCGGCGGCGTCTGCCCGCGGGCCAGGGCGATCAGGCCGGCGTTGAGGACGACGGCCCGCACCTCGATCAAGCCGGTGGCCAGGGCGTCGGCCAGCAGGGGGATGTCGGTGAGGCCGAGGGCGTCGTCCCAGTCGCCGACCCCGCGCAGCATCTCGGCCAGGTTCCCGGCCGCCCCGACAACGGAATACGAGTCGCCGATCTGGGCCGCCAGCTCGATGGCCTCGTAACTCGCGCGGATGCCGGCCCGTGGGTCTTGATTGAGTTCGACCGCGGCCAGGTTGCCCAGCACCATGTTGAGCTCGGCCAGCAGATGGTGGGTGCGGGCAAGGTCGGCCGCGCCGCGGTAGACCGCGGCGGCCAGCCGCGGCAGCCCGCCGTCGTCATATCCGTTGGCCACCACGTTCATGGCCAGGACGATGAGATCGGGCCGGGCGCTGTATTCGGCCAGGCGCGCGGCCCGCTCGGCGATCGGGCCGGCCTGCTCGAGCTGGCCGAGCTGGTGCATGCAGGCGGCCAGCTCGCGGTTCAGCGCGCTGCCGGCCGCCGACGGCAGCGCGGCCGTGCGCGCCTGCCATTCGACGAGCAGGTCGTGGGCCGCCCGCACCCGGCCGGTGTTGCGCAGCGCCTTCGAGCGCTGGGCCAGCGCGTCGGCGACCAGATCGAGCGGTACCGTCGCCGCCTCCGCGGCATCGTCGAACAGCGGGTCGGTGTAGGCGATCGCGCGGTCGAACTGCGTGGCGATATTGGCTGCCGTCGCGGCCGCCAGCCGGATCCGGGCGGCGTGGGTCGCGTCGGTGATGCGAACGAGCGCCGCGTCCCAGTTGGCCAGCGCTTCGTGCATGGCGCCGACCGACCGCGACCGTTCAGCCGCGCTCTCCAGCCAGACGAGCAGCTCGGTCGGGATCGTCGCGCGCCGCGCATCGTTGGTCGGCAACAGGTCGAGCGCATCGCCGAGGTGGCCGGCGATGACGGCGGTCAGCTGCCCGGACGACTCCGGCAGGCGCTGCAGGTACTCGGCTGCCGCCAAGTGGCGCTCGGCCCGGTCGCGGCGCGACTGGGTCTGGTAGACGACCTGGCGCAGCAGTGTCTGCACGAACGCGTACTGGCCGAACTCGGCCGACAATCGGTCGGTGACGATACGCAGCAGGTCGCGGCGCAGCAGCGGGGCCAGCCGCTCGGCGACCACGCCGGCCTCGAGCTGGGTGAGCGCGGCCAGGCCGTCGGCGGTGAAGGACGTGCCGAGCACGGCGGCCGTGCCCAGCAGCGCCCGCTCGGCCGGCGGCAGCGTGTCCAGCCGGCTGCTGATCAGGATCTGCAGGCTCGCAGGCGCGCTGACCCCGAGCAGGTCGGTCGCGGCGACGCCGGGGGCGAGCGTGCGCGGCTGCGGGCCGTCGTCGGTGAGCAGGCCGCGATCGAGCATCGAGCGCACCGCCTCCACGGCGTAGAGCGGCACCCCTTCGGCGCGGGTCGCGAGCTGCTCGACGACCGCCGTGGGCAGGCCCGGCACCAGCCGCTCGTACAGCCCGGCCATGGCGAGCGGCGACAGCCCCTCGAGGGTGAGGGTCATCGACCGGCGCGAGGTCACCAGTTGCGGGCGCCGCTCGAGCAGTTCCGGCCGGGCCAGCACCACGACCAGCAGGCCCACGTGTACCACCGCGACCAGGTGCTCGAGGAAGTCCAGGATGCCGTCGTCGGCGTACTGGGCGTCGTCGACGACCCAGACCACCGGGGCGCCGTCGGCGCCGAGCGCCTCGAACCAGGCCACCCAGGCCGCGAACAGGTCCTCGCGGCCGAACTGCTGGTCGGACTCGCCGGTCAGTAACAGCGCCACCCGCGGCGCGAGCCACTCGCGTTCGCTCGGCTCGGCGACGTAGCGTGCGATCGACGCCGCGACCTTGGCCCGGACGTCCTCCGCGGTGTCGGCGTCAGTTGCCCCGACGCGACCGCGGACCGCCGCCGACAGCGATGAGAACGCCACGCCGTCGCCGTAACTCAGGCATCGGCCCCAGTGCCAGCGCACCGCGTCGGACAGCCCGTCGGTGTACTTCTCCAGCTCCCAGCCGAGGCGGGACTTGCCGACCCCCGGCTGGCCGGAGACGAGCAGCAGCCGGCCCCGACCGTCCTCGATCGCGGCGTGGAAGCTCTCCTTGATCATGGCCAGCTCGCCGCGGCGGCCGGTGAGCGGCGCCTCGACCCGGTCGACTCGCTGCGCGCCGCCGACGGCGCCCATCACCGCGATGACCTCGAACAGGGCGACAGGTGTGGCCTTGCCTTTCAGCGCGTGGTCACCCGTCGACACCGACTCGACCGCGGCGCTGGTCAGTTGCCGGGTCTGCTCGTCGATCCACACCGTTCCGGGACGCGCTGCCCCCTGCACCCGCGCGGCCGTGTTGACCGCGTCGCCGGCGACCATGCCCTCGGCCGTCGCGCCGATCGTCACCGCCACCTCGCCGGTGACCACGCCGACCCGCATCGCCAACCCGGGCGCCCCCGCGCGGGCCCCGAACGCGGCGGTGGCCTCGACCAGGTCGAGCCCGGCCCGCACTGCGCGCTCGGCGTCGTCCTCGTGGGTCAACGGCACGCCCCAGACGGCCATCACGGCGTCGCCGATGAACTTCTCGATCGTCCCGCCGTACCGGGCGACGACGGTCCGGCAGCGTTCGAAGTAGCCGCTCAGCAGCTCGCGGACCTCTTCGGGGTCACGCGATTCGGACAGCGTGGTGAAGCCGACCAGATCGCCGAACAACACCGAGGTGACGCGGCGCTCAGCCACCGGCGCCGTCGGCGCCGGCGGTGCCGCCAACGCCGACGGGCTGGCCGCAGCGGCGGTGCCGGCACCATTTGCCGGGGTGCCGCAGGCCGCGCAGAACCGCGCGCCGGCCGTCAGCTCACGGCCGCAGGCCGAACAGGATTCGCTCTGCACCGCGCCGCACTGCGGGCAGAACCGCGCACCCGGCGGGATCGGTTGCCCGCACGTCCCACACGCCACGAGCGGCAACGTTACGCGTCGGGCCCTACGCCGTCAGGCGATCTTCAGGCGTGATGGACGCTGCCGACGAGCGGCGGCTGGGGTGGGTGCGGCGGCCCGAGCACGCGCACCCGGATGCTGTGCACGGTGTGCCCGACCTTGACGCCGAGGTTCCAGAACCGGTGACTGCGCAGGTTGTGATTCATCGTGACCGCGATCTTCCAGCGGTGTGTGCCCGCGTGGTGGAAGTAGTGATCCAGCCCGAAGGGTCGACGCCCGGCAGGGGAGGCGTCGACGTAGCGCGGGCGGCTGCGAGCGTGCGCGATGAGGGTGTAGGTCTGGCCGCGGTGCACGGTGTAGGCGCCGTGCTGGTACGTGGCGTCGGAGATGCTGAAGCGCTTGTGGGTCGCCGCCGACGCCGCGGCCGACGCCGACAGCTGGGCCACGACCAGCATCAGCACCGCGACGACCACTGCGGCTCGTCGCCGCAGGCCGACGATGCGCTCGATCCGGATGAGTGATCGGTGGGTCGTGGCGACCTCGTCCATCGAGGACCTCCCCGCGGCGACTGATGGGACGCAGTGACTGTAGATCACCTGGTCGGCCGGAAGTAAGTAAGCCACGCTGCAGACCCGCGCGACGGGCGCGGATGTTGGGTAGGAGGCGGGGTATGACATCTGTTTCGCGCACCTTCACCGTCAACCCTTCGCCGAACGCCGTGATCGACTACCTGAAGGACTTCGAGCACGCCGAGCAGTGGGACCCGGGAACCGAGAAGTGCACCCGCAATGACGCGGGGCCGATCGCCGTCGGCGCTTCGTGGCACAACGTGTCGAAGATCGCCGGGACCACCACCGAGCTCACCTACACCCTCGACCAGCTCACCGCCGACAAGATCGTGTTGGTGGGCAAGAACGACTCGGCCACCTCGACCGACACGATCACCGTGACCCCGGCCGGTGCCGGCAGCGAGATCACCTACCACGCCGACCTGCAGATGCACGGCATCGCCAAGCTGGCCACTCCGGCGATGAAGCTGATCTTCGAGAAGCTTGCGGGTGACACCGAGAAGCGGATGACCGAGGTGCTGAACGGCCTCACTGGCTGAGCCGCCACACTGTCCGTGCGTTGCTGCGCGCACCCAGCGCCGCCCGCAGCATGACAATGAGCGCGACGAGCAGGATCAGCGCGTACGTCACTGCGATGGTGATCGCCGGACGTAGCAGGTTGTCGGTATTGGCGTTGGGGATGTCGTCGTTCGACGGTGCCGTCAACACCACCCCGGCCAGGAACGTCGAGGTGTCCGACGGCGGCGGGGACTCGGCGCGCACCGCCGGGTTCATCTTCAACGACAGCGTCGCCGTCACCGCGTAACACAGATTGCGGGCCGCGACCGGCGTGCGGAAGGCGTAGCTGCCGTCGCCCGCGGTGGTCACGCTCGTCGGCTTGACGGCCGTGGGCGGGCCGGTGAACCGGGCGTCGCGGCACCCGCTCGGGGGCGGCGGGGTCGACACCAGACCGACCGCGATGACGCCCGGGTACGCATAGCTGCCGACAACCGTGACGATGCCGGTCATCGGCTTGCCCTGCACGCCGTCGTAGGAGTTGTTGGTGATGGCCAGCGAGGGACGCAGCACCTGCGTCATCGTTCCCGCCTGGCCAACCGGGGCGGCGACGACCAGGCGCTGACCGTCCTGGGTGACGACGCTGCGGGTGGCCAGCGCGTAGCAGCCGACCTGGGTGACCTTCGGCCCTGTGACCTGGGCGCTCAGCGCCGGCCCGCTGGCCCCGGCGGCAGTCGGCCCGATCGGTGCGGACGAACCGGGAACGGGGGAGCCGGGAACGGGGGAGCCCGACGGACTGCTCGTGCCGGTTGCCGCCGCCAGCGGCACGGGCGTGGACGAACCCACGACCGGGGCCGCCCGCCAGTCAAGGTTCGCGCCGCAGCTGCCGCCGGTCGTCCCCAGCGGTCCGTACGTCGTGACGCTCGAGACGACGTGGGCCCGACCTGGGGTGGTGGCCGTGACCGTCGCCGCCAACGCGCCCGCCGGCGCGATGCTCGGGACGGCCGACTGCGCGATCTGGATCGTCGACACGGTGACCGAAGCCGCGTTGCGTCCGGACGACGCCTTGACCGGCGGGTTGCTGTTGGTCGTCGTGGCCGTCGCGCTCGCGGCGTAGCAGCCGGGCGAGAGGTCGGTGACGGCCCCGGCCTGATGCGTCCCGTCGCCCTTGAACGTGAAGGCTCCGGTCCAGAGCGGCGCCGCACCGTTGTAGGCGGCGGACCTCAACGCCGAGCAGCCCTTGCCCGACGGCGGCTTGACCGGTCCGGCGAGCGTGATCAGCCCGTCGCCGGAGTAGCCGTAGGTACCCGAGACATGGGCGAGCGGGGTGGTCTGGCCCGAGGCCATCACCAGCGGAGAACTGGCGCTCACGGTCACCACTGGTTTGGGCGCCAGGCCCGCCGCGAACGCTGCGGTGCCGCTGTACTCGATTGGTGCGCCGAGCGCGAGCGCCGCCGGATCGGAGGCGAAGTAGGTCAGCCCGGTCGTCGCCGCCGTGGCGAGGATCGACGCGTTGGGGGTGAGCGGGGTGGTCAACTGCGCGTGCGCCTTGCCGTCGGCGTCCGTCGTGGCCGCCGCGGTGTCGGCCCCCGCGGCGAAGGTGACAGAGATACCCGGCGCGCCGACGCCGGCGGCTGACCGCACCGTGGCGGTAACCCGCACCGGCGACCCCGGGATCGCCTTCGGTGGAGTGTCGACGGTGACGGTGTAGGGGCCCGCGTAACGCTGCGCTTGCGACCACAGCATCGCCGCGTGCTGCGGGCTCGTCCCGCCCTGGCCCAGGCACTGGGCCTGGGCGCTGCCGTCGCCGGCCGCCGCGGCGATGTCGGCGCTGACCTCGGCGACCTGGGCCGGCCCGCCCGACCCGTGCCGGTCGATCAGATACGCCACTGCCGCAATCTCGCTCGCGTCCAACCCGGCCTGCCCGTCGACCATCTCCGAGGCCTGGCCGCTCGTGGGGGCGGGTCCGTAGCTGCCGGCGCGCGACACGACGTCCGCGGTCGAGAACGCGCGCTGTCCGTCGACCGACCAGGTCGCCATCGGTACCGTCGTCGCGGCCGGGAGCCGGCACAGAATTCCACCCGAGTAGACGGCCCCGGTGTTGCCCCAGTTCGTGCCGACAGCCTCCGCCGGCACCGCGCCCGAGACCACGATCGCTGCGGCCACCAGCACGCCGCTCAACCGGGTCAGCACGGGGCGCATACCGGTGATCATCCGCGACACAGGCGGCTGCGCCGGTCAGCGACACGGCCGGTTGCGGGGGAGGGCTTCAGCGGGGCGATACCCACCACGGTAAGCACGACCGCACGTGCAGCACGCGATGCCAGGTATTAAGAGCTCCCCGCAGCCTCGACGGCGGCGGCGTCGATCTGCGGGGTCAGCCGCAGGACCATCTCCGTGGTCAGGTGGTTCTGGTCGCGGTAGGCCAGGGTCGATCCGATGATTTGGTGGCACATCCCTGCGGGGCAGAACGTGGCGGTGAAGCTCATCGAGTGCACCCCCGGCACTGAGCGCGCGGCCTGCAGGTCGTTCGGTTCACCGGGCAGCGTTTCGGCTTGTGGAGCGGAGCACGCTGCGAGGTGGTGGGGGTGGGCGAGAGCGCAGTCCGGGGCCGAGGTAGCGAAGCCTGGCACGTCGTGGATCACTAGGACGTGGATATCTGCGGCACGCAATACCTTCAGGTACTTCGCCATGCCTTGCTCGAACGCCAGGCGAGCCGCAGCGGTACGCAGCCGTGCGCCCGTGACGCGGGAGTACAACGGCGAGAGATTGGAATCGAAGTTGGCGACGATCACCAGGCTTGGATGCGCGGCCACCAGCCGCGACAGGATATCGGCATGCCATCGGTCGCAGGCCGTGTACTTGTCGCCGTCCGGACCGTCCTTGACGACGTCCGCGAACGGACAGGCGGTCCGGGCCCACACCCGCAGCCCCCAGCGGTGCCGCTGAGCCACCGCACGCACGGCCGGGTACCACATCGCGGCATGCGAATCCCCCACCAGCACAACGTCGCCGTGCCCGGTGTCGGGTAGGTAGCGGCACTCGGCCGACAGCGCGGTCGAGGTCAGCGGCACCTGGCAGCGGTCGCGGCTCGGTTGCACCTCCTCGGCGGCCGCCGCCGCAGGCGTCGGGATGAGTCGCTGGCCGGCCGCGGTGTGTACGACCGCTTTCGCCTGCGTCGATGACTTCACCAGCGCGTACTGTGCCGACCCCGCCGCCAGCACCACCAGCAGCGCGCCGAACGCCAGCGACCGCCCGCGCCGCGCGACCAGCCACCGGTTCGACCGAACCGGGTTCTCCAGCAGGTGGTAGGTCAGGACGGCGAGCGTGAATGTCGCGACTGCGCACCAGCCCAGCTCGCGGATCCGCAACGGCCGGCCCAGGAGGATGGGTAGCAGGACGAGCGGCGGGTAATGCCAGAGGTACCAGCTATAGGAGTAACGGCCGCCGAGCTGGGCGGGCGTCGAACACAGGATCCGGGCCAGCGGATCTCGACATCGCCAGAGCGGTTCGCCGGCCGCGATGACGAGGGCGGCCCCGATCGCGGGCACGAGCGACTTGCGTCCCGGGTACACGAGGTCGGTGCTCACCGCGACGTAGAAACCGACGACCAACGTCACCCCCGCCCCGCGCGCGAGGACGAGCAGCGACTGCGGCAGCTGCGCGCAGCGGACCCCCAGCACAGCGAGCAACCCACCCAGCGCCAGCTGCCAGGCGCGCTCGAGGGTCCCGAAGTAAGCGTAGGAGTTCGCGCCCACGGTCTGGCTGAGCGCCAGCGAGAACGACGCTGTACAGAGGACGACCGATAGCGGGACGAGCAGGCCGCGGGTCGTCACTGTCCGCACCGAGCGGGCGAGTGCGGCCAGCGCCAGCAGCACGACCGGCCACACCACGTAGAACTGTTCCTCGACTCCCAGCGACCAGAAGTGGACCAGTGGGCTCGGATCAGGGTCAGCCAGATACTGGGTGCTCTGGTGCGCCGCGAGCCAGTTCATCCCGAACTCCGACGACCACAGTCCGTCGCGGGCCACCCGGTGACCTTCCAGTGGATTGGTCAGGATGCACGCGGCGACCACCGTCGCCACGATGACCACGGCAGACGCCGGCAGCAGGCGTCGGGCCCGGCGCGACCAGAAGGCCAACAGATCAACGGTGCCGGTCCGGTCGATCTCACGCAGGAGCAACCCGGTGATGAAGTAACCGCTCAGGACGAAGAAGACGTCGACGCCGGCGAAGCCGCCAGGCAGCCACGACGGCCGCAGGTGGTAGACGACGACGCCGAGGACTGCGAGAGCGCGCAGCCCCTCGAGGTCGTGCCGCACACCGTGACCGGACTTGTGGGCCGCAGGGCGATGCAGCCCACTGCGCGCGGCCGCGGCGCCCCGTGGCCCGACCGCGTGGTGCGCGGTCTTCGCCATGCGGTCAGTTTCGAGTGGCTGGCTACATCCAGGTGAACGCGTCAGAGACAGCAGAGACGGCGTTGGCGAACGTTGCCTCGGATGAGCGTCACCGTGCGACGCAACCGACTGGCCGAGGACGGTAACGGTAAGGCCCGCGCAATTGCGAGAGAATGCGACCGGCCGTCATTTGTCACCGCCGGCCGCATTTCTGCGTGCCGCCCTCGGCATCGGTCTATGAGTCCGCCGCGCCCTTTGTCGGTGTCGCCTTCTTCGATTTCTTGGCCGCCTTGATCTTCGTCGCGGGCGCGAGCGGGTCGTCCTCGGCGTGGCCGGTGGATTTCGCCGCCGCGGCCGGCGAGGACGACCTTCCGGTGCTCGTGCTGGTCGTGAGCGACGACGCGGGCACCGGGCTCGACGTTGCGGACGTGCTCGACCGCGCCCCGCTCGAGGTGGGGCTCGTCGGAGCGGTGGTCGGTGACGGGTCGGGACTGCTGGACGGTCGGGTGCTGCGGTGACTCGAGCTGGGTGCAGGCGAGCCGGATGCGGGTGCGGTGCGGGTCGGCGACGGCGCCGGAGTGGAGTGCCGCGGTGCCGGCCGGACGTGCTCGACGGTGACCACGGTGATGCCGCCGACTGCGGCCGCCGCGACCGCACCGATCAGCAGCTTGGTCGTCAGGGTGGCGGTGCCGACGACGCGGATCAGGGTTGCCCGGCGGCGTCGCGGTCGGCGAGCCGCGGCGGCCGCGGCGACGGTCGTCGCGCGGTAGGCGAGCAGTGCGGCGTCGGCGCCGGTGGTCTCGGCGGCGGTGGCCGGGCCGCGGGCCGCCCCGAGCACGTCGGCAACGGGATCGCTGTGCCCGGGCTGTCCCTCGAGCAGGGCGTCGAGGCGTTGGGCCTCGGCGCGCTCGACGTTGCGGTGTCTGCGCATGTCAGTCCTGCCCCGTCGTCGCGGTGGGGGCGGGATCGGCGTCGCGCCGCAGGCGCTCGGCCAGGGTCTTCAGCCCGCGGTGGGCCGACACCCGGACCGCGGCCGCACTCTTGCCCAGCACCTGTCCGGCCCGCTTCGCGTCGAGCCCGACCACCGCACGGAGCAGCACGGCCTCGGCCTGCTCGCGCGGCAGCGAGGCGATCAACGCGACCGCCGCCGTGGTGGAGAGTCGCGCGAAGGTCTCCTGCTCGGTGTCGTCGAGAGCCGCCTTCTCGACGAGCGACTCGACCGGTGCCGGGTCGGCCGGGCGTCGGCCGCGGGCCCGAAGATGATCGAGCGCGCGATTACGCACGACGCGGGCGGTCCAACCACGAAACGAATCGAGGTCCCCGCTGAAGTTGCGCAAATCGCGCGCGATCTGCAACCAGGCATCGGCAGTGACATCGTCGGCGTCCTGCCCGACCAGGCTGGCGGCGTAACGACGCAGACGTGGCTGCAGGTCGAGATAGAGGCACGCGAACGCCGTCTCGTCACCGTCGGCGGCCGACGCGACAACTGCGTCGGTCGGTGAAGCTGGAATCGAGGCTGCGGGGGCGGCCGACTCGCCGCTCGGCGTGGGCTCCGGCCGCGCACCAGGGCGCGAGTCAGCCAACTGTGCGGGCTCGTTCGCCGGTCACCGGTCGACTCCTTCAGATGCATGCATCCCAGCTGTTCGGACCCGTCCGTAATCAGCGCCGCGCAGATCGAAACCGTTACACATTCAATTCTCGCAGCCATACCCAATTCGTCAGCGTCGGGGCCTGACAAAACGTTACGTCTTTCTGGTGCTGAATTGGCGAAAAACCTGATTGAAAGTGTGCTGGCGGGGAAAGCCACCAGGTAATCCGCCGCGATGCGCGGTCGGTGGTCTGAGGGGAGAAGCTGATGAGAATCGGCGCCAGTCTGTTTCTGATCGCAGTCGGAGCGATCCTGAAGTTCGCCGTCACCGACTCGGTGAAGGGCGTCAACCTCGGCATCGTCGGCATCGTGCTGATGATCGTCGGCGTGGTTGGTCTGCTTGTCGAACTGATCGTGTGGGGCACCCGCCGCCATCGCGACGTCGTCGTTGACGACGAGGTCTACGCGGCGGCGCCGGTCACCCGCGCGCCTCGCTACTGAGGCAGCGCCGCACGAGCCTTTACCACTGACCGGCCAGCCGGTCCGGTCAGCAGCCGCAGCACTCGACGAAGGAGTCGAACATGATCGTGCTCGGAATAGTCCTGCTCATCATCGGATTCATCGCCAAGGTCGCGATCATCTGGACGCTGGGCATCGTCGCCGTCGTCATTGGCGCGATCCTGTTCATCGCGGGCAGCGCCGGCCACGCCATCGGCGGCCGCAAGCATTACTACTAAACCGAAAGCGGGACAGGTGTCGGCGAACAATCAGGCGAGCGCCGTGCGCAGTCACATCGACCAGCGTTATCGGTTGGTCGAGCGCATCGGGTCAGGACGGCACGCGGTCGTGTATCGCGCCGTCGACGAGCGGTTGCAACGCGAGGTCGCGATCAAGATCTTCGACCCGGCCGCGACCCTCGGCGAGCACGGCCCGGCTGCGTTCGATGTCATGGTGCGGGTGTCGAATCCTGGGCTGGTAACCGTCCTGGACGCCGGCGTTGACACCGCGATCGAGAACGATCCGCGGGTCTACCTCGTGATGGAGCCGGTCGGCGGCGCGACGCTGCGCGCGTTGTACGAGTGCGCGGCGCTCGAGCCGTCGGCCGTGGCGAGCATCGGGTCGAGCGTCGCCGCCAGCCTGGCCTACCTGCACGGCTGCGAGGTCGCGCACGGGGGCGTCACGGCCACGAACATCATGGTGCCGTTCGTGGCTGACCTGGCCCCGGGCAGCGACCCGCCCCCGCGCTGCCACACCAAGCTCGCCGACCTCGGCGTCGGCCGCCTGCTCGCAGCGTCGGCGCCGAGCCCGGCCGACGACATCCGCATGCTCGGTGTCGCCCTCGCGGAGGCGTTGACCGGTGAATCGATCACCGCAGCGGGGCGTGTGGTCGACGTCGTGCAGGCCTTCACCGCGGCGGGCGTCGACAAGCACGACGGCTGGCTCTCGCTGCTGCAGGCCATGATCGACCACGACGCGCCGGCCCGTCCGTCGGCCGCGTCGGTCTCGGCCTATCTCGCGGCGATGGCCATGACCGACAGCGGTTCGTTGTTCGGCGACGAAGACGACGCGGTCCGTCGGCGGCGGCCCAAGCCGCGTCACGCCAAGCGCAGTCGGCGGCGCTGGGCCGCGCTCGAGTTCGGCCGATGAGCTGGTGACGAAGATCGCTGCCAGTTAGCGGAGCCAGTTAGCGGAGGCTGACGAGCTCGAGCACATCGTCGCCCGGCAACTGTCCCGAAACGACCGCGGTGACCTCCGACTCGAGCAGTTGGGCGCCGCCCCCGTAGGTGGACATGAAGGCGGTGTCGGCGGCGTCCCGGCCGCTGGCGATGCGGACCAGGCTCGAACGCGGCGCGAGCAACGTCGCGTCGACCGCCCGCCACGTGTCGCCCACGGCGGCCTCGGCCACGGCATGGAAGTCCATCGGATGCAGTCCCGGGGCATAGACGGCCGCCAGTCGGGCCGGCACGTCGAGGGCCCGCAGCAGCGCGATCACCAGATGGGCGTAATCACGACAGACACCCTGACGCTTGAGCATGGTGTCGACGGCACCCTCGGTCGGGCCACTGCTGCCCGGCACATACTGCAGCCGTGATCCCGTCCACGACGAGACCGCGGCCAGCAGCTCAGCGGCATCGGTGATGCCGGCGAACTCGGCCTGCGCCATCGGCGCGAGGCGGTCGGACTCGGCGTAGCGGCTCGGCCGGCGGTAGACGATGCGGTCGGCCTCGGTAACGGTCGGCACGGGGGCCGCCTCGGTCACCGTGGCCGAGTAGTTGATCTCGACGCGACCCTGCTTCAGGTCGAGGACGTGCACCCGGCCGGTGCCGGGAACGTCGACCTCGCGGGCGGCCACCGCGCGACCGTCATTGGTCACCGTGAAGGCCTCGGCGGCCGGGTGCGCCGCCACGGCGAGCTGCAGCGTCATGCGCACCGGCTCCTCCACGGCCACGGTCAGCGTGGCGCTGGCCTGGCGTGGGGCCGTGTTCATCCCGACGAAGGGGACGTGACGTCGCGCAACGCCGCGTGCCCCGGGAAGACGTTGGCCGACCGGGCGTGCACGTCGGCCGCGGCATGCATGCGGGCGACCTCAGCGACCTGCTGCGGCTCGACAAGCGAGACGACAGTGCCGCTGGCGCCGGAACGTGCGGTGCGCCCGGAGCGGTGGGCGTAGGTCTTGTGATCGGCCGGCGGGTCGAAGTGCACGACGAGATCGAGATCGTCGACGTGGATGCCGCGGGCGGCGATGTCGGTGGCGATGAGCACGGGCGTGCCACCCGAGCTGAATGCGGCCAACGCGCGCGTGCGCTGGTTCAGGTTCAGGTTGCCGTGAATCGCTGTGGCGTCGACGCCGCGCGTACGCATCTGCCGGGCCAGCCGGTCGGCGCCGTGCTTGGTGCGTACGAAGATCAGGGTCCGATTGCGCCGGTCGGCGATTTCGGTGGCCACCGCGATCTTGTCCTCGTGCTTGAGGCGGAACACGCGGTGTTCCATGCCGGCCATGGACTCGACGGTCTGGCCGACGGTGTGCACGGACGGGCGGGAGAGGTACCGCGCGACCAGCTTGTCGACGGCCTGGTCGAGCGTGGCCGAGAACAGCAGGCACTGCCGGTTGTCCGGCACGGCGTCGAGAATGCGGGTGACCGCGGGCATGAACCCAAGATCGGCCATGTGGTCGGCTTCGTCCAGCACCGCGACCGACACGCCGTCGAGCACGATCGACCTGCGCGTCATCAGGTCGACGAGGCGGCCGGGAGTGGCGATGACGATGTCGACGCCGAGCTTCAGCTCGCGCATCTGCCGGTTGATCGGGGCGCCGCCGACGACGACGAGCGTGCGCAGGCCGAGCAGCTGGGCCAGCGGGCGCAGCGCATCGTCGAACTGCTGGGCCAGCTCACGGGTGGGCAGCAGGACGAG
>CAXTHY010000087.1:6278-16891 GCA_964244175.1 uncultured Jatrophihabitans sp. | reverse complement strand
GTGACACCCTGGTCTCAGACCCCAACGTCGACGCACCCACCGACATCGACGGCCAGCCTCTAGGTCAGACGACCATGGGAGCGGACGAGCCAACCCGGTCGCTCTCGTCCGTGCAGACTGCATTCGTGTCGCGGGCCCTCGGCACTGTCGTCGGCGACACCTACCGCCCGCAGACCAACACCGCCGGCGTCGAGTTTGCCGTTGGCGGCACAGCGCCCGGGGTATGCACAGCAACTGGCGACGCAGTGACGTTCACCGCGATCGGGACCTGCGTCGTGGAGGCCATCTCCTCTTCGACCGGGGAACTTCTGGCCACTCAACACGTGACGATCGCCCCCGGCCTGCCCGCGGTAACGCTCTTGTCCCTTACTCCAGTAGGCAAGTCATCTGTTCAACTGACGACGTCCATTGCCCCGGCGTACGCAGCGAGGGGGACTCTGCAGATGCTTGTCGACGGCAAGGCCTTCGGCTCGCTTGCATCCGTTTCCGGGACGCCCGCCGTAACCAAGGTCGCTGGTCTCATCGCCGCGTTGACGTCAGGAGACCACGAGTTGTCGGTACGGTTCATACCCGCAAGCTCATCGTGGGCACCGGCGACCTCACCGTTCGTTACGACCAGTCTTACTGGCACAGGCGCTGCTGCGCCGTCCGTTACCGCCAGGACCAGTTAGGAGCGTTCGCGGTTCCGGCCCTTCCTGGCCGCAGCACTCCGCGGCAGCGGACGCGTGGTGCGATCTCAGAAGTGGCCATTTCAGCCGGGTTGAACCCGTTGCGCGGGGCCGCCGCGCGACGGTTCAACCCGGCTGTCGCCGCGCCTGCACCGGGTTGGCGTCAAGATCGACGTCGCCCAAATGGGGCCGGGTCCCGGGCGCTGTCGACATGGTGTCTCTCATCTTTCTTGTGCGTCAGATGGCTGAGCAACCATTGCCGAATACAACGTCTCAACAGCTGTACGCGAACCGCTACGACGGCGACGCTTCACGCAAACCGGAACCGCTGCCCGATCGCGCGGACAACAGAATCGGCGAACCGGGAGTGAACGCAATGTCCCGTCCTGAGACTCGCGAAGGGCCGCCAATATCGCGGCCATGCGCCCCGAACCTGCCCTGTGGAGTAATCTTCATTGGCCAACCGCGCCCGAACTGGGAGAGTCTCTGTGGTCGAGGAGCGTCGCGGGCTTGCAATAGCCTACGTCGTTGACCGGTATCCCGAGCTGTCGCAAACGTTCGTTCGGGACGAAATCGCCGAGTTGCGTCGGCAAGGAACGGAAGTTCGCGTCGTTGCTCTGCGCGAGGGCGGCGACCTCGACGGGGACGAGCGGCCGGACGCGGTCGCTAACCCCGCACGATCGGTCCTGTCGGTCTTCCGCTTCGCTCGCCTCACGTCGCGCCATCCCCTTCGCGTACTGCGCGTCCTACGACTGCTCCGAAGGATGGATATGGCGTACGCCCAGGTTGCGGTGCTGGCACTTCCACACTTGGTTGGCCGGTTGGACAAGCAGCAAGTGACGCGGGTCCATGCCCATTTCGCTTGGGGCGCATCGTCGGTCGCCGCGTATCTGGCGGCGTATCTGGACCTGCCGCTCTCCATAACGGTTCACGCCCGTGACCTGTATGTAGACCCGCAGAGTCTGCCGGCGAAGTTCAGTGCGGCTGACACAATCGTCACCGTCTGCGAATTCAATCGCCAGTGGCTGTCCGCGCACGGATGTCCCCCGGACAAGATCGCCGTGGTCCCGTGCGGTGTCGCGATTCCCAACGAAGTCGTACCGCATTCCGGCCGATCCGTGCTGAGCATCGGAAGACTCGTGCCCAAGAAGGGCTTCGACACTCTGATCACAGCGGCTGCGGTCGCACGGGACAGGCTGCCCGGTCTGCGCCTCACCATTGTCGGGGATGGACCCGAACGGGCGAGGTTGGCCAGGTTGATAGAGGAGCTGGGAGTCCAACCGATCGTCACGATGATGGGGGCTCTCGATCACGCATCCACCTTGAAGACGCTCGCCGAGGCTTCGCTGTTCGCGCTCCCCTGCCGCGTCGACGCCGAAGGCGACAGCGATGCGCTTCCCGTCGTGATCCGCGAGGCCATGGCACGTGGTGTTCCAGTGGTTTCAACATTCGTCGCCGGAATACCCGAGACCGTGACCACCGAATGCGGTTGGCTTGTGAACAGCGACGACCCGGTCGCACTGGCGGACACGATGGTCGAGGCGTTCGCCGACCCGCTGAGATTGCAGGGAATGGGCGTCGCCGGCCGACAGCGTGTCACGGAGTTGTACACGATCGACCGGTCGGTGTTTGCGTTGCGCGAGGTGCTCGGCATCTAGGCTTCACGAACCTACGGTTTTGGGTCAGCGCGACACACAGACACACATTGGTCGCCGGACGGCGGGGTGACAGCCATCGAGTCGGCCGGCTCCACCCGCAAACTTGACCGGATGGACGTCGACGAGCCCGACAACCACAGTCCGACACGGCTGCCTGATACCGGCAGAATTGCCGATGAGCCGAGCGTGTTGTTATCACTTGCGGATCGGGGTTCACGCCGCGGTCTCGACTGTCGGCGTGGCGGCTTGTTGATCTTCTCCCGTTCGACGAGAATGCCGTTCATGAAAGTCGCCCCGGCGCGGGCGAGGGCGACGGAGTCACCTGCACTCCATTGGGCGGTAAAGAGGACCGCTTGGTCCCGCCGGCGGCATCGCGCGTGATCAGTGTGACAGAGTGACGGCATCCGGTATGAGTAATTCGAATAGTAAGCTTCAGGCGGGAAAACGGTTCACCGGGCTGGCCGCTGCTCTCAGATTCGGATCCCGTCATGCTTGGGGGTGAACCGCCATCGTCGATGCATCAACCAGTTCCGTGTCTGTGCAATGGCTAAAACGCCGATCGAGATTCCACCATCTCGACATTTATAAGCAAGCTGAATTGATCTCCGCAATGTTGCGTGCCCACGGGCTTCCGTTCAGGACGATGTTGCGGAGGCCACCCCCGCGTCCCCGCCCGAAAGAGGTACCGTGATCTGGCTCGCGAAAGCACGAACTCGCCTGCGCGGCTATCGTCTGGCAGGTTTGGGGGTACGGACGCGGGGACCAGTTCGCGTCCTCGGCAGCGTTACGGTCGCGGCACCAGGTGTCACCCTAGGGAACAGGTGTCGCGTTGGGCACGACGTGTTTTTTCGTGGACCAGAAGTCCTGATCGGCGATGATGTGTTCCTGAACGATGGCGTATATATAAATCATCATGTGACGGTCGATGACCATGTGTCAATTGGACAATTTTGCCGACTCATCACGGGTGACCACGAACTTGGACCTACCACTCATCGCGCGGGCAAGACACTCGTGGCGCCAATCCGCATCGGAGAAGGGGCGTGGCTCGGAGCCGGTGTACTCGTGCTCCCCGGCGTCACGATCGGCCCCGGATGCGTAATCGCCGCCGGAGCGGTCGTCATCAAAGATTGCGAGCCCAACGGCCTCTACGCGGGCGTCCCAGCTACCTTTCGCAGGCACTTGTCCTGATATGACGGCAAAACTTTGTCAACACTAAGCCTGAAACGTGCTGCCCTCAGCTATGGGCGGCCTCGGCCAGCGCGGTCCCGATATGGCGATGATCATTGACCTTCCGCGACGTGGCCCGACCGTCTGCTGGGACCAGCCAACCGCAATCCGTTGTGAAGGTTTTGGGATTCCTGCCATTGGCGTTGAGTTCACGTCGGGGCAGCTCGGACGACCATTCGACGAATCAAGGCGCGCGGCACAAGAGCCTCCCCCAATCACTTCGTTTCTCGCGACAGGCCGCGCTTTTGCACTTGATACCTAACTTGACCGATAGCCAATTTTGCGTAATTGCGGCGAGTCGCGGTCCGCACACCAAACCTGTACACGAGTTCTTGCGACAGGAACGCGTCGCTGAGCCCGAAACGTTTCGTGAAGTCGCTCATCGCACGGCGCTTCGATTTCATCCCGGGAAAATGCACTATCAAGCAGTCCTCTACCGACTGCTCGTACTGCCATGGCCGAGCGTTCATCACCTTCTGGGGGACAATGTGGACGCCCTGGCTGAACGCTCTGGCGACCTGAAGACCGTAGACGAATGCATCCTGATCACCCCCGCTGAACTGCCCATACTCGTCCTCGTCCCACCACCGCTCTATCTCGGACAGATCGGAGTTCAACACCACGGTGAGCAGGTTAAGGGATCGTTCCTCGTTCTTTATGAGGAAAACTCCCGAATTTATCTTGGTCCAGGCACCGTTCGACAGTCGCGGTCCGTCCGCCACGATGAAGAAGTCGCCGTTATCGTCCGCTTGCTGCGCCAGATCCGTGAAGAACGACGGGCGGGAGAAGTCGGTTACGAAGGCGTCGTCGTCGATCCACACCACCCAGTCGTAGCGCGGGAGGATGTCTAGCACAGCCTTCACCTTGAAGAAGTACTTGTTGCCCACGTCGGGCAGCGGTCCAACTTCCAATCGGTAATCGCACCCGCTCATCAAAGCGAACACCTTATGGTTCACGAACGACTTATAACGTATGTGGTCACCGCCCGAGACGATGCAGATGTTCGACACCCGCCAAGTGTAGTGGAATCTGTCGTCTTGTCGGCTCGTGAACCGGTGACCTCGAATAAATGTGTGAACGCGCGACATCAGCGTGAAGTAACGCGTCGACTCGAACCGGGACCGTCGGGCCCGATGAGGACCGGTGACGCGTGACACAAAGAATCACCGCTCGATCCCGAGCAGCCATCTACGCACTTGCCAAAGGGTCCGGTCTAAATACCGCAGGCTCGAACGGTAGCCGCGCCGGCGCGCTTCGACTGTACTGCGACCGCCGCCAGCTTCGTGGCGATATCGTCGCGGAGGCCGTCTACGTCGCGACGGAAGCGCTCGAACGTGTTGATGTACTCGGCATTCTCACTGGTTTCAGCGTCGAGGATATACGCGTCCATCCCAAGGCTCGCGAAGACCTCGTAGGTCTTGAACTCATAAGCGATCGGCAACACGACCGTCCCGGCCGTCAGCGCCAAAATCCCGGCGTGCAGTCGGGTGGCAACAACCATGTCGAACTCCTGCAGCCGTGTCCGCAGATCGGCGGTAGAGCGCTCGCTGGTGTCTACCTCCACCCCGTTTCGTACATGCTCCGCAAGGGAATTTAGGATGGCTTGCGCCTTTCGAGAGTCGTCGGTCCAGTATTCGGGCACCCCCTGACACGTACTCAGAAAGGTCACCCGGTGCCCGCTCGATACGAGATGAGTGACAAGTTGTTTGACGGCCTCGTCGTATCGGCCGGCAGCACCTGACACTTCGTACTTCCGATAGTTCGTCAAATCTCGCACGCTCACCGCGATGGTCAGGGCGCCTTGGTCCAGACGACGGCTCCTGATGGATTGGACCGACGCCTCGTCCGTCATCGACAGAACGATGTCAGGCAACACCTCACAGCGCTCGATCTCCGCACGGACCTCCATCAAGTTGTTCAACGAACGTTGATCACGAAGCAAGATTAACTTCGCACCCGAGCACAACTTGCGGATGGCCCGCTGCACTCTCGGACGTGAGAAGGGGCCGAGACTCTGCGTCATAAGCGACACCGGAACGTTAAGAGCAAGTGCAAGTTGCAGTTCAAAGAATTTCGGCTCCAGCCAATAGGACTCGACGAGCGACGTCCCGCCGCAGTAGATCACGGCCTCGTAGCCGCCGATTCGGGTCAGCAGATCGAACTCGCGACGTGAACACATCACACGACCGAGCCAGCGCGCCCGCCGCAACAGCGACGCAGCCAACAGCATTCGCTGCGGATTTAGTCGGCGTGCCAGCCGACCACCGAGTCCAGGCAGCCGAATTGTTCGAAGCTCACCAAAGGCAGTGGGAACGATGCGATGTCCAGGCATCAAGCGCAGTGCCACAACCGGGAGGTTGTCGGCTAGGTCGATCTCCAAGTTGGGCCGAACGTCGCGCAAGACGTCGATCTGGGCCTCGACAATGGCACGATCGCCGCCGTTGGCTACCACAGTGCCGCTGAACAACACGCGCGGCCCATCTCGCTCACCGCCGAGGACTGTGACAGCCACCGCGCAAATATACCGGAGAGAGCAGACAGCTAGCGTGACACCGATTGTCCGCACGCTGTCCTTGCGCGCCATGGCAACGCTACGCTTTCGTCATGCGGATCTCGTGGCAAAGCTCCATTGTGCACGCACGGGCTTCGGCCGCCTAAGTGCGATCGGCCAGACACGCGCTTGGCGAGATACGGCGTGGCACCAGATATCGATCTTTGGCGCTGGCGGCTGTCAGGGGAGACCGGCCCGTCATCGCCTACGTCGGTTGGACGGGCGAGGGCAATCTCGGGGACGAAGCCATGTATGCCATGCACGTCGCCCATTTGGGCTTTGTCGCCGACCTCGTACCGGTGCCCATCGCCGATGCGAATCCCATCCTACGTGCCATTGGTCCACGGATCGACGCCATTTGTCTCGGCGGGGGCACGCTCATCGCCAACGGTTTCTTCCGGCGCGGGCTTACCGCTGTCATGGAAGCTGCTCCTCAAGCACGCCGATTCATGATCGGCGTGGGCAGTGAAAGTCCCGACTACCGCGGCGGCCGTCGAGCCGCCATCGACCTAGAGTTCGCGCGGTGGCCCGCCATCCTGTCGGAGTTCGAGGCGGTGCGCGTCCGTGGCCCGCTCAGTGTGAAAGCGATGAGCAGCATAGGCGTCGATGCCACCCATACCGGCGATCCAGCCCTTCTCTTGCCCAAGCTGGCTGTAGAGCCTGACCCGATGATCGTTGGCATCAACGTTGGTTTGACCGATGATCAATGGGGCGGGGATGCCGTTCCACCGACGGACTTGCTGCAAGCGTTGATCGATCTCGTACTCTCGCTCGGTCTTAGGGTAAGGCTTGTCCCGACGACCGCCCAAGACCACGCATTCATGAAAAGCTTCTGTGCGGTTCGACCCTTGGCCGGAGTAGAAATGCCCGCGCAATTCTATTCCGTATCCGGCCTATTGAAATTCGTTGGTGAGTGTGGGTCGCTTGTGGGAATGAAGTTGCATGCACTTATTCTTGCAGCGACACAACATGTTCCGCTGATAGCGCTGGAATACCGTCCAAAATGCCGCGACTTCATGGCATCGGTGGGGCTGGAAGAGGCGTGTTACCGGACGGATGATATCGATATCGCATCTCTTGCAGGGACGCTAAGCAAGCAGCTCGGCTCGGGCGACGCTGCGCGGGCGGCGATTGCGCAACATGTAACCACACAGAACGTCGCACTGCGTCTCGCGTTAGCCACCGAGATCACGGCGATCAATCGGTGAACGCGCGCTATAGGTCGAGGACTTCGATGATCGTCTGAGCCCGGTGCTCCCACCCGTGCTTGGCCCGCACTATCCAGCACGCCTCCGCCGAAGCGGCGAACCCCGCGTCGTTCGTGTCGTCCCAAGCCAATTTTGCAGCGAGGTCCGAGCCGTCCGGCTCGACCTCGAGGATGGACTCGCGAGGAAGTATCGCCTCGAATTCTCCGCTGCGTGGAAGCGTCCCCAAGAGCCGGGCGCCCGCCGCCAAGCCTTCCAGATAGCGCATAACCAAAGGGCTAAATCCGCCTGCGCGTTCGGGGTGATCCAGGTCGGGCGGGGTAACGACAAAGTACCGCGACCGTGCCACCATTCGGCCGAGTTCCGACTCGTCGGTGATCTCGCCGCCAGTGGAGACAACATAGTTGAACCGCTTCTCCTTGCAATACTCCGTCAATGCATGATGTAGCGGCGCGTGCGACCTGCCCATCGAGAAGGCAAAGATATCCTTATCGGCTTCGCGCGGAGCAAAAACATCCAGGTCCGCCGCGAACGGCAGGTGCACTACGGGAAGCTTGGGGGCCGAGACAGTGAGCGTATCCGCCGCCTCACGCATCGCAATGAAGCATGGGCTCAACCGTGTTGCCTGGGCAAACAACGCCAGCCTCGGCAGCGTGTAGGGCCACGCGTCCAGAACGTAAGCGCTTCGCCGCGCGAAAGGCGCCGCGGCCATCGCCGCCATCAGCGGCCACTCCGGGCGCGCCGCGAGCTGCATCCAGAACAGCGACTTCGCCGACCGGACATCCGCCGCTACTCGGCGCCACGTCCTCGTGTGACCACGTGGACCAGCTGGCGGCCGCACTGCCACTGCGTCGGTCCGGTCGATCAGCGCCCGTGTGACGGGCGGACCGAGGGTCGACCAGTTGATTCGTGGGTTGAGGCACTCGTTGGTCAGAATGGCCAGCTTGTGCGGGAGCTGACGCGACATCATCGTGCGTGCCCTGGGCCAGAAACGTGAGCTCCAACGTGCGGGCGTACTCGCGGGGAGCGACGGCCGGTGAGCGCGCTATGCAGCTCCAGCAGAATTCGACGTCCAAGAAAACCCATGGCAATCAGGTAGGCCAGCAAGCAGGTTGCTACATCCGAAAGCAGGACCAGCCAGTCGGCGTAACCGTCAAGCGCTACCGACACGCCGCGCGCCGCTCCGTACATGAAGGCACAACTGAACGCTACCGGCCACAATTGCCCGATCACCCGCACGCCGGACGCGCCCAGGCGCGTCCACATCGGGCGTCCGTTCAATGGCATGAGAATCCAAAACTTGATCAGCAGTGCCAACGCAACGCCTTTGACGCCCCAGTGCAGTCCGATAGCGATCGCGGCAACTGTGATCAACGTTGCCCAGATGCCGCGCCGAAACATGACCTTGGTCATGCCGAGCGCTTGGTAGACCGCGCCGAAGGTGCCGGAGATGACCTGCGCCGGCCCAGACAGTGCCAGTAGCGCCAACACCGGAGCGACCGCATCCCATCGGGAGCCATACACAACCGAAACGAAGGGGCCGGCTGAAGCCGCCAGCGTCAGTGACAAGGGGGCAGAGATTGAGGCCATGACTCGCACGGATCGAAGATATGCCTCGCGCAGCCGGTTCTCGTCGTCGCGCAACTTGGTGAAGGCCGGAAATAACACTCGGCCGACCACGCCCGTTACCTGTTGGACCGGGAGCATCATCAGGTTATAGGCCCGCGCGTAGGAGCCTAGAACGGCGGCGCCGAGAAACTTGCCGATCAATAGATTGTCGGAGTTGCGCGACCAATAGTTGATCACGTTGAAACCGAATAAATGGCCGCTGTACTGCCAAAGTTCTCGCAACGCAGCGCGCGTAAACGTCCAAGACGGCCACCACCTCACCGAGTTCCACATCAGAACCGTCTTCAGCGCGGCCTGGGTCAGGGATCCAACGATCAAGCTGTAGGGGCCGAGCCCTCCGACAGCTGTAACAACAGCAACAACAGTGAAGCACACGGCACCGCTGAACTCGATTGAGGCGATCGTGCGGAACGACATCGACCGCTCGAGAAGCGCCAAATGAACGGCGTACATGGCGAGGGAGAACGAGAGACTTCCCGTGATGACCAGCCAGGTCAGTTTCGGTTGCCCGTATAGCAACGAAATCGGGTAGGCAAGCCCGCAGAACAAGGCGGTAAGTGCGAAGCCGCTTCCAGCGTTCAGCCAGAACGCCGTCGACAGGGTTGGCTGGTCCAGGCGCGGTCGGTGGATGACCGCGGCTCCGAGGCCTAGGTCTGTGAATAGCTGCGCGAAGCCTACGAAGGTCAAGACGATGGCGACGAGCCCGTAGTCCCCTGGAGTGAGAAGGCGAGCGAGCACGACGGTTGTACCAAATTGCAGGATCTGGATCAATATTTTCGAGGACGCGGACCACGCGACGCCCCGGCGTGTCGCCCTTCCTACGGTGTCAGTGCGGGGCGAAACGGGCGGCTGGTCGCCGTGCTGGGTCAGTTCGGCCTTGTTGACCTCGGTCACTGCTTCATCCATGTTTTGATCACCCGAGCCGGAGCGCCTGCTGCAAGACTGTAGGCAGGCACGTCCCGGCGGACCACAGAGTGCGCAGCGACGACCGCGCCGTTTCCGATCGTCACTCCCGGACAGATCACGACATTCTCGCCCAACCAACTTCCGGCCCCGATACGCACGGGGCGGACGTTTTTGACCCCTTGGTCGCGGACTGCCTTGGTCGGATCTTCGTACGCGTGATCGTGGTCCGAGATGTACACGCCCCGGGCGAACATTGCGGCGTCATCCACGATGACCAATTCGTGGGCGGAGATCGTGCAAAAGCCCTGGATGGACACTCGGTTTCCCAACACGATGCGCACGTCGCCGCGGGCGGGCCGGCCAAGCCCCAACAGCTTGCAGTACGGGCCCAACACCACGCCGTCACCGATCCGAACCCACCGGGCGCTGTCGATCGTGCACGGCGGGGCGATGACACTTCCTGAGCCGAAGGACGAAAAGCCACGACGGACGAATGCTGTGAACACGGCCCAGCGGGCCCGGGTCCACACCCCGTAGAGCCAAACGGCTCGACCCCCCGCCCGATCACTCATGGCTGACCACGCTGCTACGGGCAAGGGCGAGTATTTGTTCGCAGCGAGCCTTCCAAGTGTTGTCCGCTATGAACCTCAATCGATCTGGTTCGCGCGTTTTACCTATCTCGGCCTGTCGCCGTGCCGCCGGGCCGAACTGGCTGAGATCGGAAACGAGCACCAGAGACGGGTCAATGTGGCGTATGGGCCCGAGG
>CAXTHY010000087.1:0-6268 GCA_964244175.1 uncultured Jatrophihabitans sp. | reverse complement strand
GCGACATGGCCCGCGTGAGGTCGGACGTGACATGGGGAAGGACACAGACGTCTGCAGCCTGCACGAACGCTGCAAGTTCGGACTGCTTCATCGACCGCAGCACGCGGATATGCGGCGCCACCGCTCGGATGGCCGCCATCGTTACCGAGTCGTGCGGGCCGATCAATAACACGGTGCCGTCGTCGAACGCCTCGGCCAGAGACCGTAGCGCCGGCAGCGAAAGGCGTTCGTCGATCGTCCCGGTGTACAGCGCCAGCGGCCTAGGCATCGAAGCCAACGCCTCAGGTCTCGGCCTTCGCGGGGTCCATACGGCCGGATCCACTCCGTTCGGCACGACCCGGTGTGCGCCCCGGGGCGCCAGTCGATCGAGCAATTCGTGGCTGACTGCACTGACTGCGATCCCTCGAGCGCTGATCCGTTCGTACGCTTCCAGATAAGCCGAGCGCAAGTGGGGCGTTCCATGGTAAGAAGCCCAATCATCGCGAGCAACATAGGTGACCGATAGGTAACCGCGATGATCGCCGAACGCTGCGAGAAACGGATTGAAAGTTATAAGCATCGACGAGCGCAGATGGTGTCGGCGGCGAGCCAGACGGACCACGCGGCTGTAGTTCACGTAGGAGCGAGACAATGCCTGGACCGACGACGGCTCACTGCGCCTCAGCCGAACTGGCCGAACTAACGACGATGACTCACTCTCGGGGAATGCCGCGTCCCTCTTTCGGCCCAATCTGTGTCTTACCTGTCCGGGCAGGCTCCGCCAGGGATTGATGATCAACAAGCGTTCCACCTGATCGGTCGTCAAGAGGAACTGGGCCAATCGATCGGGTGGTCGCGCAAATTCGCGCCGAACCATGTCGTCCCACGTCTCGGAACTCAACCCGAGAACCACGTCGCTGCCGTACGTCGTTGTGCTCAATGCTGTCGCCCGCCGAACGCAACCGGGGGGATAGCCGCCTGCCGAACGACCAGAGTGCTTACGGCGCCGAGGATGCCGAGCAGCACAACTGACAATGTCTGTGTCTGGACGAATGAGAATTCGTCGAAAAAATACGCACACGCCGCGATGATGGCGAGCGAGACACCACACGAATACGCCAGGCCGCCGAGGTAGGCGTCGTTAGCAGCTCTGCGCAGCCTTCCCGCCTCATACAGGCCTGACAAGTAGATAAGGCCCAGCACTACGACAGCCATGACACCGCCACCTACGAGTATGCCGAGCCACGCGTTGTCGAGGAAACGATACTGGGTCGGGTTGTAAGTTCCCACGCCGATACCTGACCATAAGTGCTGCTTTACCAAGCCGAATACCGGGCCGTAGTCTGCAGTCCGTCCCTTCGAACTGTTGTCGCTTCCGATATTCAACAGTTGGTAACGCAGGGTCGTCAGAGTCCCGTGGGCGCTGAATTGCACTATGGCAAGCGTGATCAACCCAAAAGCGCATGCGTTCACGCGCTGACGTGCATTGAGGCGCCCAATGGACAAGGCGAGGCCGATGACTACGCCGATGAAGCCGGCACGGCTGACGCCCAGCAACGCACCGATCAGCAGCAGGCCGACGCCGACCCGGTGCAGGTATACCCACCGTGGGACTTGAGCGTGAGCCATCTGATTGATCGCCAGCGGGATTAGACATGCACACGCGACTGAGAACTCGATTGGGTGCGATCCGGTGCCCGTGGCGCGGTTGGTAAGGAGTCCATTAACCTCCTCGGTCGACAGGGTCGAGTTCAAGCCGGGAACGTTGCGCCACAACGTGTCGTAGTCCCACTTGAACACACGCTGCCCTATGCCGACGATGGAGGAGAAATAGCCACCGAGCAAGGTCATCTGAACACAGCGGCGCAGGCCCTCCTTCGTCTTCACCCCGTCCGCGAGCATCAGGGCAAGGCCAGCCAACCCGATCGACGCGGTAATGCTGCGATATGTGCCACTGTTCTCGAGCGGGGACAAAGGCCGTCGGTAAGCAGCCGCTATCGACACGACCTGATTGAGCAAATAGAGCACAATGAGCAAGCGGGGCAGGGTAAATGCGACGGTGACGCCTCGATGGAAAAGCAGGTAGGACACCCAAGTCAACATCGCGATGAGCCCTAGCCCCAACGTAAAGGTCAGCCGTATTCCCGCTGGCCCGATCGAGTAACGAGTGGGTACGACAAAAACCAGGACGAGAGCGACGCCGAAGAAGGTGGCGCTCGGGTCGCTGATGCGCTCGCGCAATCGCGAGGCCCTGCGCGTCGCAGCGTGGCCCGCGACCGCTGCACCCGAGTTGTCCATGAGCTTTTCCACCGTGGCGGTCTAAACGTCGCTGAGTGGCGCAGTGTCGAGCGCAGGTGTCGGATCCACCGTGCCGGCGTTGCGGCGTCGACGGCCTCCAGCACGTCGCCGGAGCAGCGCGAAGTCCACCAATTGCGCGACAATGACACTCACGATCACGCCGGCCAACGCGATCAGTACGATATTGCGACCACGGTGAGCATATATCGCACTCGGCCCCGCGTCGGTATTCAGTAGATGCGACTGGTAGTACAACACGCGCGAGGTGCCGAAGGTGCTCTGCAGTGCCGCAAGCTCGGTCGGCACTTGGGCAATGGCCGCGGCCAGGGTTGCGCGAGTTCGTCGTGCGGTAGGCGCCGAGGCCGTCACCGTGAGGATCCCGGCCGACTTCTCAGCCCCTACTGCGAACGAACCGCCGGCAACCTCAGCTACGGTTTGCGCCACCCGTGCTGAGTTCATTTGCACGACCAGAACTGCTTGAACCGTGCTCGTCGCCCCTAGCGGGTTCACCGCCGCCAGGGTGCCGTTCGGATTCGTTATCGGGGTGGCGGACGGCGGCACGACGATCATCTGCGCCGACTCGGAGTACGTCGGCTTGATATCCCTGCCTTGCAGGACGGTCACAGCCGCGGCTATCGCCAGCAACGGAACGAAGACCCACCAACGGCGAAGACACGCTCTGACCAGGCTGAAAACGTCCATGTGCGTCGAACCCTCCTCCAGCGCCGGGATCGGCGCAGCTCCCCGACGAGTTCGTCGCCAGGTTCTCAACCAGCCGTGCTGTTCCGTCCCAGGTGGTCGAGTACTCCACTATGATCTTGGCCGCTTCAATCGAGCCATTCCTTCATGTCCTGGATGTTTCGTCTCGCAGCCACACCTCGGCTTTGCCAGCGCGGGCGCGCACACGAGCGACCGCCCTCACCCAAAGCTGGACACCGACGAACACCACCACGCCGATGCGCCGTCCGGGCACGCCCAGCAAGGTCAGTAGGTGACGCCGCGTCCCGCCTGAGGTTTCGATGTGGACGCTGCTGGTTCGTTCAGCTCGCTCGGCCAGAGCATCGGTACCGGCTCGAACGCGGATGCTTCGTCGGACAATGGCGCGTAGGGTCAACGGCGCGAAGACCAACATTTCGCACTCGTGCAACGTCATCCGCTCATGCCTCGCGAAAAGATCGTTGACGAACCGGTCGTCGCCCACCACGTTTGGAAAGCGGTCAAATGCCCGCCGGCCAGCGTCAGAGAGCGCATAGCACCCAGATCCCACGTAGGAGCTATCGAATACTGGTAGGGACTCCCACACCTGCATGTAGGCCCGAGCGGAACGAGACGACCGATCGGAGACCACCCGCATCCGCGGCGCAACGGCGAGCGGACCGTTTGGCACGCAGAGTGCTGCACACATCGCCTTGACCGCGTCCAGATCGACGACAACGTCAGCGTCCAGATACACCCGCGGCATGGCGTGTGCAGCCGAATCGCCCAGATTGAGCGCAGCAACCTTCGAGGCTTCAGCCGTCTCTACGACTCGAACGCCTCTGTCCTCGTATCGACGGGCAATAGCGACGGTGGCATCGTTGCAGCCGTTCGCCGCGACAATGACCTCCAGCTCGTCGCGTGTCTGGCCCCCGACCAAGGCTTCGAGGCACCGAGTCAGCACACCTTGCTCGTTATGAGCTGGTATCACTACCGAGGCGAAGGCACCCGACGACCCGGTCATGGGATGAGGTCGAACGACGGACCTGGGATCTCGACGGCTACGCGGTTCGCAGCGAGGAAGAAGTCATTGCTGGTGAGCTCGTCCGGGCTCCTGACAATGGCTAGATCGCGAGCGAGCAACATCGCAGCAATCTGCGACTGATGTTCGTCGATGTGCTCACCGTGGCGTGCACTTCGCGGAATGAGGATGGGACACAACCCCGCCTGCAGTGCAGTCAGGGCAGACCCAGTTCCAGCGTGACTGACGACGACGTCCACCGAACGGAGCACCTCCTGAAGCTCGCCCGCCTCGAGTTCCTCCACCACAGTGCCCCGCAGTCCTTCGACCTGTGAATCGAGTACCTGCCACACGACCTCGCACCCAGCGGGCAGCGCGTCTCGAATCGCATTCAGCATCCGGATGAAGGGGTACCCCCGTGCGCTTCCTACCGTGTCCAGTACCCGGCGAACCGAACGCACCGCGTCTCGTTCGAGACAGGTCCACCCGTCGAAGATGCTGCCGCGGTAGGCCCATCGACCGCGTGCCCAACCCTCGTACTGGGTGTACAGCTTGACACCCGGTATTCGGGCAACGAGCCTTCCTGACATCGAAGGTCCGTCGACTCGGGTGGCGCTTTCGATGTAATGACAGGCGACACCGTGCCGACGCGCCACCGCAAGAAAGGGGGGCGCCAGACTCGCGCCCGTGCTGACGGCCATCCTAAAGTTCCCCGTCCTGACGGTTTGCTCAGCAAGACGGACGTGGCCAAGGAGGCCGAGCAGATCCCGAGGGCGCGTGTACCGCGCCCAAACGACTTGTCGTCCGGTGAGCAGCGACTGGCTCTGGGTAGTCGGGACGGTAACCCAGAGGGCCTCGGCCGGATCTACGCCCAATCGCGACGCCAAGGCGGACATCTGAGTGAGATGTCCGCCCGCAGTTGCGATGAGCAGTGTCTGCCCGCGCGCCAATGGCCCCCCTTCCCGGTCGGTGGAAGCTGGAGCCCAGGATAAGGCAGTGCGACGTGCTTCAACGACCTAGTGAGACTTGCCACGACGCCGACGGAGCACGACCGCGACGCCGCCCCCTGCCAAGGCAACCACAGTGACCGCGGCAAGGAGAGCGGTCACTCCAGCGTCACTGCCGTGCGCGCCGGCTTGCCGGCCCGGCGACGTGGTAGCAATCGTCCCGGTCGATCGCGGCCGTGGGGCGGGTACCGATCCATTGGGACTGGGGTAGCTCGTGGACCGCACTGACGGCTCGTTCCCGCGTTGGTCGGCGCCGAGGGTGCTCGGTTGGAGCAGTTGGCCGTCGATGTCGCGGATGGGTGTCGTCTCTGTCGTGGTGCGCGCGGCCGCCGGTCGCGCGAGCTTGGGTAGGCGGCCCGGTTTGAGGTGTAGGTCGCCGTTGGTGGGGTCGATGAATTGTGCTGTTCCGGTGGTGTTGCCGGAGTTGGTGGTCAGGGTGGCGCCGGGGGCGCCGTTCTTGCAGTCCCAGGTGGGGTAGCCGCCGATGAGGGAGTTGGTGAGGCTGGTGGTGCAGGGTCGGGCGACGGAGAGGTAGCCGACGATGTTGTGGGTGGCGGTGATGCCGGGCTGGTAGGGCATGCGCAGCGAGCCCTTGCCGAAGGTGTTGTTGCGGATGGTGACGTTGCTGACGGTGGTGCGCAGATCCATCGAGGCTCCGCCGTTGCCGCAGGTCTGGCGTTGGGGGATGCAGCCTTGGACGAAGTTGGACTGGACCAGGATGTTGTCGATGCCTTTGCGATTGCCCGGGGAGAAGGTGATGCCGGAGTTGTAGCAGTTGTAGAGGGTGTTCTGTTCGACGCTGATGTTGTAGGCGTCGAAGATCTGGATGCAGTCCGGGTGTTCCTGGTACTGGGCGCCGCCGCCGATGTCACGGATGGTGTTGCGTTGCAGCAGCACATCGTGGACCCGGTTGGGGTAGCCGGCGACGTTGATCCCGTCATGGGCCTTGCCGCCCTCGATCAGCGAATCGGTGACGGTGACGTCATTACCGCGCACCAGGATGCTGGCCCCGTCTATCACGTGGGCTCGGTGCACCACAGTCGGGCCGGTGTTGATCCGCAGAATGCCGTCGAAGCCGACATTGTCGAACGTCACCCCCGGCTGGGACAGCAACGTCTTACCGAACACCGCGCTCTGCCCCGCCGCCGAGGTGACCGTCACTGACTTCACCGATGCCCCCGCCGCTGGCTTGGGCACCGTCTGATCACCATAATCACCACCCGCAGCAAGCACCGTCGCCCCATCAGCAGCCACCGCCAACGCCGAC
>CAXTHY010000086.1:0-17433 GCA_964244175.1 uncultured Jatrophihabitans sp. | reverse complement strand
AGCTGTTCGGCCTGTTCCGTGAGCTCAACGACGAGGCCGAGGGCATCGACGTCGGCCCGTCGCCGGCCGAGGTCGCCGACATCGCGGCGTTCTCGATGCCGATCGAGGATCTCGATCTGACGGTGCGCTCGTACAACTGCCTCAAGCGCGAGGGCATCCACACCGTGGGTGAACTCGTCGGACGCAGCGAGGCCGATCTGCTCGACATCCGTAACTTCGGTTCGAAGTCCATTGACGAGGTGAAGGTCAAGCTCGCCGGTCTTGGTCTGGCGCTCAAGGACAGCCCGCCCGGATTCGCCCTGCCGACCTCGGTCGACTCCTACGGCGAGGACGACTTCACCGAGGACACCGATTACGCCGAGACCGAGCAGCTCTAACCCGACTAGGAGCACGACATGCCCACGCCCACCAAAGGCCCGCGCCTCGGCGGCAGTCCCGCGCACGAGCGACTGATGCTGGCGAACCTCGCCACGTCGCTGTTCGAGCACGACCGCATCAAGACGACCGAGGCCAAGGCCAAGCGGCTGCGTCCGCACGTCGAACGGCTCATCACGCTGGCCAAGCGCGGTGACCTGCACGCCCGGCGTCAGGTGATGGCCGTGATCCGCGACAAGGACGTCGTGCACAAGTTGTTCGCCGAGATCGGGCCGAAGTTCGCGACCCGTCCGGGCGGCTACACACGGATCGTGAAGACCGTTCCGCGCAAGGGCGACAACGCGCCCATGGCGATCATCGCGCTCTGCGAGGAGCTCAAGACCGTCACGGCCGAGGCCGAGAAGGCGCGCGGCACCAAGGTCGCCCGTGCGAAGAAGCCGACCGGGAGCACCCGCGACATCGCCGCGGACGCCGCCGCCGAGTCGGCGACGGCTGCGGCGGTCGCCGGGGCCGACGACGTCGACGATTCGGCCGACGACACCGCCGTGGTGACCGACACCGAGGTCGCCGCCGATGACGCTGCCCTCGCGGGTGGCGACAGCGACGAGGGTCTGGCCGCCATCGGGCTGAGCGGCGACGAGGCGAAGGCCGCGGCCGACGCGACCCCTGAGGTCATCGACGGCGACGCGCCCGAGGCCGGCGGGCAGGAAGCCGGCTCGACGTCCGCGGCCGACGACGCCGACAGCAAGTAGCAAGCACTGCACGACGATTCGGTCGAGGCGGGCCCGCTGATGCGGGTCCGCCTCGACGTTTCTTACGACGGCACGGACTTCGCCGGCTGGGCCCGCCAGCCCGGCCAGCGGACCGTGCAGGACACCCTGGAGACGGCGCTGGCGGTGGTGCTGCAGCGGCCCGGGCTCGCGTTGACGGTGGCCGGACGGACGGACGCCGGCGTGCATGCCGCCGGGCAGGTGGCGCACTGCGATCTACCTGGGGTGCCGGCGGGGTTGCTGCGCCGGCTGGCCCGGGTGCTGCCGCCCGACGTGCGGGTGCGCTCGATCGCAGCTGCTCCGCCGGCGTTCGACGCACGGTTCGGGGCGTTGTGGCGGCGCTACGAGTACCGCGTCGGTGACGCGCCGACGGGCGTGGCGCCGCTGCGGCGTCGGCAGGTGCTGGCCTGGCCCCGCCCGCTGGACGAGGCGGCAATGAGCGCGGCCGCGATCGGCCTCGTCGGACTGCACGACTTCGCGGCATTCTGCCGGCACCGTCCCTGGGCGACGACGATCCGCACGATCCTCGGACTGGGCGTCGAGCGCCAGGACGACGAGCTGGCCATCGAGGTCAGGGCCGACGCCTTCTGCCACTCGATGGTGCGCTCGCTGGTGGGCGCGCTGCTGGCGGTCGGCGAGGGTCGACGCTCACCGGAGTGGCCGGTGGCTCTGCTCGGCCTGGCTGAGCGCTCGAACGAGGTGACCGTCGCGGCCGCGCACGGGCTGACCTTGCTCGAGGTCGCCTACCCGCCCGACGCCGAGCTGGCCGCCCGGGCCGAGCTGACCCGCGCCCGCCGCGCCTGACCCGGCCCGCCCGCCACAAGTTGTCCGCGTGTCGCCGGGCTGGGGCGACGTGTGGCGCGGACGACTCGGTGGGGGTCGGCAAGTTGTCCGCGTGTCGCCGGGCTGGGGCCACGTGTGGCGCGGACAACTCGGTGGGGGGTGGACGAGCCTCAGGGCTGGGTCAGCACCGCGCCGAGCAGCCGCATGCACCGCTCGAGCATCGACTCCGCCGATTCCTCGGGGTGGCCGAGCCACCACGTCACCAGCGAGCTGACCACACCCATCCAGAGATCGGTCAGCGCCGAGGCGTCGAGATCGCTGCGGATGCCCCGCGCCCGCAGGAAGCGCGCCGAGCCGCTGGCGGCAATGTCGGTGGTGCGCCGGCGGTACTCGGCGGCCGCGGCCGCGATCTCGCCGTCGGCCGGCATGCTGGCGTCGAAGAGCATCCGCCACGCATCGCGCTGCGGCTCAAGCGCCTCGAAGATCGCCCGCAGCGGGTAGATGCGCGAGGCCACGGAGTCGTCGACCTCGAGTTCGGCGTCCTCGAGGCGGCGCAGCAGGCCGCCGGCGACGTGGTGCAGGCAGGCCAGGTACAGCCCGTCCTTCGAGCCGAAGTACTGGTAGATCAGCGGTTTCGAGATGCCGGCGCGCGCGGCAATCTCGACCATCGAGGCCCGGGCGTAGCCGCGGGCGCCGAACTCGCCGACGGCCACCGCGACGATCTGTTCCTCGCGTTCGGGGCGGGCCATGCCCTTCGTCCCGACCGCTGCTCCGCTGGACACATGTTGGATCTTACCCTAGGGTAAGTGACCTCAGGGTCAGTTCGGACCGAAGGGGGAGCCGCGCCGTGGCGTCGTTCTCGAGCAACCTGCACGACCCGGTCGTCCTCGCGATCCCGGTGTTCGTAGCGTTCATCGCCATCGAGCTGGTCTCGCTGCGCTACCTCGACGAGGCGGTCGAGGGCGGCCCCAAGGGCTACGACTTCCGCGATACCCGCACGAACGTGTTAATGGGCTTGGGGTCGGTGCTGGTGAACGGCACCGCGCGGATCTTCGCCCTGCTCGGGTATGCCGCGCTGTACGTGCTGACGCCGCTGCGGCTCGACGCGCACAAGTGGTACACGTGGGTCTTCACGCTGCTGGTCGTCGACCTCATCTGGTACACCTACCACCGTGCGTCGCACCGGGTGCGGCTGATGTGGGCCGCGCACCAGGCCCATCACAACAGCCAGCGCTTCAACCTCTCGACCGCTGTGCGGCAGAAGTGGAACCCGTGGTTCGAGCTGCTGTTCTGGGTGCCGCTGCCGCTGCTCGGCATCCCGCCGTGGCTGATCTTCACCGCATTCTCGGTCAACCTGATCTTCCAGTTCTTCGTCCACACCGAGCGCGTCGACCGCCTGCCGGGCGGGATCGAGTACGTGTTCAACACGCCCTCGCACCACCGCGTGCACCACGCCAGCGACGCCGACTATCTGGACAAGAACTACGGCGGCATCCTGATCATTTGGGACCGGTTGTTCGGCTCCTACGCCGAGGAGACGCACCGTCCGACGTACGGGCTGACGACCAACATCGACAGCTTCAACCCGTTCCGCCTGCAGTACTACGAGTACGCGGCCATGGCCCGCGACGTGCGGCGCAGCCGCAGCTGGCGTGAGCGCCTGGGCTACGTCGTCGGACCGCCCGGATGGTCGCCCGACGCGGTGCAGCAGCCGGTCGAGGGACTGGATCCCGCGGCGGTCTGAGCCGCCTGACCCGTCAGTAGAACGCCAGGTTGTCGCGTCCGCACCAGTCGAGCACGGCCGGCCACTCGCCGTAGCCGTAGTCGGTGTTCAAGTGTCCGCCGCCCTCGATAACGGTGGTCGCGATCTTCAGCGGCAGCCCGTAGGCCGCGGCGATCCCCTCGGGCAGATACGGGTCGTCGTCACTGCCCACCAGGACGGTTCCGTCGGCCCCGCGCCGAACGGTGTCGATGTCCAGCGGAGGCGGGAAGAACGACGCCACCTCGGCCTCGTCAAGCGTCGGTGACGGCGGCGCCACCAGCGCGACCCGTGCGGCTCGCGGCGAGTCACCGGGGTTGGCGACATGATGCAGCCACAGCACCGCACCGAGCGAATGCGCGACGACGTCGTAGCCGTCGGCCGGCAGTCCGTCCAGCGTCGTCCGCAGCGCCGCGAGCCAGCCGACCAAGTCGGGGTGATCCAGATCCGGGAAGTCCGGGCGCAGCGTCTGGCGCCCGGCCTCGTGCAAGTGGTCCTCGAGCCAGCTCTGCCAGTGGTCCGGTCCGGAGCCGTTCCAGCCCGGCACGACGACGGTGGGCACGGTGCGGGTCGGGCGGTGTGGCATGTGGCGCAGCCTATTCAGAGGCTGCGGACGAATCCGAGCAGGATGACGGACTGCGCGAGGGCGACGTCACGGGCAGCAGTTTGCCGCCGAGTGCGTGCGCGCCTCGAGCGTCGGGGGTGCCTTGTTGCGCCGCAAAGCGTTCAGCACGAGGGCCCCGGCTGGTCGACGAAGAGCACCAGCGCACGAACCCGGAAGAGATCAGGCGAGGACGACGCCGGGGTTGAGGATGCCGTCCGGGTCCAGCGCGTCCTTGATCCGCTGCGTCAACGCCATCACGTCCGGCCCCAACTGCGCGGCCAGCCACGGCGCCTTGAGCCGGCCGACGCCGTGCTCGCCGGTGATCGTCCCGCCGAGTGAGAGCGCGAGATCCATGACCTCGCCGAACGCCAGCCGGGCCCGGGCCTCGGCCGCAACATCACCTGGCGGGTAGGCGATGATCGGGTGCGTGTTGCCGTCGCCGGCGTGCGCGACGAGCACGATCGCGGTGTCGCGCGCCTCGGCGATCGCCCGGATCCCGTGCACCAACGCCGGCAGTTCCGGCACCGGCACCCCGACGTCCTCGAGCAGCAGCGCGCCCACCCGCTCCATGGCCGGGAACGCCGCCCGCCGCGCCGCGGCGAACGCCTCGCCCTCGTCCGGGTCGTCGGTCGTGAACACGTCGGCCGCGCCGGCCGAACGGCAGGCCTTCTCGATCTGTTCGATCTCGGCGGCCGCGGCCTCACCCGGCGCGTCCGAGCGGGCCAGCAGCAACGCCCCCGCCGACCGGTCGAGACCCATCTTCACCATGTCCTCGACCGCATTGATCGAACCGTTGTCCATCAGTTCCAGCATGCACGGACGCAGCGTGGCCGTGATCGCGACGACGGCGGCGGCCGCGGCCTCGATCGAGGCGAAGTTCGCGACCAGCGTCGAGGCCGGCGGTGGCGTGGGCAACAGCCGCAACGTCAGCTCGGTGATGACCCCGAGCGTGCCCTCGGACCCGACAAACAGCTTCGTCAGCGACAACCCGGCGACATCCTTCAGCCGCGCACCGCCCAACCGCACCGCCGTGCCGTCGGCGAGCACGACCTGCATGCCCAGGACGTAGTCGGTGGTCACGCCATACTTCACGCAGCACAGCCCGCCGGCGTTAGTGGCCGCGTTGCCGCCGATGGAACAGATCTCGAACGACGACGGGTCAGGCGGGTACCAATAGCCGTGCGCCGCCGCGGCCATCTTCACCTCGACGTTCAAGGCACCCGGCTGCGCCACCGCCACCCGCGTCACCGGATCGATCGTGATCGAGCGCATGCGTTCCAGCGAGAGGGTGATGCCACCTTCGACGGCGGTCGAGCCGCCCGACAGGCTGGAGCCGGCCCCGCGCGGCACGACCGGCACATGATGGGCGGTGGCCCAGCGCAGCACCGCCTGAACGTCGGCGGTGGAGTTGGCCCGCACCACGGCCTGCGGGGTCCCGGCGTCCGGGTCGCGGGCCCAGTCCTGCCGGTACGAGGCCAGGATGTCCGGGTCGGTCAGCACCGTATCGGGCGGCAGTGCCGCCACCAGCTCGTCGAGCGACATGCCCCCATCTTGCCCCGCGAGTGGTGTTAGTAGGGGTGCACGCCCGCCCCCGATCGTCGAGACTGCCCTCTATGGGTTACGTCGAGGTCGCGTCGATCGGCCACATGCTGCCCGACGGTCGCGTGCTGCTGGCCGGCGCGTCGTTCCGGGTCGGCGAGGGCGCCAAGGCCGCGCTCGTCGGGGCGAACGGCGCCGGCAAGACGACGCTGCTGCGGCTGATCGCCGGCGACGAGCAGCCGCAGAGCGGGACGGTCGGGCGCTCCGGTGGCGTGGCCGTCATGCGCCAGTTCATCGGCTCGGTCCGCGACGCGACGACGGTGCAGGACTTCCTCGTCGTGCTGTCGCCGCCGCCGCTGCGCACCGCCTGGGCCGCGCTGCAGAACGCCGAACTCGTCCTGATGGAACGCGACGACGAGCGGGCCCAGCTCGACTACGCCCACGCCATCGCCGACTGGGGCGACGCCGGCGGTTACGACGCCGAGGTCCTGTGGGACACCGTCACCGTCGCCGCCCTCGGCATCCCGTACGAAGAGTGCAAGTACCGCGAGCTGACGACGCTGTCGGGCGGCGAGCAGAAGCGGCTCGCGCTCGAACTGCTGTTGCGCGGCCGCGACGAGGTGCTGCTACTCGACGAGCCCGACAACTACCTCGACGTCCCGGGCAAGCGCTGGCTCGAGCAGCGGCTGCGCGAGACGCCGAAAACGGTGCTCTTCGTCAGCCATGACCGCGAGCTGTTGGCCACCGTCGCCGACCGGGTGATCACCGTCGAGGGTGGGACGGCCTGGGTGCACGGCGGCGGGTTCCGCTCGTATCACGAGGCGCGGACGCATCGGCACGAGCGGATGGCCGAGCTGCGCCGCCGCTGGGAAGAGGAGCACACCCGGCTCAAGGAGCTGACCCGCACGCTGCAGCAGCAGGCCAAGATCAGCCCGGACATGGCGTCGCGCTACCGCGCGATGGCCAACCGGCTCGCGAAGTTCGAGGCCGCCGGACCACCGCCGGACAAGCCGGAGGACGAGCGCGTGACGATGCGGCTGCGGGGCGGGCGTACGGGCGTGCGCGCGATCACCTGCGCCGGTCTCGAGCTCACCGGCCTGATGAAACCGTTCGACAGCGAGATCTTCTACGGCGAGCGTGTCGGGGTGCTGGGCGCCAACGGGGCCGGCAAGTCGCACTTCCTGCGCCTGCTCGGCGGAGACAACGTCGCGCACACCGGCGCCTGGAAGCTGGGTGCCCGCGTCGTCCCGGGACTGTTCGCACAAACCCACGCCCACCCCACCTGGACGCGACGCGCACTGCTGGACCTGCTCTGGGAAGGCGACACCGATCGGCCCGGCGTCGACCGCGGCCGGGCCATGTCGATCCTGCGGCGCTACGGACTGGGCGAGCAGGCCGAGCAGGCGTTCGGCACGCTCTCGGGCGGCCAGCAGGCCCGTCTGCAGATCCTGTTGCTCGAGCTGTCCGGTGCTACGTTGCTGCTGCTCGACGAGCCGACCGACAACCTGGACGTGCTCAGCGCCGAGGCACTCGAGGACGCGCTGGAGGCGTTCGACGGTACCGTCCTGGCGGTGACGCACGACCGCTGGTTCGCGCGCTCCTTCGACCGCTTCCTCGTGTTCGGCGCGGACGGACGGGTCTACGAATCGAGCGAGCCGGTGTTCGACGAGACCCGCGTCGCCCGCTCCCGCTGACCCGTTTCCGCTTCTCGGGTGCTCAGCTGACCACTTTCGGCGCGCGAAAGTGGTCAGCTCAGCACCCGAGAAGGGGCGGGGGCGGACGGGGGGGCGGTCGGGTCAGGCGGGGACGGCGAAGACGACGATGTTGTCGAGGTAGCTGCCGGTCGAGGCGTCGAACGGCCCGCCGCAGGTGACGATGGCGATCCGCCCCACGCTGTGCTGGTCGAAGATCTGCTTATAGGGCAGGGCCGTCTTGTGATACGTGCGCACGCCGGTGACCCGGAAGCGGACCTTCGTCTTGTGGTCGGCGTTGTGCGTGCCGAAGACGTAGACGACGTCGCCGGGACTGAGCTTGCCGATGTGGGCCATCGAGCCGGAGACGCCCGCGTAGTTGACGTGGCCGGCCAGGATTGCCGTCCCCGTCGTCGCGCCCGGCTCGGCGCCGTTGTGCCACCAGCCGACGACCTTGGGGTTGAGCGGCACGTCCAGCTCGCCGTTGGGCGTCGTGCCGACCGGCGTGATCGGCGCGGATTCGCTCAGCTTCGGAATCTCGATGCGGTTGGGGGCGACGGAGGCGGCGCGGGCGAGAGGGCCACCCGCGGACTGGGGCGGGACCGGCCCCGTGCCCGGCACCGTACCGACGTCGCGGGTCTGAGCCTGCGCGTTGCGTCCCCAGTACGGAGAGTTCACCCAGGTGATGCCGGCCAGCGACAACGTCATGATCATCGCGATCGTGCAGGCCACCGGGACCCAGCCGACATAGCCGAGCACTGCCCGGGCCCGCGGGGCCTGGTGCCGAGCCTGCCTGGTGCCCACCCTGCTCCCGTCCGTGGCCGCCCTGACCAGCAGCGCCGATGAGGCTGCGCTCCGTTCGCATCATAAGACGACTTGGGCGCCCCCGTCGTTTCGGGATCCGCCCGGGATTTGGCCCCGGCGTTAGACCGCCGGTACAGTTGCGCGTCGGTGCCCGTTGCGTCCGGGCACCCCGGCCATGCCTCGGGGTCGATCGTCTCGCCAGAGCCGAAGACCGTGGGGGCGCCGCATCCGCAGCGTGAAGACCGACAGGAAGAGCAGCACAGTGCCGAAAATGGGTACCTACTCCCCGAAGCCGGGCGAGATCGAGCGTCGCTGGCACGTCATCGACGCCAACGACATCATCCTGGGTCGCTTGGCCAGCCACGCCGCCAAGCTGCTGCGGGGCAAGCACAAGCCGCAGTTCGCCCAGCACGTCGACACCGGTGACTTCGTCGTCATCGTGAACGCGGCCAAGGTCGCCATCGGCGGGAAGAAGCGCGACGAGTTCCGCTACCGCCACTCCGGCTACCCCGGTGGCCTGTCGCAGATCACCGTCGGCGACCTGCTCGAGCGCCGCCCCGAGCGCGTCATCGAGCTCGCCGTGCGGGGCATGCTGCCGAAGAACACCCTCGGCCGCGCCCAGCTCAAGAAGCTCAAGGTCTACGCGGGGCCTGACCACCCGCATGCCGCGCAGCAGCCCCAGCCGTTCGAGATCAAGCAGGTGTCGCAGTGAACTCACCCCACAAAATCGCTCCGCAACGAACACTCCACGATTTCGCGGGGGCCCCGCAGTGACCGCCCCTACCAACGCTCCCGTCGTCGGCCGCCGCAAGGAGGCCATCGTCCGCGTTCGCCTCATCCCGGGCACCGGCGTCTTCAAGCTCAACGGCCGCACCCTCGAGGGGTACTTCCCCAACAAGGTGCACCAGCAGCTCATCCGCGAGCCGTTCGTGACGCTGGAGAAGGACGGTCAGTACGACGTCATCGCGTCCCTGTCCGGCGGCGGGGTGACCGGCCAGGCCGGCGCGCTGCGCCTGGGTATCGCCCGCGCGCTCATCAACATCGAGCCCGACGACCGCCCGGCGCTGAAGAAGGCCGGCTTCCTCACCCGTGACCCGCGGGCCAAGGAGCGCAAGAAGTACGGCCTGAAGAAGGCCCGCAAGGCGCCCCAGTACTCCAAGCGATGAGCTGATTTTCCCGCTGGTGTTTCGATCTCCGTCTGGACCACTCGCTGGCGCTCGGGCCCGTCCGTCGATCGAATCCTCGCTTCGCTCGGGCCGCGCAGCGGCCAGCGAAAACTTCGCGCGAGCGTTCCAAGCAGGGTCGGCTGAGGGAGCGGAATGAGCCTTTTCGGGACCGACGGTGTCCGGGGTCTGGCCAATCACGACCTGACCCCGGAACTCGCGCTCGGCATCGCCAGTGCGGCGGCCCGCGTCCTCGTCGCCCACGACGCCACGCACCGCCCGCTCGCGGTGGTCGGGCGTGACCCGCGGGCCAGTGGCGAGATGCTCGAGGCCGCGGTGGTCGCCGGCCTCACCTCGGCCGGTGCCGACGTGCTGCTGGTCGGCGTCCTGCCGACCCCCGCGGTCGCGTTCCTCACCGCGTCCTACGGCGCCGACCTCGGCGTCGTGCTGTCGGCCTCGCACAACCCGATGCCCGACAACGGCGTCAAGCTCTTCGGCGCCGGCGGGCTGAAACTGCCCGACTCGGTCGAGGACGAGATCGAGGAGGCCGTCGACCTCGGGCCGAAGTCGCGCCCGACCGGCGCCTCGATCGGACGGCTGCGCCAGGCCGACGACGCCCTCGAGCGTTACGGCGCGCATCTGCTCGGCGCGCACCCCACCCGGCTGGACGGCCTGCACCTCGTCGTCGACTGCGCCAACGGTGCCGCGTCGGCCGTCGCCCCCGAGATCTACCGCGGCGTCGGCGCGCAGGTCACCGCCATCGCCGCCGACCCGGACGGGCTCAACATCAACGACGGCGTCGGCTCCACTCATCTCGACGGATTGGTCGCCGCGGTGCGCAGCAGCGGCGCGCACCTGGGCATCGCCCACGACGGCGACGCCGACCGCTGCCTGGCCGTCGACGCGGCCGGCGGGATAGTCGACGGCGATCAGCTGCTCGCGATCTGCGCACTCGCCCTCCGTGACTGCGCGCAGCTGCGCGACGACACCGTGGTCGCCACCGTCATGAGCAACCTCGGCTTCCACCACGCCATGCGCGAGGCCGGCATCGCCGTGCTCACTACCGCGGTCGGCGACCGCTACGTCCTGGAAGCCTTACGCGCCAAGGACCTCAGCCTCGGCGGCGAGCAGAGCGGGCACATCGTCTTCAACGACATCGCCACTACCGGTGACGGGCTGCTCACCGCGCTGCAGGTCATGGCCCGCATCGTCGAGACCGGTACGTCGCTGGCCGAGCTGGCCGGCGTCGTGCAGCGCCTGCCGCAGACCCTGGTGAACGTCCAGGTGGCCGATCGCGCGGCCGTCGCGGCCTCGTCGAGCGTCGCGAGTGCCGTCGCCGACGTCGCGGCCGAGCTCGGCGACAGCGGCCGGGTGTTGTTGCGGCCGTCGGGCACCGAGCAGCTGGTCCGCGTCATGGTCGAGGCCGCGACCCAGCACCAGGCCGACGAACTCGCCGGCCGGCTGGCCGCCGTCGTCGGCGCCGCCTGAGCGGCGCGGCGGCGGGAGGGAACGACGATGGCTGACGAGGACAACGGGGACGATCCACCGACCCAGGCGATGCCGCCGGCGGGCGACGCCGAGCCGACGGGTCAGGTGCCCAACGCCGCTGCGCCGGGCGGCACCGGCTGGGTGCTGGCCGGGCGCTACCGCGTCCTCGACCGCATCGGGTCGGGCGGCATGGCCGAGGTCTTCCGCGCCCACGACGACCTGCTCAACCGGGACGTCGCGATCAAGGTCTTCAAGAGCGGGGTTGACGAGACGGGCGACACCGCCGGCGTGGCCCGCCAGGCGCTCGAGCTGCAGTCGCTGGCCCGGCTGAACCACCCCAACCTGATCACCCTTTACGACGGCTCGATGAGCAACGTCGGCCCGTCGTTCCTCGTCATGGAGCTGGTGGAGGGCACGGACCTGGCGGTGCGGCTGCAGAGCGGCGCCCTGCCGGCCGAGGAGGTCCGCGAGATCGGCGCGCAGATCGCCAGCGCGCTCGCCTACGTCCAGGCGCAGGGCCTGGCCCACCGCGACGTGAAGCCGGCCAACATCCTGCTCGGCGCCGACGGTGACCACACCAGCGGTTCGGGCGTGCGCGCGCGGCTCTCGGACTTCGGCATCGTCCGGCTCCTCGACAGCCCGCGGATGACGTCGGCCGATCTGACCGTGGGGACGGCGTCCTATCTGTCGCCGGAGCAGGCGCGCGGCGGCGACGTCGGCCCGCCCGCCGACGTCTACTCGCTCGGGCTGGTGCTCATCGAGACGCTGACCGGGCACCGCAGCTTCGACGGCCCGATGCTCGAGGCGATGGCGGCCCGGCTCAGCCGTCCCCCGCACATCCCGGCCGAGCTGCCGCCGCCGTGGCCCCAGCTGCTGACGGCGATGACGGCGCTGGACCCCGCCGCCCGCCCGAGCGCGACCCAGGTCGCGCAGGCCCTGCGGGGCAGCGCCCCGCCGCCCGTGTTGCCGCCGCTCGGCCCCGCGGCCGCCGCGGCGACCACGACGTACCTGCCGGCCGCGCCGGCCGCGTACAGCGCCTCAGGCACCACGGCGCTGCCCGCCCGCGCCGCGCTGCCGCCGCCGGTCGTGCCGGTCCGCCCCCTGCCCAGGGAACCCGAGCGCTCGCCGAGCCCGTGGCGCGCGGCCCTGCTGACGTTGGCCGGCCTGGTCGTGCTGGGGATCGTCGGCCTGGTCATCTACCTGCTCAGCTCCGGCACGAGCGACAACCCCGGTGGGGGGTCGAGTTCGTCGTCGAGCGCGCCGTCCAGGTCCGCGCCCAAGAGCGCGTCGAGCAGCTCGCGCCACTCGAGCAGCGCCCGCTCGCACGCCTCGTCCGCGCCGTCGAGCCGCACTTCGTCGAGCCAGCCGACCCGGCCGCCGAGCTCATCGACGCGCACCAGCACGTCGTCGCACTCGACGTCCTCAGCACCCTCGACCTCGTCGTCGGCGAAGACGTCGACATCGCGCAGCTCGTCCAGCGCAGCGGCAGCCGAACCGCCGCCGACGACGACGTCGTCCTCGTCCGCGCCGTAACGTCGCCGTAGCTCAGGCGCCGTAGCTCAGGCGGAGTACCTCAGGCGGAGCGGATCAGTTCGGCTGCCCGTTCGGCCATCATGACGGTCGGCGCGTGGGTGTGCCCGCGGGGCCAGTACATCAGGAACCGGCCCATCAGGAACGGGAGTAGTAGGCGATCCCTTCGACAACCGTCCGGGTCAGCCACCCGCGCTCGATCAACACCTGCAGGTGCGCCATCGTCTCCTGCACGGCCAAAAGCTTGTTGAATAGGTCGAGGTCGGCCAGGGTGCGCCGGTGGCGGGTCCAGGTGAGCGCGAGCGCGGCCTCGTACGCGGTGCTCGCGCCGCCGTCGATCGTGTCGGCGGTGGCCTGCAGACGCTCGTCGTGGTGGTGCAGCAGTTCCTCGATGCGCGCGTGCACCGACTCGGTCACCGGCCCGTGGGCCGGCAGCAGACGGCTGTCGGGCAACGCCCGAACCAGTTGCAGCGAGGCGAGGTAGTCGCGCAGCGGTGACGGCGGGCGGGTCAGCTCGACACCGATGGACGGCGTGATGTGCGGCAGCACGTGGTCACCGGCGAACAGCGCACCGTGGTCGACGTCGTGGAAGACGACGTGGCCGCGGGTGTGCCCGGGCGTCGCGATGACGCGCAGGGTCCGGGTGTGCAGCGGGATGTCGATGCCGTCCGCGAGCCAGCGGTCGGGGTCCTCCCAGTCGGTCAGATCGCGATCGTCGCCCTCCCACTTCGCGACCTCGAGTGACAGCTCGAGCGCGCCGGCCTGGCGCATCCGCTCGACGTCGGGGTGCAGGTCGACATCGTGCAGGGCGCGCAGGCAGGCCTCTTCGCCGGCGCCGACCGACACCGAGCCGCCGTAGGAACGCCGCAACGCGATGGCCTGGGTGTAGTGGTCGCGATGCAGGTGCGTGACGAGGAATTCCCGCACGTCGCGCAGCCCGTACCCGATGGTCTTGAGCCCGGCGGCGAGCAACTCCTCGGCCTCGGCCAGCGCCCAGCCGCCGTCGATGAGCACGACCTGCTCGCCATCGGCGATGGCGTAGATGTTGACGGCCTTGAGGTTGTCGCCGGGCAACGGCAGCGGGACCCGGTGCACACCAGGTGCGACCTCGAACGCTCCCGGGTTCTCCCACGCATGCCGCTCGGCCTCGGAACTCATGCTCTGCACGCTATGGCAAGCACGCCGCTGCGCGCGAGAGTCAGGTCACACCGGGGCAGGAGGCTCTGAGAGGCCCGTGAGCAGGATGCGTGCAAGCGCTTACGGGGTTGCGACACTGGGTGGCAATGACATTGACTCACGGAAATCGCACTGACCGCAACGAGGCGGGTGTGACCACTTCGACGACCGAACCCGCCCAGCCGCCCGCCCCCCGCCGCAGGCTGCCGTTCGACCTCTCGCCCATCCAGCTGGTCGCCACCGCACTGGCGGCCATCACCGCGACCTTCGCCGCCTCGTACCTAGGGCTGGCCGGCACCGTCGTCGGCGCCGCGCTGGCCAGCGTGATCACCGCAGTCGGCAAGGAGGTCTACGGCACCTCGCTGCGCACCACCGGCAGCCGGGTCCGTGAGGTCGTGCCGGTGACCCGGATCCTGCCCCGTGTCACGCACGCCACGAGCCAGTCGGCCGAGGACGTGCCGACCCACGTCGACGGTGTCCCGACCCAGGGCGACGGCGCCGCAGGCAACGCAGTTGCAGCTGTCGCCGCCGCGGATCCGCCCGACGACCTCCCGCCCGAGCTGCCTGCCCCGACGCCGGCCGGGCACAGTGCACCGAAATGGCGCCGCGTCGCCGTCGGCGCCGTGGCCGTGTTCGTCACGGTCATGGCCGTCATCACCGGTATCGAGCTGCTCACCGGGCGCCCGCTCAGCGACATCCTGCGCGGTGACCAGGGCACCGGCACGACGTTCTTCGGCGGCGACCAGCCGACCAAGACCGTGCCGCCGACCGCCCCGATCGTCACCAAGACGGTCATCCCGAAGGTCGTCGTCACCACGCCGACCGTCACCCAGACCGCACCGGCGGTGACGACGACGAACTCGACCGCGCCGAGCAGCAGCCCGGCCGGGTCGACGACTTCGGCCACGACCACGCCGACATCGACGTCGACCCCGACCAAGACGCCGACGCCTTAGGCTGGGGTCCGCGAGCGACCTGGAGGCAATTGCATGTGCGGCATCGTCGGCTACGTCGGGCCGAGGCCGGCTCTCGACGTCGTGGTCGAGGGGCTGCGTCGCCTCGAGTACCGCGGCTACGACTCCGCCGGTGTCGCGATCATCGACACCAGCCAGGGCACGGGCACGCTGCAGATCGCCAAGAAGGCCGGGCGGATCGAGAACCTCGACAAAGAGGTCGCCACGCGCACGATCCGCGGCTCCACCGGCATGGGACATACCCGGTGGGCGACGCACGGGGCGCCGAACGACCGCAACGCGCACCCGCACCTGAGCGTCGACGAGCGGATCGCGGTCGTCCACAACGGCATCATCGAGAACTTCGCCGCGCTGCGCAGTGAGCTCGAACGGGTGGGCGTCGAGTTCGCCAGCGACACCGACACCGAGATCGTCGCCCACCTCGTCGCGCGCTATCTCGACGAGCACGCCGGGTCACTGGCCGACGCCGTGCGCGCGGTGAGCCGGCGCCTGCGCGGCGCGTTCACCCTCGTCCTGCTGGACGCGAACGATCCCGACGTCGTCGTCGCAGCCCGGCGGAACTCGCCGCTCGTGCTCGGCGTCGGCGCCGGCGAGACGTTCCTGGCCAGCGACGTCGCCGCGTTCATCGAGTTCACCCGCGAGGCCGTCGAGCTGGGCCAGAACCAGGTCGTCGAGATCCGCCGCGACGGCTACACGATCACCGGCCTGGACGGTTCGCCGGCCGAGGGCACGCCGTTCCACATCGACTGGGACCTCACCGCCGCCGAGAAGGGCGGCTACCCCTACTTCATGCTCAAGGAGATCGCCGAGCAGCCGAGCGCGGTGCGCGACACGTTGCTCGGTCACCACATCGGCGGCCAGATCGTGCTCGACGAGCAGCGCCTGGACCCGCAGGAACTGCGCGACGTCGACAAGGTGTTCATCGTCGCGTGCGGCACGGCCTACCACTCCGGGCTGATCGGCAAGCAGGCGATCGAGCACTGGACGCGGGTGCCGGTCGAGGTCGAGATGGCCTCGGAGTTCCGCTACCGCGATCCCGTCCTCGACCGGCAAACGCTGGTGGTGGCCATCAGCCAGTCCGGCGAGACCGCTGACACCCTCGAGGCGGTGCGGCACGCGAAGGACCAGCGGGCCAAGGTGCTGGCCATCTGCAACACCAACGGCGCGCAGATCCCGCGCGAGTCCGACGCCGTCCTCTACACCCACGCCGGGCCGGAGATCGGGGTCGCGGCGACCAAGACGTTCCTGGCGCAGGTCGCGGCCGTCGACCTCGTCGGCCTGGCCCTGGCGCAGGCGCGTGGCACCAAGTACGTCGACGAGGTGGCGCGAGAGTTCGAGGGCCTGTGCCGCATGCCCGACGCGATCGCCGAGGTGCTGGCCACGATGGACGAGGTGCGCGAGTTGGCCCGCGACATCGCCCAGTCGCGCACGGTGTTGTTCATCGGGCGGCACATCGGCTACCCGGTGGCGCTCGAGGGCGCGCTCAAGCTCAAGGAACTGGCCTACATGCACGCCGAGGGCTTCCCGGCCGGCGAGCTCAAGCACGGCCCGATCGCGCTGGTCGAAGCGGGCCTGCCGGTGGTGGTGGTCATGCCGTCGCCGACCGGACGACCGGTGCTGCACCAGAAGATGATGTCGAACGTCGCCGAGATCAGCGCCCGCGGCGCCCGCACCATCGTGATCAGCGAGGCGCACGACTCGGCCGCGCGCGAGCTGGCCGCGCACTTCCTGCCGGTGCCCACCGTCCCCACCCTGTTCTCGCCGTTCGTCACGACCCCGCCGCTGCAGGTGCTGGCGGCCGAGATCGCGCAGGCCCGCGGCTTCGACGTCGACAAGCCGCGCAACCTGGCGAAGTCCGTCACCGTCGAGTGAGTGGCCGGGCCGAGTCGGTAAGGTCGGCTTTCGTGACCAACGTCTCCGCGAACTCGGTGGACCTGCTCATCGTCGGCGCCGGACCGGTCGGCCTGTTCGGGGCCTACTACGCCGGCGTGCGGCTGCTCTCGACCGCAGTGCTCGACTCGCTCGAGGAACCGGGCGGGCAGATCACCGCCATGTACCCCGAGAAAGCGATCTTCGACGTCGCCGGCTTCCCGGCGATCAAGGGCCGCGAGCTCGTCGACCAGCTGCTCAAGCAGGCCGCGCCGTTCCGGCCCGACTACCGGCTCGGGCACCAGGCCGTCGGGCTCGAACGCGGCGACGGCGGCTTTGCCGTGACGACCTCGACCGGACACCGGATCGAGTGCCGGGCCATCGTGATCACCGGCGGCATCGGCACGTTCACGCCGCGCCCGCTGCCCACGGGTGGTGAGTACCTCGGGCGCGGGCTCGTGCACTTCGTCCCCGAGCCGTCGGCCTACCTCGGCCAGGACATCGTCGTGGTCGGCGGCGGCGACTCGGCCCTCGACTGGGCCCTGATGCTCGAGCCGATCGGCAAGTCGGTGACGATCGTGCACCGTCGCGGCGAGTTCCGCGCCCACCAGCACTCGGTCGAGCTGCTGAAGGCGTCGTCGGTCGAGATGATCACCGACGCGCAGGTCAGTGGGGTCCGCGGCGACCCTGACGTCCGCGAGGTCGACGTGACGATCAAGGGCGCGGACGAGGCGCGCACGCTGCGCTGCGACAAGCTGATCGCCGCCCTGGGCTTCACCGCCAACCTCGGCCCGCTGATGGAGTGGGGCCTCGACATCCAGAAGCGGCAGATCATGGTCGACACGATGGGCCGCACGTCCGTCCCCGGCGTCTACGCGGCCGGCGACATCGTCGACTACGAGGGCAAG
>CAXTHY010000085.1:8012-17534 GCA_964244175.1 uncultured Jatrophihabitans sp. | reverse complement strand
GCCTTCACCACGAGCGCACCGTGCAGAGATGGCCTCGGGATCCGACCTCGCACACCGGCGATCTCGATATCCACGATCTCCGTGCGGTCCAGAGCCTGCTGCATCCCGGGCGAGGTCAGCGTCGTCGCGCCCGTGACGCCACGCCGCCGCGAACCGCGCTGCCCGAGTCCCCCAGCGATGAGGATATCGATCCACGCGTCACCGCGGATCCAACGATGCTGATGACCGCTCATGTTCGACCCGGCCGTGGCGAAACCGATCTCGGTCAAGACGCGGGTGAACTCCAGCAGGATCTCCGGTCGCGTACGCACGTCGAGCGCGGCATCGGCATCGTTGGTAGGGCGGTTCGGTGCAAAGCCGCGCTCCCAACAGTGCAGGTGCACGAGTTGGCCGGCCGACCAGACACCAGCCCCCGGGGAGCCGCGCGAAGATCTCCAGTAAACCCAGCCACGCGTTCTCCTGCGCCGCCAGCATAGGCGGCGCGATCACGACCGTCACAGCCCGGACTCCCCCAGCTGCGCACGCACCCCGGCCAGCAGTTCCACGATACGACTGCTCTCACGCGCCGCACGTCGGTCGGCCAGATCTGCCAGCACGGCCCCGAACATGGCGTTGCCACCGACGCCGATCTCGTCCAGTGACAGCCAACTGTCGGCGGGGAGCACATGCAGCACAACGTTGTGCGGCGCGACGTGCGACAGCAGGTACTCATCGACGATGTCGCGCTCGTCGGCGAGCGCGACATAGCCCTCGACCTCATCACTGATCGAGATGCCGACTGCGCTGTCGCTCACCCCGGACCGAACCACCCGGTCGTCGGCCGCTAGGGCCGCCGCGTCCTCCGGCGCCGCGCTATAGACACGACGCGCAGCACGCTTGGCCAGCCACGACCGCAACAGCAACGCAGGATCGTCAGCCACCACCAACCGCATCACGCGCTGATCGACACGCTTCCGTTCGGCCGATGCCAGGTTCAACCGGCCAAGCAGCTCAGACCCGCCCGACCCCGACCCGCGGGCGGCCCCCTGCTCCGCGACCCTCGACAGCGCGACGATGAACGCCCACGCCATCCGCGGCGACATCGGACGCGACGCCACGACACCACCGCTCAGGCCGGCTTCATCGATTAACCACCGACCACCCGCCCGACGGGCCGCCAAACGTTCGTCGTCGATCAAAGCGCGCACTCGACGATCCGAAACACCCAGGCGCGCCGCCGCCTCCTGCACTCCGATCTCCACAACACAACTATACCGCTTTCGGAATAGAAGTGTACTGATGGCTAGCGTCGATCACCGTCGACATCGGCCGGTAGCAATCCGCGATAGCCCCGCTGCGCGGGCCAAACGCTGACGTGCCGCAAGTGCCTGTGAGCACGACACATTCGATGCAGTGCTCATTCGTTACCAGATGGCCTGCTCGCCGGCAAGAACCGCAAGATGGCGACGCCGGAGCTTCCACCGCCAACTGAACCGCCAACAAGTTGTGCGCCGAGGAGGTCGGCGAGGTCGGCGAGGTCTTCACCCAGTCAACGGGCCGATCGGGGGCCACGGCCGAACCGTCGCTATCCAACGCAACCAACGCTCGTGTGGCCCCAGAACGGCCCGAGAAGGATCCGGAACCGCCTTTTCGCACTCGTCAGAGTGACAATCAGTGACGGTCGAACGATCAAGGTCGACGGCGTCGGCTGCCGCTGGCGCCGAGATGGCTTTGCCGGAACACCGGTCGCCCACGCCTTCGACCTCATCAACATGTATGCATGCAGCACGGCGGCGTGAGCGGCAACTGCGGCGCGACGACTAGTCCGCGACCATCGCCGAAGTCTCTACCGGCTCTGCGGCGTAGCGGCCGTTCTGCGACCTATCGGCGATCGCAGGGGCAGTGGGGCCCCCAGTGCTTGCCGATCCAGGCGGTCGGCTTCCCGGCCATCACGGGGTTCCTCGACCACGCCGCGCCAGTGCACGGCAAAACGCCGGCCGACATGGCGACCAACCGCGCCCTGCGCTCGGTCGACCGCTCGGTAGCCGAGACGAAGGAGAGGGCGTTCGCCCTGCTGTCCATCCAGTCCACAGGGCGCACGGCCGGGTGGCATGCCGATGACGACGCGCGAGGACGAAGGTCCCCCAACGCGCGGAACTGCCGAACGTCTATGGCTGCGTCGGTCTGCCGCTAATACGCTTTTGCGGTGACCAATCCGTATCACGGAACTCAGCCGTATGAATCGGCGTGGCAGCACGGGCATGAGTACGGGATTGAGCATCCGGGCTCTGAGCAGCCAGAGACTCCAGACTTCGCGGGGTGGGGATTCGACGCCACAACGACTGGCTACATCGGCCAGGTGTGGCAAGAAGGTGCGCTAGCTGGGCGTACGGTCACCGCTACCGCTAGGCCGGCGACGACCGGCACGTCCGGGATCCACACCGGAATGGACGGTGGGGTCGAAAGCGCGGACGGCGGCGTGGCCCACATCGCACGCGCCGAGAACGATGTATCGGCCGCTACACATGCTGGCGCCACGATGGACGGCGGCGTCGCCTCCGCCGGAAGCGACGCCGGGATCGACGGTGGAGCCCTCCGAGCCGGACCCGTCGTCGCAGTCAACGCGAGCGGCGAGGTTGTCGCACACGGCCATGCCACGGCGGTGTCTCGTGCCGGCACTACAAGGCCGCCGACGTCCCCCGAGGCGATGGCGTTCGAAGCGTTGTCGGATGTCGTAGGCGAACTCCGAGAAATGCACAACCTGTGTCACGCAATCAACTGCACCGTCGCTGCGGGCATCAGCGCAACGGCTGGGGGCGGCTTGGGCGTATCTATCGGAGAGGGCGTATATGTCACACCGTCAGGTGTATGGGGTTACTACGACTCGCTGGCCGCCGATCTCGGACTCATCATCGGAGGCGACATCTCGCTCGCCGTCACCGTCGTCGAAGGAGGCGCCGAGGCGCTGAGCGGCTCCTGCTATGCCGTGGTGTTCGGCGGCGGCGAGGGAGTTGTTGGCTCGATCAGCTTCTTGTTCAGCGAGTCGGCCGGAGGCTTCCTCGGAATGGCCGCAAGTATCGGCGTCGGCCTCTGGGGCACCTTCATCGCCGCATACGCCCAGTACGGCTACACCTGGATAGAGCCTCGCGGTCAGGTCCACTGACGCCCGGCCGACGCGGTCGAGCCGTCCTGCATCCCGGCCACTGCGCGCGCCGCGGCCTCGTCCCAGCCGGTCGCAATGCGTTGTGTGGCCCTGCTGGCCAGCGTCTCCAGCGCTCGGACAAACGTCACGCGGCATCCTGTCGTCGTTGCCGGCAAGATAGCCGCACACGACGTTCACGGCATTGGCTTCTTCGGGGTTTATCCGGGCATGCCCAGAGAGAGTAGGGCCGAGACCGCGGTCATTTCGTGGAGCGTCGCCGTCGGTGTGGTCATCGCCGTCGCCAGGCTGCGTCGGTCACGACCTGAACCCCAGGCGGAGCCCGGAGCGGCCCGTCGTCCCACACCCTGTCATACCAGGCCGGCCAACCTGGCGGCGCCGGCCAAGCCCGGCGGTCAGGCGGCAGCACGATCCAGGGCACGTCCACCGACGACGACCAGCCCGGCTTGGACACCGCCGAGGCCGGCACCCAAGCGGCGAAACCGATCTCGTCGGCTCCGGCCAGGGTGCTGATCCGCTGATTCCAGGTCACGCAGGCGTGCCAGCCGTTCGGCGCGCGGCCCCAGGCGACCAGCCGGACGGAGTGGGGCGGCCGGTTGAGGTGCACCGCCATGCCCGTCACGGGTCGAGTAGAACCTACGAGCTAATCACGGGCCGAGGGCTGTCGCCACGAGGGCTGTCGCCTGCGAATCTGCACAATAGGTCCATGGGCCGGCCCGCAATCTCGTTGCCGGCCGCGTTGGCCGCGCTCAGATGCTTGATCAAAGAATCGATTCGGTCGATATACGACCAGATTCACTCTTTGATCAAGCACATTTTCACTGCGACCACGAACCTAATCGGCGATCTGCTTGCCGCAGTCCGCCGACCCATGCCTCGACGACCCCTACCGCACCACGGTAATGCTCACGGCCTGGTGCAGGCTCGTCTCCCCCGGCGTTCGCGGGCGAATCCGCAACCCAAACCTGCGAGTCTGGCCGCCGATGCAACCAACGTGCAACGTGGGCGTCGCCGGCCACATTCATCAGGGCGACGTCGCGGACCACTGGTGCGCGCCCGGCTCTGCCAACGTCGGACCGCGTAGAAACGTGCTCAAGAGCGGTACGCGCGCGAGCTGGTGTTGCACGTTTGTTGCACGCGCTGCATTCGGCGCGTCAGACCGACCCTGGAACGGGGCCCTGCAGCGCATGCAAACCCCCGTCCTTGTGCGGCTGAAGCGGGCCGGGGCCGTTCTTACATCGGCACTGACACTACACGTTGAGTTCAGTGCTCACGGAGGGCACAAAATAGGGCCCCGCATCGCTGCGGGCCCCGTATTGCTGCCTTCTATGTGGGCGATACTGGGATTGAACCAGTGACCCCTACCGTGTCAATGCTTTCTCTTGACCGTTGGTTGCCCCAACTAAGGTTGGATGGCCCAGATTTCCTGCACCTCACACGTTGGTTGTCGTCACTGACGATGGTTGGCTTCGGCTGCGGTGTGGCCCCCCTGTGGCCCGACACGATCCGCGGGTGACGTGTCAGGCCGGGACGGTCACGACGACAGCTAAGCCCACGACGCCGTCACAACAACTCCTCGCCCTTCCAGCGTGTTAGAAGTGCGCTGGTCGCGCCGAAGGGACCGTCGAACGCAGATCTCCGTCCTCAACGGCGGCGGCCGTTGGACAGCGCGGAGCGTCCATCCTGCGGCGGTCGCGATCTCGCCGCGTCAGACGTCTGTGTCTTCCGGCGCCATGTCAGACTGGGGTCCGGTCAGCCGATCGTATTCAGCCGTGGCGGCCGTTGTTGGCTGACGACCGGGACGCCCAGATGACGTTCTTCCTGCACTACGGCTACCGAGTGATCGCACATGATCAGCGCGGGCACAGCCCGGTCGGACCAGCTCGGTACCGGCAACGACATGAACAACTGCGCCGCCGACTCGCCGCGCTGACCGAACACCTCGACCTGCGCGACGATCCACCGCCTCGGGTCGATCGCCTCAACCGCGCGCTCACTCGGATAATTGGTGTTGTGCGACGCGCTGGCAGTGCCAAGGTGCAGTTCGACGACAGCCGACGAACGACCAGGGGTGACGGGCAATGGGCCGCGACAGCAGGCGACGAGCCGACCTTCGCACCGGCAAACGCCAGCCAACCGAGAAGGAAGAGCAGCGCGCGGCACTCAAAGCGCAGCGTCGTGGCCGCCGGTATGGCAACACCCTGCCCGAGTACGAAACGCTCGCCGCGCAAGGCGAGGACCGCGTGTATGCGGCACTGATCGCCCGGCACGCCGCGCGAATGGACAATATCGCCCAGAGTCCTGCGGAACTGCGGGAAGTGGCGTACGACGTGCTGGCACTAATCATGTGTTTCGATGTCGTGCTGCGCCGCTACAAGGCAAGCCGTTCGCGGCATCCGTCGAGCTACGGCGGGACCTGGATTGACCATCTTGCGTGGGGCGTCGACAGCATGGTTGCCTCAATCAGGCTTTTACTAAGCGGCCAGTTCATCGGCGCGGCGCTCATTGCCCGCCATCAGCTGGAACGGTGGTCGCAGAATCGTGCGTTCACGACAGATACTCCGCACCGCAGTGGCGAGTCGAGCTTGGATTACATCGCCCGCGTGTGGAGCGCGGACTCTCAGCCGCAACGTGGAGCTGACGAGACCGCTGATCAGCTTGACGCCTCCACGCTCGACCTCGATGACGACCCGGGCAGCCTCTCGGACGAGAACGTCGACGGGCACACGCACATGACGATGAGTGACGGGACGGAGATTTGCCCGTCTGCTGTGATGGGCATCCTCAGCGAAATTCTGCATACCCGCGAGGGCATCGACGCGGTCAAGTGGGATACCGCCGACCTTTGCGCCCCAGGAAAAGAACCCCCGGTGGTCTACGCCGCCTACCTGGCGGTCACCGACGCTCTCCGTATGTGCAGCGCGCAGATTGGCGCCGCTCTGACGGAGGTCGCCGAAGCGTGCGGCGACGCCACCACTGTCAAGCTCTTGGCGACCGCCCCGGACCGTATGAGCCGGATCGGCGCAGACGATGAGGCAGCGGGTATCGACGCTGATCGGGTCCGCGCTGCCGCCAATCGGCGGGCATGGCCGGAGCAGAAGCCTGGAACGATCGTTCCGGTGCCGTTGGCCGCGCTCCTACCGTTACATCCCGGTCACGGTCTCAGCGCGCCTTTCATCGGCATGTTGCAGGACGGTTCAGACCTGTTCGAGGAAGTTTTGGCCAAACGAAAGCCGGCAGGCCGCCTGTTCCGCGACGACGAGATGATGAATTTGTCGCTCGTGTGGGCATCGGCATTCATGTGCGCGTGCCGCGCAACGCGCCTTGGAATACGAACGTAAACAGCTCGGCCCGAAGTGGAATGTTGACGGCCTCAGCGCCCGGGAAATTCCGTACCTCCTGACGACCGAGGTGGCGGGCGTGCTCGCTGTGTGGGTTGACGGCGAGATGTCTGATGCTGCTGCGGCGATCGCGACATCGATCAGGTCTGCGTATTGGCTGTGGCTTGAAGATGACGACCGCGCGATGGGCGTCCTTCGAACGACGCTCGAGCAGACGGCGCGGCTGCGGACGTGGCGGCGACGTCCAGACCGGGCCGCGAAACTCGAAGGGTCGGAACGCACCACTCCGCGTGACTGGTTGCACGCGGCCGGGTGGCAGCGGTTGGAGACGCTCAATCGTGCGCTCGGCGAGCTGGCGCATGTACGTGTCGGATCTCGGTGGAACGGGGGCTCGGGAGTTGCTCGCGCAGCTTCAACCGGAGTTCGACGAGGAGACGTCCGTTCATACGGCACGCGGTTTTTGCCTGGACACGATCGTGTCATTGGCTGGCCGCGAGCTTCTTGCTGTGACGCAGACTGTGTCGGCGCCGGTCGCGTCGGTGTGCGCTGCTTTGTTGCATGTGCCGATTGCGAGCGATGAAGGAAACGACGCTGAGGTCGAAGAGTTTATGCAGCGTGCGTTCAGTCATCGGAAGACGTCGCTGGGGCCGCCGTCGTTGCAGGGTCCGGCGTTGAAGTGGGCTGCTGACGCGGCAGCGGCCGCACGGCCAACGGCAAACTGAGAGCGGCCAAGAATGTCGTCCTCGCTGCGGCCAGGTGGCGCCCCATCATCGCCGTGCCAACAACGGAAGCGTGCCGTCCAGACTATAGACCTCTATATGTTCGTATTCGCCGTTGGTGAGGTGGCGTCGGCGGACACTCGTGCGCGCGCATTCGCGGCGCCTTGCCGGTTTCGCCGGTCGCTCGGTTCGCTCGCCTTTTCGTTGGTGGTTACTTCGGCGGGGCCGGCGGCGTCGCCGGCGACGACAGAAGCGCGGTCATCGCACGACTACGGTGCGGCTGGTCCAAGATTGAGATGGCGCGGGCCAACAACTTGGACATCGTGACGCCGTCGCTCACGCTGCGCAGTGTCTGCGAAATGATCGTAATCGTCTCCGCGACGCCGTCGCCGCCCGGGAACGCTGTCGCGCCGACCGTATCCGCGAGACCAATCAAAGCCCGAAACACCTGCCCGGACCCAGTCTCGTCAACCGACACATCAGGGTCGGCGACGCGCTCTGCGACCAGCAGCGGTTCCATGTTGAGGGCAGTCCACGGCGGCACCGCCCCCACCAACCCGTTCACAGCCAACGCTGCCCACGCCATCACCAGACCAACATCACCGACAGGAAGACGCCGCATCAGCTGCTGATACTGGAAGAAGCCGCCGGGGACGTCCCGCCACGCGGCGCGCCGGCTGATGCTCAACGCTGTGTACCCGCCCGCGTCGAACCTCTCGGATTGGGCCGCTGACCACCACGGCAAAGCCAGCGGCAAGTCAACTATGCGGGCGGCGACGAGCGCAGACCGGATACGCCCAGGCGAAGGCGCATCATCAAGCTCACGACCGCGGGCAGCCTCGATCAGATCGAGGGTGCTGAACGCCGCCACCCCTTCGGCCCGCGCCCATTCGCGTAACGCGACGTCGTCGGCCCACAACGCCGTACGCCGATGTTGAGCGAGGCGAACTGCGCCACTCCACAGGCCGCGTTCAGCGTTTTGGGCGTCGGCGACTATCTCGAGGTGTGCCAAGTCATCAGCCAACGCGTCAACGTCAGCCGCCCATCCGGCGACCATGTCCTCATCGAATGTGGTCAACGTCGGCCGCTGACTGGCCGGATCCCAGCCGAGCGTGGACGTGGTGTGCAGCGACAGGCTCGCCCTTGCCTGGTAGATGTCGTCGCGCAGCGACGCCGGCAGGAACACCTTGCCAAACAGCGCGGTGAATGTGGTCCGAGGACGCCCAAGTTTGCTCGCGACAACGAGCGCGCTCGTGTCGACGGTGACCTGGCCGGCATCAAGCGCAGCACGGGCAGCTACGAGCCGTTCCGGCTCGCCGGTGTCAGGTTCGCTCCGCACGACGTAGGTGCGCAGCGCCGGCTCGATGAGCAGTTGAGCGTAACTGCGATGGCTGGCGTCGGCCAGTATCGCGGCGGGAAGGTCGCCAGCGACAACTTTCGTCACCAGCTCGGTCATGTCTTTGGCTCGCGGCGCGAACGTGGCACGAAGCATGTCGACGAGTTCGGTCATTTCGTCGTCGCCGACGCTGATTCGTTTGATCTGCCCGTCGTCGGCGAACTGTTCGAAATACCGTTCTTGAAGTTCGCGGGCCCGGATGAGGCGTACGTCGTTGACGTCGGCTGGGGCGGTCAGGATGACTTTGATCGCTTCAGCGCTGATTTCTTCGTCAGCAGCCCACGCGGCCGCAATCGTCAAGATCCAGTCGAAAACGTCGTCAGGCACCTTCACTGACGGCTGCCCCGACTGGCCGGGGATGCCCTGCCCGTACAGGCTCCGCACGACCGCCAACACAAGCATCACCTGCGTGCGTTCTGTTGTCGGCAGGAGTCCGGGCTTGGTCAGCATGACGAGCGCGTCAGCGAAACGACGTTGCCGGTACAACGATTCGGCGCCGAACCACCGGTAGGCGACGGCACGTTCACCGTCTTCGGTGTTCGTGCCGCCGGCCCCGTCGGTCTCCTGACCGGACATCGCGTCATCGTTGTCCTCGTCCAGCTCGGCGAGCAGCTTCCGAACCTGGATTTCGGCGTCCCGCCACTCCCCCATGCGGGCGTGCGCGTACATTTTCGCTTCGCGACCGATGCGAAGCAGCTCGCCCGTTTCGGCGTCGATGACGTCGCTAGCGATCGCCGACACCCGGTCCCACATGGCGAACTGTCCGGCCAGCATCATCGCCCGGACACGGAGCGCGTTGTCGCCTCGGCCGCGACCGAACGCATCCAAACGCTCGACTGCCTTATCTCGTTCGCCCGACGCGGCAAGCGCGTCCACTTCAAGTTCGACGGCACGCAGCAGCGTCCGGTACCGCCGCGCAATCACGAT
>CAXTHY010000085.1:7171-8002 GCA_964244175.1 uncultured Jatrophihabitans sp. | reverse complement strand
GCCCGCTCATAGTTGCCCGCAGTCAGTTCGGCGGTGGCTATGACGAGATCGGCACCTTGTGCGTCGTCGGCTCGCAGGCGCGTGAGGTGTTCGGTGAGCGCGTCCGCGCTGCTGCCTTCGACGGGAACGCCGAGCCGGGCCAGGCCGAGCAGCGCCCGTTCGAGATAGTCGACGCGACCCTGCGATGCGTCCAGCGCCTTCCGGTATGCCGCGACTGCTTCTCCACGCATTCCGGCGGCCCGGGCAAGCGCTGCGCCGCGGGTCAGATGGGCTTCGGCGCTGGTGAGGGTCTGCGCCAACTCCAAAGCGAGTTCGGTGTTACTGGTCAGCAGGGCAGCGTGCGCAGCCACCTGGCGGACTTCCTCATTAGCTGCTTCGTCCACAGTGGCGTGCCCGTTCGGCGCAGCACGGAGCAACGTCAGAGCGCTGGCCGGGTCGCCGCCTTCGATGCGTGCCCGTCCGGCCAGCGCGAGCGCTTCCGCGGTCGGCCGTTTCCATCGTGCCTGCATCTGCCGGACTTCCATCGCGATTTCTTCAACGCGACGTAACGTTTCGCTCGCATCGGCAACCATGCCGCTGGGGGTGCCACTGTGCAACTGGGTGAGCATCGCTTGGGCCAGCCGCAGCCGGCCGGTCGACGAGTTCGGAGTGAGGGTCAGCGCATGCTGCGCGGCGCGACGTGCCCGTGCGCCGTCCTCGTCGGCGAGCAGTACCCAGGCGACGGTCAACAGGACACTGGTCGCCAGGTAGGTGCGTACTGCCTCAGACACCGGCACCATTTTTGCGGTCGCTTCCGGTTTCGGGTCGCGTTCGGCGTCGAGGCCGACGACC
>CAXTHY010000085.1:0-7161 GCA_964244175.1 uncultured Jatrophihabitans sp. | reverse complement strand
ACACTGGCAGGGTCGATGCCGAGGCTGCGCAGCGCTGGCACGGCCGCGTCGAATATCGGCTGGAACGTGTTCTGCGTCGTAGCAAGGTAGAACTCGCTCAGCGGAGCCAGTTCGGGCGCCGGGGAAAGGTCAACGTTGGCAAGCGCGTCCGCAATTCGGTGTGCTTGTTCGGCGTAGTTTCCGCCACCTCCGCTGGCTATGGCGGCACGCAAGCGGTGTACGACCGCAACGGTCGCGTCACCGTTGGCCGAGGCGGCGACTGCGGCCTTCTCGTACGCCGCCGCCGTTCCAGCGGCGTCGGCGGCTTCGGCGAACGCGGCAACCAGTGCCCACCCGTCGCCGGTCTGGTCGGCGCGAAGCCACGGTTTCGGACGGTGCAACGTGCGGCTGACCCAGGTTGGCACGGTGCCCTGCGTCGCTGCGTCGGTCAGATCGGTGACGGCCTTGTCCGCGCGGGTTTGGGAGACGGCGCGCAGCCGTAACTCCCACGGCTGCGCCCACGGCGGCAACTCGGGGGCGGGATGAGGTTCGGCCTGCTCTGGTGGTGCGGGACGTGGGCCTAACCTTCGCGGCGGGACGTCATCAGGATGCACGCGGAACAGCATCTCCATGAACACCTCGGTGGCATTGCGCGCCGCGCGCGGCTGCATCGTCGTGTCCGCTGCAGCCGTCTTTCCGGATGCGAAGTCGGAGATGCCGCGAACGGCGATTGCCGGCACGTCGCTGGTGTGGGCTCCGGCGTACAAGCCGAAAGTTTCCATGTCGATGACGGCACAGTTGTTCAGCCCGCGCGCAATCTGCGCGTAAATCTCGCTGTCCGGGTCGTTGACTACCGCCTCCGTCGAGGCAACTGACGAAATAGTGACCTTCGGTTTTCCTGTACGGCGTGAAGTCGCCGGATCCCAATCCCCTTGCCGGGCGACCGACCGACCCAGACTCAGCAGGCTCGCCGATGTGGTGAAGCTGATGGGCCGCGATTGGAAGACTGCGGTCCCTTCGTCGTCGACGGTGTATTTCCCCGAGTGCGCGTTGTAGGCCCGCTCGATAATGGCAACATCGCCGAGGTGCTGGTCGGCCGGTTTGATGCCCGCTCCGACGCCGACGAACGCGATCAGGTCGGCGTCGTACTCGTCCACGGCCTGACCGACGAGTGCGGCGACGCTCACGTTGCCCATTCCGGTCTGCGCAACCAGGAGTCGCCATACGACACGTTCGCCGGAGAAATGGCCGTCGAGGTAGCGGGTCCCGTTGCGTGCGCGCCGCTCCGCCGGAGCGTCGAGTCGGCTCTTGACTGCGAGATATTCCAGGGGCAGCGCGGTCAGGACGACGACAGTCCGCGTTGCCGGCTGCCCAGCCGGGCGCGCGCCGGTCAGCAGACTTGCTGCGGCCGTGTCGGTTTCCCAGTAGACCGCGCGGCCGCGGGTTTGGCCACGGACGGCGCCGAGGTCTTCGAGTTCAGCGAGCGCCTTGTTGGCGGTGGTCGGAGATATGCCGGCGAGGTCGCTGACCCGCCTTCCCGACAGGGGTTCGACGGCGTCGCCGACGACCAGCAGTACCCGCAGGAGGACATCGCTCAAAGTCGGCATACTGGCAGCATGTCACGTGTGCACACGCTATGTCCAGTCCTGACCACGACGTGCGCAGACGTGATCAGTGTTTATCTGAGTTCTCGCTGACTCGCTTCGAACATTGTGACATCCGGGACCGACGCCATCGTGAACTCGACGGTCCTGGTCGAGGCTCCGCGTCACTGGGTCGGTCAGAAACGCGATCACGGCACATGTCGCTGGCCGTTGAGGCAACCCATGCGCGACGAGCTTGCGCTGCACCAGATCTGGACACCGTGTCACGGCGCCACCTTCGGCAAGAACGAAATCAGCCTCGACGTTGGTTGTTGTGGCTGGCGATGGTCTCGAACGGGTGCGGCGTCGCCCCCCCACGTGGCCCGAGAAACATTCTTCAACAATGCCGTGCGGGTGATTGCGCAGGATGCAAGGGAGACCCAATCCCATGCGCCGATCCAACGCCTCAGCTACGCCACGTTGATCGTCGGCCTTCCATCGTGCTGGAAATCCTCTTGACTTCTTGACACTATTTGACGCGTGCTGTCGCCGTAGAGCCGGTCGAGGCCACCCCAGCTCAATGATTGGCTACGCGTCCTTTTAAGGGGTGGGCGGCTCACCGGCCGGAAAGAGGATGCGCACCGCTTGCCCGAGCAGCCGTTCGAGCTTGCCAACCAGCATCTTGCCCATCTCGGCACTGAAGGCCGGCTGCGCGTTGAACGACGGGATCAGGTGGAACTTATGCAGGGGGTTGAGGCAGCGCTGCATGGCTGAGTCCTCGATCGTCCACCACTCGCCGTGCGTCACTGAGCTGGCCTGCTGGTAGATGTGCTTGTAGGTATCGGCCAGGTCGGCCTCGCCGGCCATGTCGCGGATGTTCTTGCCAGAGAAGGTGGAACCCAGGTCGACATCGATGAGTTCAGTGGCCCATTCGCCGCCGAGCTGCTTACCGAGCTTCTCGGTCGACTGTTTGAGCACGTCGGGCGCATCGGCACCCATCGCCTCGATCATCGCGTTCATGTTGGCATGCGCGAGCTTCGCCTTGCCCTGGCCGTACTCCTGATACCGGTGATACATGGCGTCGTCGCCCTGCTTCGCCATCCACATCATGTTGATCTCGGTCTCTGCGAACAACCGCAGGACTCCGGCACCGTGCTCGCCGCCCCAGAGGTCGGGGTTGCTGACGAGTATGAGCGTCGCGCGGGTTGCCCGACTCATGAGCCCGCAGATCACCTCGTGACGGGTCGGGTCATAGAGATCGACTTCACGAGCGTTGTCGAGCGCGGCGGCGATGAACCTGTTGAACAGCGCCTCGACCTGGTCAGCCAGGTCCTCGCTCTCACCCGGCGCTGGGAGCAACCGCGCGTACTCCACCCCTGCCGCGTCGCCGGTCTCGGCGTTGACCACCGGGTCCGGATCGTCCTTGAGTTCAGCCGGCTGACACTTCGTCATGTGCCAGTTCTGGTGCCAGAACGACTTCGCCCACGCCTGGGTGGCCTCGGTGACGGCCGCATCGGTGAACGGGCCGCGGTCCATGAGCATCGCCGAGCTGCGGACCGACGCATCGGCCGCGCCCTGGTCCTCCCCGTTGTGGGGAAACTTGTCGAACGCCTTGGCCATGTCCGGCGTCACGCTGATCTTCTTGCGGTAGCAGAGCCACTGCATGGGCGGGAACACGATCAGCGCCTTGCGGTGACTGTCGCCGATCGCCTTCACGAACGCGCGGGCGAGGTACGTAACAGCGTCATCGGCGTCGAGCGCGGGGGTAGTGCGATCAGCGAACGGCTCGACCAGGAGCCAGGCGCCCGGTACTCCTTGATACTGGCGCAGCACGGCCAGCAGCTCGTCGGGTACTGCGATCTCCAGCAGTCCGGCCGCCCGCAACAACCCGACGATGGCCGGACGGCGCTCAACGGGCACGCGCTCCAGCGACGTCAGACGACCGTCAATGGTGATGCCTTCGGCTTCGATCACCTCGGTGCCGAACTTCCTGAACACCGCGCTCTGGATCGACTTGAGGTTGTCGATGACGTTGTCGTCGTACACGGCCGCGAGCACGGCTGACCAGATCAGGTCAGGGAAGTCGTCGGTCGTCCAGTCGGTGGGCGAGACATTGAGCGAGTTCATCGGCGTCTTGTAGACACGTCCGACCCTGAAGTGTCCTTTGAGGACACCATCCTTCTGCTCAGCGCCCCTTTGGACCACTGGCTTACGTTAGGAGAACGGCCCAGGTCTTGTGGGATGTTGACCGGCGCGGCGCGGTCAAATTGTGTCGGTGTGCGCGGGTAACCTTCGCGCGTGTTCGACTCCGGTCCCTTCAACCCTCACAAGTGGACGCTCGTCAGCCGGACGAAGAACCCGTGGGGCGAAATCCCGATGACCGGCGGTGGTCGGTCCAGAACTGACCGGGCCAAGAAGTACATGGCCGACGTTATCGCTCAGAGTCGGCGCCGCGACGCAGTCTCGAAGCGGCATCACTACGTGCCCAAGGGCTACCTGAAGGCCTGGAGTCCCGACGGCAAGCGTGTCGAGGTGGTCGATACCGCCACCGGGGCCCAGAAGTTCCAGGGCCTAGGCGACACCTGCGTGAAGGAGCACTTCTACCAGCTCTTCGATGCCGACGGTGCTCACAACCAGGCCGAGAAGATGATGTCGGTACTGGATGACGAACTGGTCCGGGTCGTGCGCATCCTCCTGGCTTTGCGGTCCGGCGACGACCTGAGCTTCGAGGACTTCATGTCGTTCGGCCACATCATTACGCTTCAGCGGACGCGTACGCCGCAGACGCGGCGGTTGATGTCCGCGTGGGGTGACTGGGTTGGTCAGCAGACCTGGCGGCCCGGCACACGGCCATTCACCGCCACGAGCCCCGTCCTGCACCTCTCGTCGCTGTTCGACGCGATGTGGGAGGGCGCCGACAACATGACGACCAGGACGCTGGAGTTGTGGGACGACCCGAAGGGCCGGTTCATCACCTGCGATGCCCCGGTTCAGGTTCCGCACCTCACAACGGGGACCAGACAAGATCTCATGGCCGCACAGCGCATCTGGTGGCCCATCAGCCCGACGCGAGCCGTTTGCTCCTCTCACCGCACTACTGAGGAGAAGGTGACGTTCATGCAGGCAACGACCCTCGAGGTTGATGAAGTCCGCGCCGCCATGATCCATGGTCGCGAGCGAGTCCTCATCGCGACCAAAGACCAGTTGTCCTCGCTACCCGTCGGTAAGCGACTGCGGAAGCGAACCCAGATCCACCTGCGGTGCGAGCCGGTCCCGCCACCGCAGCAGTGCCGGGTAGACCGCTTCGAGTGCTACGCCGCGGAGCCTGATATTGCGTTGTGCAGAAACCACAGGCCACTGGTCAACCCGCGCTTATACGCGTAGGCGAGCGCTGCGACCGATACATTCGCTGAACTACCGTTGCTGCGAATTTCCAATTTGGCCTGCAAGGTTGAGCAGCTGCGCATTGGAGCGGATGCGGTCGATCACTTCGTCGTAGTTCGGTGGGGTCGTTGCGCCGTAGTAGAGGTCGCGCATCGCGCTCTCGTGTTCGGCGCGTAGTTGGCTAGCGTGATCCCAATCTGGGTTGAACGCCTCGCAGGTGGCAAAGCCTCCCTTGGGCGGCGGGAGGTCTGGCAAGAAGTCCTCAGACACTCGGATGCAGTCGGCGAGCACAGCCGCGGCGGTCACGCGATCCCGCAGGAACGTGAGCACTTGTTCGTTGCCGAGCAGCGCCCAGATGTCGTAGAACTGGCGCCCGATGCGGGGCCAGCCGTGGTCGGAGCGGCGGGCGGCGTCTAGAACGAAGTTGTTGACGCGCAGCAGCTTCTCAAGCAGCGTCCGTCCCGGGTGCAGCATCAACACCTCGAACGGTGCCAGATCGGCGAAGGCCTCTATCGGGATGTCAGCGGCTGCGAGCTGCCGGGCCAAGATGCTCGTCACCGGTCGACTGTTCACCGGGTGGTCTCCCCCGGATTGGCCGAGTTCGACGAGGATCCCGCCTGGGTCGGCAATGGCGGAGCTCCTGGACTGTAGCGACAGCGGGGCGCTCAGATAGACGCTGCGATGCATCGCTCCTGGCTTGCCGCCGCTGTTGCGTCTCTCGGCGGTGCTCCCGGGAAGTGCGTTCTGTGCGGCGGCGCACATGCCTTTCAGTGCCCGCTCGACCGCTCGGCGTGAGTCGTACGCGCCGATGACGAGCAGGTCGATGTCTTCGGAGAAGCGCTCGATGAGTCGCTGCTTCTCCAAGCTGGTGCCGCCCTTGAAGATCGTCTCTCCCGGCGCGTGCTCCTCGATCGCACGGAGCGCCTGACAGACCCAGTAGTCCTTCTCCACCGCCAACTGGGGCAACGAGAGCTGCTCGGCCGCCGCTGCGACCGTCTGGGAGAAGATGTCACGATTCTTTTCGCGCCAGACGACCGCAGACTCCAGGGTCACTTGAACGAAGCGAGAGCGCGCTCACGCACGCGCGGATCCGCCGGCGGCACCTTCGCGGCCAACCCCGCCATCCCAGCGTCCGTCAGCAGCTCGGACAGCCGGGCCCGAGTGACCGCTGGCTCGGTCTTCGCCGCCTTCGCCAATCGATCCGGACGCACCCGTCCCGACGTCACCGCACCACGAAGCTCTCGCCACGACTCCTGCGGGCTCAACTCGCTGGTCGACAGGTCGTTGAGCACTTCCAGCATCGCGACCTCCGTGCGGTCGAGCCCAGCCGAGCGACGACCGGTCCGTGCCGCGCGCGACACGAATTCAATAGCCGCTGTCGAGCGCCCGGCTCGAGCAGGCACTGCGATCTGAGCCCGACGAGGGACCTGCGTCGACAGTCGCAACAGATTGGCAGCCGACAACCCGGCCGGCCCCACGCCCTTGTCGCCGGACACCTCCGCTGCCAAAGCGTCCGTCGGAGGTGGACTCATGCCAAGCGGCGTCTTCGTTCCACGCCAGTACAACCCCTTACGCACGCGACGCAGCTCCCCGCCCTTAGCGAGGTCCGCGAGGAGGTGTTGCACGGTCGATGGTGCACCCGCAATATCGCCCGGACGCCAGAACCGATCCCGCGACCGCAGGATCGTCGATCGACTCGCCTTCACCGCAACCACCTCCAGTTCCTGCACAACGATACGCAAACCTGCCGACCTATGCAAACACAACGATACGCAAACCTGCCTATGACCACTACCCCAGTAGTGATGTGCTCACTCATACCCGCGTGCGCTCGTCCACGCCTACCCACGGCCGCCAACGCGCTAGACCACCTAGGACCTGGACGCAGGACGGCTCACCGAGCCGAACTGAAGGCTTGGCCCACCGCCGTCGGGCCACATCGGGGCCACGCCGGAACCGTCCGCAACCAATGCAACCAACGCTCGTGTGGCCCCAGCGCGGCCCGAGAAAGATCCTTAAATTGCTGGAGGCCCCGAAATACGGGGCCTCCGTTGGTGGGCGATACTGGGATTGAACCAGTGACCCCTACCGTGTCAAGGTAGTGCTCTCCCACTGAGCTAATCGCCCTTATGCACCGTGCATCTCGGTGATTTGTTGAACGCGAGGCGGCGGCGGGAATCGAACCCGCGTACAGGGCTTTGCAGGCCCTTGCCTA
>CAXTHY010000084.1:0-17878 GCA_964244175.1 uncultured Jatrophihabitans sp. | reverse complement strand
TCCGATCGACAAGGACCAGCCGCCGCCCTTCTGACCAACCACGCAACCCGTCGCGCCGCGGCCGGCCGAGAACCGGACCCTGCCTGTCGACGCCGCAAACCTTCATCCGACACCTGACACGCCGTCCGATCCCTTAGAACCAATCGTCCAGCCAGCTCAGCGCGCACCCTCACGCGAGAGCAGGCGCGACAGCAGGTCGCCGTCGGCGCCGTCCTCGTCGTCGTCGCGGCGGTGCCGACGCCCGGCCGAGCGCTCGGCATGGCGGGCGGCGCGGGTCTCGTCGTCCGCGCCGTCCTGGTCGTCGAGGCGGCGACGCCGGCCGCGATAGCCACTCGGACTGGTGGCCGGCTCCGCACGCGGGGCGGGCTCGGGGCCGATATCGACGAACGGGCTCAACCGGGGCAGCGAGGCGAAGTCGTCGATGCGTGCCGGTGGGGCGGCAGCAGCGGACGGGTCGGGCGCGAGCGGCTCGGCGACCGGCTCGGGCACTGGCTCGGGCACCGGGTCCGCAATTGGCGCGAGCGGCTCCGGCACCGGGTCCGCAATTGGCGCGGGGACCGGCTCGGGAACCGGGGCGGGCGGCGTCGCGGGCTCGACCGCCGGGCGGCTGGCCGGGGGCGTCACGACGGCCGGCCGCGCGAGCTCGCTCATGTCGGCGCCGAACTCGGTGCCCTGGGCGACCTTGAGCTGGTGGACCTCGTGCTGCAGTGCCTCCAGGTCCGAGCCGATCACCCGAGTCGTCTCGATCCGCTCGAGGCGCAGCTGACCGCCGACCTTCTCAAGCAGTTCGCCGCGCAGCGAGGCGATCTCCGAACGCAGCGCCGACACTTCGTGGTTCATCGCGTCCTGAATCTCGCGACGCAGCATCTGCTCGAGGCGAGCCTGCCAGGCTCGACGTTCCAGCGTCTCCTCGATCCGCTCGACCTCGGCGTTCGCGCGAACCTGAATTGCTGCCCCGCCCGCGCCGTCCTGGCTAGTGCCGTCGAAAGCGGCGGCCGCGGCGACCGGCCGGGCGTCGGCCGCGGGCAGCATGGACCGACGGCTGCCGAGCATCGAGAACGTCCCCAGCAGCAGGCCCCAGAGTCCGGCCAGGATCCCCAGTTCGATGCGCTTCTGCGTCGTGCTCGTCACGATCAGCCAGACGGCGACGGCCCCCAACGCAATTGCCACCGCGAACACGACGCCACGCACAACGACGCCGCGGGTCAGCGGCGCAGCGTCGGATCGGCGTGGCACGGGACCTAGGTTAGCTGGTATCGCCCGGTCTCACGTGGGGGGCAAATCGGACTCTCACGGGTTGTCGGTCGGGTCGCGACGGTCCTTGTTCGGGTCTATCCCGGCCCGCTCCAGCAATAGTCCGGTCACCACGAGCAGGATCGTCGCAACGAGCAACGCTGCCCCTACCCGGGCGTCACTGGCCGCCACCCGAACCTCGTCGACGTCGGGCAGCAGTCGCACCAGCAAGCCCACCGCGGCTCCGGCCACCCCCGCCCCGACCAGCGAGGACGCCTTGCCGAGGGCCGTGCATCGCGCGATGGCGATGGCAGCCATCGGCTTGGCCTGCGGGTCGTGCCGCACCGCCGCCCGCACGCGCCGGGAGAGGACGAACTCGATCGCGGCCAGGGCGGCGACCGGTACCGGGAGCACGTACTGCAGCGGCGGCAGCGACTCGTACGACGATCGCAGCAGCACGTACGTGGTCACCGCCACGATCACGAACGGCACCGCGAGGTCGATCCAGCCGGTGCGGCGCATGCCGGGTCTCGGATCATTCATGAGGGTCACAGTCATTCATGAGGTAGCCCGACCGAGTCGAGGCGGCGCACGGCCGCGATCTCGGCCGCAGGCAGGCCGGCCAACCAGTCGGCTATGGGGCGGCCGGCCAGGGTCGCGCCGACGTCGATATTGGACCAGGGCACCAGGACGAAGGCGCGCTCGCCCGCCCGGGGATGCGGCAGGGTGAGCTCCGGCGCGGCGCTGACGATGCCGTCGACGTCCACGAGGTCGACGTCGAGCGTGCGCGGCCCCCACCTGACCCCGCGGGTGCGGCCGGCGGCCAACTCGGCCGCCTGCGCACGGCTGAGCCAGTCGGCCGCCGACGCTGCGTCGTCCTCGACCAGCAGCACGGCGTTGAGGTAGTCGTCCTGCTCGATCGGCCCCCACGGCGGGGTCTCGTAGACCGGCGACGCGGCCAGCAGCCAGGGACGCATTGCCTCGGTCACGCCGCGCAGCGCCGCCAGCCGGTCGCCGAGGTTCGATCCGATCGACAGCACGGCCCGCGTCACAATTGCTCCCGGCGGATCGTCACCGCGACGTCGGCGAACGCGAGCGGGATCGGGGCCTGCGGCTTGTGCACCGTCACCCGCGCGGCGCTCACGCGCGGATCGGCCAGGCAGGCGTCGGCCAGCCGCTGCGCAAGCGTCTCGAGCAGGTTGACCGGCGCACCGGCCACCACCGCCGCCAGGGTCTCGGCCAGCTGGCCGTAGTGGACGGTGTCGGCGACGTCGTCCGTGGCCGCAGCCGCGCGCGTCGACAACTCGAGCACCGCGTCGACGACGAAGTCCTGCCCCTCGCGGCGTTCGTGCTCGAAGACCCCGTGGTACCCGCGGACCCGCAGCCCGCTCAGCGCGATCTCGTCGCTCACGACGCGCCCTGGATCGCGGCGACGGCCAGCGCGGCGTCGACCGACGCGCGGACCTCGTGCACCCGCACGCCCCAGACACCGGCGGCGGCGCAGTGGGCGGTGATCGCCGTGGTCGCGTCCTCACGCCCGCCGACGTCGCGCGGTGTCCCGTCGGGGGCGGCCAGCAGGCGGCCGAGGAACGACTTGCGCGAGGCCGCGAGCAGCACCGGCAGGCCCAGCCCGACGAAGGTCGGCAGCGCGGCCAGGATTGCCCAGTTGTGCTCGGCGTTCTTCGCGAAACCCAGGCCCGGGTCGATGACGAGTTGTCCCGCATCGACCCCGGCGGCGACGGCGGCGTCGACGCGGGCCAGCAGCTCGGTCCGCACGTCGTTGACGACGTCGTCGTACACCGCGAACTGCTGCATCCGGTCGCTGTGCCCGCGCCAGTGCATGAGGATCCAGGGGCAACCGGAGTCACGGACCACCTCGGCCATCGCCGGGTCGGCCCGGCCGCCGGAGACGTCGTTGACGACGGTCACGCCGGCCGCGAGCGCCTGCTCGGCCACCGCGGACCGGTAGGTGTCGACCGAGAGCGGCACGCCGTGCCGGGCCAGGCCCTCGATCACCGGGATGATGCGGCGCAGCTCCTCGTCGGCCGCGACCCGCTGCGCCCCGGGGCGCGTGGACTCGCCGCCGATGTCGACGAGGTCGGCCCCGGCGGCGTACATCTCCAGCCCGTGCGCGACGGCGTCGTCGACCGAGGTGTAGCGCCCGCCGTCGGAGAACGAGTCGGGTGTGACGTTCAAGATGCCGACGACACAGATCCGGTCGGCGCGCGCCGGCACGCCCTGCACCCCGCCGACCATCAGCGGCCCAGGATCAGGCCGAGCGCCTCCGCGCGGGTACGGGGGTCGGCCTTGAACGTGCCCCGCACGGCCGAGGTCATCGTCCGCGCGCCCGGTTTGCGGATACCGCGCATCGCCATGCACAGGTGCTCGGCCTCGATGACCACGATGACCCCGCGCGGTTCGAGCCGTTCGACCAGCGCGTCGGCGATCTGGCTGGTAAGCCGTTCCTGCACCTGCGGACGGCGGGCGTACAGGTCGACGACCCGCGCGAGCTTCGACAACCCGGTGATGCGGCCGTCCTCGCCCGGGATGTAACCGACGGCAGCCGAGCCGTGCCACGGCACCAGGTGGTGCTCGCAGGTCGAGTACAGCGCGATGTCCTTCACCAGCACGAGCTCGTCGTGGTGCTCGTCGAATGTCGTCTCCAGCACGTCGCTGGGGTTGACGTGCAGGCCGGCGAAGATCTCCGCGTACGAGCGGGCGACCCGCGCCGGGGTGGCCCGCAGGCCATCGCGGTCGGGGTCCTCGCCGACGGCGATAAGCAGCTCACGTACCGCCGCTTCGGCGCGAGCGAAGTCGACCGGCGCCGTCGGCTCGCCCCGGTTCAAGCCTGGCCGCCACCGAGCGGGTTGTCATACGGCGGACTCGGCGGCTGCGGGGCGGTGGGCTCGGGCACGACACCGGGCAGGGCCTTGCCGTTGCCGTTGCCGTGCGCGCCGTTCGTCGAGCCCCCGTTCGCGGCCGGCTTGCGCAGCGACGGCGGGATCTCGATCGGCGGGCGGTCACTGGGCGTGCGCTTGCCGAACGAGGTGAACGAGTTGTGCGGCGGACGCTTGCGCACGGGCGCGAGGATGCGCTCGAGGTCGTCCTTGGCCAGCGTCTCCTTCTCGACCAGTTCGAGGACCATCGCGTCGAGGGCGTCGCGGTACTGCTGCAGGATCTCCCACGCCTCGTCGTGCGCGCCCTCGATGAGATCGCGCACCTCACCGTCGATGTCGGCGGCGATGTCCTCGGAGTAGTCGCGCTGATTGCCGTAGTCGCGGCCCATGAACGGTTCGGCATCGCCGGTGCCGTACTTGACCGCACCGAGCTTGGCGCTCATGCCGTACTCGGTGACCATGGCGCGGGCGAGCTTCGTCGCCTTCTCGATGTCGTTGGACGCACCGGTGGTCGGCTCGTGGAACACGAGCTCCTCGGCCGCGCGACCGCCGAGCGCGTAGACGAGCTGGTCGAGGATCTCGGCCCGCGTCTGCGTGTAGCGATCCTCCAGCGGCAGGACGAGCGTGTGCCCGAGGGACCGCCCGCGCGGCAGGATCGTCACCTTGTGCACGGGGTCGAGGTTCGGCATCGCCCACGCGGTGAGCGCGTGCCCGGCCTCGTGATAGGCGGTGACCCGCTTCTCCTTGTCGCTCATGGCGCGGGTCTTGCGTTCCGGGCCGGCGATGACGCGGTCGATGGACTCCTCGAGCGCCTGCCCGGTGATCAACCGGCCGTTGTTGCGCGCGGTCAGCAGCGCGGCCTCGTTGATCACGTTGGCGAGGTCGGCGCCGGTGAAGCCGGGGGTGCGGCGGGCGATGACGCTGAGGTCGACGTCGGCGGCGAACGGCTTGCCCTTGGCGTGCACCTTGAGCACGGCCTCGCGGCCGATGACGTCGGGCGGGCCGACGGCGATCTGCCGGTCGAAGCGGCCGGGACGCAGCAGGGCGGGGTCGAGGATGTCGGGCCGGTTGGTCGCGGCGATGAGGATCACGCCGCCCTTGACGTCGAAGCCATCCATCTCGACGAGCAGCTGGTTCAGCGTCTGCTCGCGCTCGTCGTGGCCGCCGCCCATGCCGGCCCCGCGGTGGCGGCCGACGGCGTCGATCTCGTCGACGAAGATGATCGACGGCGCGTTGGCCTTGGCCTGCTCGAACAGGTCACGCACGCGGGAGGCGCCGACCCCGACGAACATCTCGACGAAGTCGGAGCCGGAGATCGAATAGAACGGCACGCCGGCCTCGCCGGCCACGGCGCGGGCCAGCAGGGTCTTGCCGGTGCCGGGCGGGCCGTAGAGCAGCACGCCCTTGGGGATTTTCGCGCCGATGGCCTGGAACTTGGCCGGGCTGGCGAGGAACTCCTTGATCTCGTCGAGTTCCTCGATCGCCTCGTCGGCGCCGGCGACGTCGGCGAAGGTGGTCTTAGGAGTGTCCTTGTTGACAAGCTTGGCCTTGCTGCGGCCGAAGCTCATGACCCGGTTGCCGCCACCCTGGACCTGACTCATCACGAAGAACAGGACGCCGACGATCAGCAGGATCGGCAGCAGGCTGACGAGCAGCGAGAGCCAGGTGTTTTCCTTGCTCACCTTGGTGCGCCACTCGGTGTGCGCCGAGCCGGTGCTCGCGCTCTCGAGCGTGCTGTAGATCTTGTCGGTCGAGTCGGCCGGGTACTGCGTGCTGATCTTCTTGTACTTGCCGTCGAAGGTCTTCTTGAGATCGAGCTGGAGCGTCTGCTCCTTGTCCTGCACCACGGCCTTGGCGACGTTGCCGCTGGAGATCTGCTGGATCGCGGTCGAGGTGCCGACACCGTGGTAGTCACTGCCGCCGGACAGGAGTCCGGGCAGGAAGAAGATGACGAACAGGACGAGGAGGCCCCAGAGCCACCACGACCGAAGAAGCTTCTTGCGATTCATATCGTTACCACGAACGGCGGGCCGTCCGCGTTCCTTCCCGACTGGGGGCGTAGTCCGCCTTCGTCATGAGCGTTCGACGGTACACGTCAGCCCCCGTAGACAGCGGGCTTCAGGCGCCCGATGTAGGGCAGATCGCGGTACCGCTCGGCGTAGTCCAGACCGTAGCCGACCACGAATTCGTTGGCGATGTCGAAGCCGACGTAGTCCACCGTGATGTCGACCTTGACGGCCTCGGGCTTGCGCAGCAGGGTCACGATCGCGATCGAGGCCGGGTTGCGGCTCTTGAGGTTCTTCAGCAGCCACGACAGCGTCAGCCCGGAGTCGATGATGTCCTCGACGATGAGCACGTGCTGGCCGGCGATGTCGCGGTCGAGGTCCTTGAGGATGCGCACCACACCGGAGCTCTGCGTGCCGCTGCCGTAGGAGCTGACGGCCATGAACTCCATGGTCGACGGGCGTTCGAGGGCCCGGGCCAGGTCGGACATGAACATCGCGGCACCCTTGAGGACACCGACCAGCACCGGTTCGCGGTCGGCGAAATCGGCGTCGATCTCAGCGGCGATCTTGACGATTCGCCCAGCGATGTCCGCTTCGGAGATCAGGATCTCGTCGATGTCGGCGTCGAGCTCGGACACGTCACTCCTGCAGGCTCGCTGAGGCGGCGGGGCCCGCGGAGGCAGCTGCGGACAGTACGAGTCTGGCAGATTCCCGACGCACGCTGCGCCGCCCGGGCAGCTGCACCACGGCCTGGCCGTGCCAGTCGGTGACGAGGTCGTCCAAGGCGGCGGTGCGCTCGGCGCTGAGCGGCGCGGCGCCGGGCGGGGTGGCCCAGGAGCGCAGGACCCGGGTCCGGACGGCCCGGGGCAGGCCGGCGAGCGCCGCGACGTCCAGCGCGCCCTCATCTTCGCCATGATCTCGGCGGACCGCGGCGGCCCAGGCGTCCAGTGCGGTCAGGTCATCGGCGAGCAGCTCGGCCGTGCGGGCCAGCGCGGGCGCGACGCCGCCCTGCAGGACGTCCTCGAGCAAGGGCAACACCTCGCGTCGCAACCGCACCCGGGTGAAGGCCGGGTCGGCGTTGTGTGGGTCCTGCCACACCGGCAGCCCGAGGGCGGCGCAGGCGGCCTCGGTGCTCGCGCGGCGCACCCCCAGGAAGGGCCGCAGGTACCGTCCGTCGGCCGCGGGCATGCCGGCGATCGACCGCGGGCCCGAGCCGCGGCCCAGGCCGAGCAGGACCGTCTCGGCCTGGTCGTCCAGGGTGTGGCCGAGCAGGACGTGCGCGTCCAGCGCCGCGGCCACCGCGTCGAGGGCGGCGTAGCGGGCGTCGCGGGCCGCGGCTTCGGGCCCCCCGGCGCTACCGACGTCGACGGGGACGATCTCGACCGGGTCGAGGCCGAACTCGTAGCCCAGCGCCGCGACCCGACGCGCCTGCTCGGCCGAGCCAGGGCCGAGGCCGTGGTCGACGGTGACGAGTCCGGCGGCGAGCCCGGCGGCGCGGGCCTCGAACGCGGTGGCCGCGGCCAGAGCGAGGGAGTCGGCGCCGCCGGAGCAGGCCACCAGCACCGGCCGCGACAGCGGGGCCAGCGCCGACCGGACGGCGCGGCGCACGTCGGCGACCGCGGGAGCCGGGCCCATTGCCGCTCAGGCGTGGACGCGGGCGATCCACCGGTCGGGATCGGCGATCTCGGCCTTGGTCGGCAGCGTCTGCACGGACGTCCAGATGGCGTTGAAGTCCTCGACGCCGATGCGGTCCACGATCGTGCGCACGAACGCCGAGCCGTCGACGTACTGCCGCGTCTTCGCCTCCATGCCCAGCAACCGCCGCAGCAACCGGTCCAGCGGGTTGCCGCCCCGGCGCCGCCGCGAGGCGAAACGGCCCTCGATGACGTCCTTGCTCGGGATCACCGACGGCGCCACGGCGTTCATCACGAACTCGGCGTGCCCCTCGACCAGCGACATGAACGCGGTGACGCGGTCGAGCACCGCGCGCTGCTCGGGCGTGGCCAGCACCGACAGCAGGCCGGAGCCGTCACCCCGGCCGCGGACGACGTTCACCAGTTCGCCCACCGCGCCCGCCAGCCGGCGTCGCAGTTCGGCCGGGTCGGTTTCAACGGTGGCGCTGAGCGCGTCGACCTCGCCCAGCATGTGCTGGCGCAACCACGGGACCGCGGTGAACTGGACACGGTGGGTGACCTCGTGCAGGCAGACCCAGAGCCGGAAGTCGTGCGGGTCGACCTTGAGCTGGCGCTCGACCGCGACCAGATTGGGCGCCACGAGCAGCAGCTGGCCGCCGGGCCGGTCGAAGAACTCGAACTGGCCCAGCACCTTGCCGGACAGGAAGCCGAGGATGACGCCGACCTGCGCGCCGGTGAGCCGGCCGCCGACGCGCTCGGCCACCTTGCCGACCGGGTTGGCGGCGGTGAGTCGGGCGACCACCGGGTCCATGATCGTGCGCATGCCGCCGGCGTTGGCGTCGATCCAGGCCGCACGGTCGATGACCCGGGTGACCGCGGTGACCGGGGGCTCCTGCAGGTGGGTCAGGTCGGCTACGTGGTCGGCCGCCGTGGCCGTGGCGCGGTACAGCTCCCCGACGACGTCGTCGGCCTCGCGGCGCGACACAGGCGGCGAGGCCGGGCTGAACCGCTTCGCAGCACGGGCCGCGACGTCCCAGTCGATGAGCGACGTCATGACTACACGCTACCGACCGATTTGCCCGGACGCGCAGCGAACACAGCCGCGCCGCCGGTCTGTATGTGATCAACAGCCGCAGCCGGCCAACCGCTCGGCCACGACGTCGAGGGCCAACTCGGCGCCGGCCGGGTCCGGCGCGCGGTCGGCCACCAGCGCGAAGACGAGAACGGCTCCGCTGCGGTCGTGGACGACACCGGCCAGGGCCGAGACCCCCGTCAGCGTGCCGGTCTTGGCCCGGACGAGGCCGGCGGCTCCTCGGGTGACGGGGCCGAGGTAGCGCCCGGCGAGCGTCCCGGACCACGCGGCCACGGGCAGGGCGGTGAGCACGTCACGCAACCGGGGGACCTCGGCCGCCGCCCGCAGCACGGCGATCAAGGTGGCCGGGCTCAGGCGGTCGCGGGCCGCCAGCCCGCTGGCGTCGACCATGCCGGTGCCGACGTCGATCTTGATCGTGCGACGCAGCACGCTACGGATCGCCGCCGCGGCTCCGGCGAACGAGGCCGGCTGCTGCTCGGCCAGCGCGACCTGCCGGGCCAGGCATTCGGCGATGACGTTGTCCGAACCCAGCATCATCTGCTGGACGAGCGTGCGGAGCGGAGCGGACGAGACCGTGGCCACCACCTTCGCCGCCGCGGCCGCGTGCCCGCGCACCACCGGCAGGGTGGGCCGGCCCAGCGCGGCGGCGAGTTCCCGACCCGCGGCGAGATCGGGCGCCGCGCTGCGCACGCGGTCGCCGGGCGCGGCCCGGCCGCCGTCGGCGAGCACTGCGGTGATCGCTGAGCCGTAGTCGCTCGGGACGTCCTCGGCCGCCCACGACGGGGAGACCGTCGGGCCGGTGAACAACCCGTCGTCGACCACGATCCGGGTCGGTGTCCGGCCCGCCGCACGGAGCTGCGCGGCCAGGTCGCTGATGCGCGCCGCGCCTGGGTAGCGCGCGGGCTGGCCGGCGGCGGCGCCGGTCAGCGTCGGATCGCCGCCGCCGACGAGGACGACGGTGCCCCCGGCGGCCGAGCGCACAGTGGTGCGGATGCGGTCCGTCGGGGCCCGCACCGCGAACAGCGCGGCGGCGTCGAGCAGCTTCGCGGTGGACGCCGGGGCCGCCGGCACGGTGCCGCCGTGGTTGTAGAGGACGGTGCCGTCAGCGAGGTCGACGACGCGGGCCCGCAGCCGCGGGCCGAGCGCCGCGGCTCCGAGCGCGCCGGCCAGGCGGCGCGCGACGTTCGCCGCGGCCGGCGCCGGAGCCGCAGGGGAGGTCGGCGTCACCGTGGGCGGCGCGGCGGCGTCGGCCAGTGCGGCCGGCGGCGGGGCCGGCGAATGTGTCGGGGTTGGCGCGGCCCGGGCGGCCGACGTGGCGGCGTACCCGCCGACCGCGGCGGCGGCGGCCAGCACCGCGACGAGTACGGCGAGCGCGAAGGCGCCGAGGGCAGCCACTGCTCGACGGCTCACGATGCGTCACACTAGTGATCGGCTGTTGCCCCGACGAAGGAGCCATCGTGGAGTTCGACATCTTGATCGAGATCCCGCGAGGGAGCCGCAACAAGTACGAGACCGATCACACGTCGGGCCGCATGCGCCTCGACCGCACGCTGTTCACCTCCACGCAGTACCCCGCCGACTACGGCTACATCGAAGACACGCTCGGCGCCGACGGCGACCCCCTGGACGCCCTCGTGCTGCAGCAGGGCGACCCGCTGTTCCCCGGCGTGCTGGTGCTGTGCCGGGCGATCGGGATGTTCCGGATGACCGACGAGAAGGGCGGTGACGACAAGCTGCTCACCGTCCCCGTCGGCGACCCGCGGCTGGAGCACCTGCGCGACATCCACCACGTGCCGGAGTTCGACCGGCTGGAGATCCAGCACTTCTTCGAGGTCTACAAGGACCTCGAGCCCGGCAAGAGCGTCGAGGGCGCCGACTGGGTCGGCCGGGTCGAGGCCGAGGCCGAGATCGAGCGCTCCCGCAAGCGGCTCGCCGACTCGGGCGAGCAGCACTCGTAGCGCGTCGATCAGCTCTCGACGGGGGTGATGCCGACGGGGCGAAACGCGAGGTAGCGGTTGGGCCCGGGGTTGTGGCACGTCAGCCCGGCGGCGTCCACGCGCTCGACCCGCACGGCCACGTCGAACTCCCCGTGCGGGCCGTCCAGGCGCACCGTGGCCGCGCCCGCCGTCACCGGACCGGTTGACACGACGCGTAGGTCGCGGCGCCGCCGCAGCGCCAGGTGCTCGTGCGCGAACGCGAGTGCCGCCTGGGCCGCCGCGGGCAAACCGACCCGGCCGCGCAGCAGGGCGCCGATGACCTCACCGGCCTCGGCGGCGGCGACGAACTCCGGCGCCGCGAACGGCAGCACCCGCCCGTAGAGCAGCCCGACCGGCAACACCAGGACGTTGGCGGCGAAGCGGTCACCACCGAGGTGGCTGCACTCCCACACCCGGTCCGGACGTAACTCGGCGATCGCCGCGGCCACCGGTCGGCCCCGCAGCGCGCAGCACGTGTCGTGCTTGCTGTGGGCGCAGACGAGGTAGAGCGGGTCGGTGTCCAGCTGCCCGGTCGAGCCGTCCAGGGGCAGGTCGAACAGGTCGTCCGCGGTCTCGTAGGTCCCCCACCGCAGCGTCTCCTGGCCGTCGCGGGTGTCGGCGAGGGCCCAGTGCCGCACGGCGCCACGCGGGGTGCGACCCGGCCGCCGGATGGCCTGCACCCGCACGCCGGCCCGGCGGCCCCTGGCTTCGAGCGCCGCCGCCGGGCCGGCCCCGAACCGCGATTCGCGCAGCCCGTTCAGCCCCCACGCGCCGGGCTGCTCGACGAGCAGCAGCCGCGCGGCCGGGAACGCCGTGCCCAGCATCGGGTCGCCGCGCAGTTGAGCCCGCAGCGCGCACCGATCGTGCGTCTCGCGTGGGTGGGGGTGTGGCTGGCTCACTGCCGGGACGACAATCACGCCCGGACGACAATGCCCTCGCGCAGCAGCCGCCGCGCGAGCGTCAACTGCGAGTCGGCGTCCAGGCCCGGCAGCTGGGCCGGGCGAACCGGGTCGGTGGCCGAGCTGCCCAGGATCGCCTTGACAGCGTCGCCGGACTCGGCCGGCACGGCGACGGTGCGGTCGAGCAGGACGAGTCGGACCTCGTCGGCGATGGGCTCGACCCGGATCCGCAACCCGGCCCGCAACCGTAGGGCCGTGTCGGCGTCGAGCGCGTCGGCGGCCGCGAGTTGGGCCAGCGGGCCGATGGCCTCGGGGCGGGTGTTCTTCATCAGGTCGGCGCCGATCCGGCGGGCCAGCTCGGCCGGTTCGGCCGTGGTGAGCCGGTCGCGCAGCTGGTCGACGGTGGCGCTCAGGTGGGCCGCGAGTTCGGCCGGGTCGGACAGCTCGACGCCCATCGGCAGCGACGTCCGCAGCTGCGGATCGTCCTGGACGAGATCGAGCAAATGCCGCACCAGGTGGTAGCGCGTCACCGGGTGCACTCCGACGGTGAGGTGGATCGAGGTCTCGCCCTGCGCCTTGGCCGCGTGGATGGTCCCGCGCGGTAGGTACAACGCGTCCCCCGGCTCGAGCACGGTGTCGATCAGCGGTTCCTCTTCGGCGCGGGCGGCGACCTCCGGCTTGCGCGCGTCCCAGGGCTGGTTGTCGAGCGGATCGGTGACCACCGGCGCGTGGATCGTCCAGTGCTTGCGGCCGGCGACCTGCAGGACGAAGACGTCGTGGACGTCGTAGTGCGGCGCGAAGCCCTGATTCTGCGGCGGCGTGATGTAGGCGTTGATCTGCACCGGGTGGCCGAGCTCGCTGCTGAGCCGACTGCCGAAGTCGACCAGCGGCGGCCAGCTGCGGTGCAGGGCCTGCAGGACGAGGGTGGCGCCGTCGGCGATGGTGGCCAGCACCTTGTCGTCGGCGACCTGGTCGGCGATGCCGGCCCCGACGCCGCCGCCGCGGGTGAACCGGGCCGACGGCAGGACGGTGCCTTCCTTGGCCATGCGCAGGAACGGTGTGCGCAACGCCCGGCTCGAGACGAGATCGTCGACCGCGGCCGCGTCGAGCAGGTCGGTGAAGTCACGAGCGAGGTCGGCGGCACGGGTCAGCAGCGGCGCCCGGCCCCAGTGCTCGGTGGCGAAATGGTCGGCGGCGCAGGAGATGCAGCGCGCGAGCGCCCCATCTCCTGCGCCGTCGCAGAACTGGGTCACGGGTGCGCCGCGGTCACGCCGCGCCCGTCACCAGCCGGCCGTGCGGCCGGCTCACGCGCCGCCGTCGGCGCCACCATCACCCGTGCCGCCGTCGGCGCCGCCGTCACCGGTACCGCCGTCGGCGCCGCCGTCACCGGTACCGCCGTCCGCGCCGCCATCGCCGCCGCTGTCGGCACCGCCGTCGCCGGCTGCGCCACCGTCCGCGGGGCCCTCGGGGCCCGGCTGGGCGCCGCCGTCGGCGCCGCCGTCACCGGTACCGCCGTCGGCGCCACCATCGCCTGTGGTGATGTCGCTGTCGTCCATATAGGCCTCCGATTCGTTTGTCGGTTACGCCACCGGCGCATCCACGAGGCGATCTACCCGCCCCGTCCTGAGGCTAATCCCGACGGGTGGCCAGGTGCAGGGCAACGATGCCGCCAGTCAGGTTGCGGTAACGGACCGCGGCCCAGCCGGCCGCGTCGACGGTGGCAGCAAGATCGTCCTGAGCGGGCCACGCCCTGATCGACTCGGCCAGGTAGACGTAGGCCTCGGCATTGGACGAGACCCGTTCGGCCACCCACGGCAGGGCGCGCATCAGGTAGTTGAGATAGACGGCGCGGAAGGGCCGCCACGTCGGCCGGCTGAACTCGCAGATCACCAGCCGACCACCGGGACGCACGACGCGCGCCATCTCGCGCAAGGCGCCGGACACGTCGGAGATGTTGCGTAACCCGAAGCTGATCACGACCGCGTCGAACGCGCCGTCGGCGAACGGCAGTTGGGTGGCGTCACCGGCGACGAACGGGACCCGGTTGCGGCGCTTGCGGTTCGCGCGCCCGGCCCGCAGCATGCCGAGCGAGAAGTCGCAGGCCACCGCCTGGATGCCGCCGCGGGTCAGTTCGACCGTCGAGACGCCCGTCCCGGCGGCCAGGTCGAGCACCCGCTGGCCGCGCTCCAACTCGAGACACTGCCGGGTCCGCTTGCGCCACCGCCGGTCCTGGCCGAACGACAGCACGGTGTTGGTGAGGTCGTAGCGACGGGCGACGCCGTCGAACATCCGCGCCACCTCGCGCGGCTGCTTGTCCAGCGTGGCTCGGCTCACCGGCCAAGTCTCTCACCGCTGCACCGCCCCGCCCGCCCCCGGGATCACGACGGGACGTGGGGTGTCCTGCCGGCCTCGGAAGCGTTCGGATCGGCCAGCCGGATCGCGCCGGCGACCACCGCGGCCAGGCACATCACGTAGAGGATCAGGTGCCCGGCCGAGAGCGGGATGTGTTCGCGGAGCAGGACGGCGCCGAGCACGACGCCCATCAACGGATCGGTGGCGAGGTTCGCCGGCAGCGTCGCACCGAGCGCGCCCACCTGGAACGACAGTTGGGTGAGCACGATGCCGCCGGCCCCGCACAGCAGGATGCCGGCCAGCGGGACCAGGCCGCGCTGGGTGGCCAGCAGCCCGTGCACACCACCTCGGGCCGCGCGGTCGGACGCGGCGTCGACCATCACCGCGAGCGTGCCGAAGAGCGCGCCTGCGACGGCGCCGTACATCGCCCCGCGGATGATCTTGTTGCGGCCGGTGACGGCGACGACGAGGACGAGGCCGATCACCAGCACCAGCAGGATCGCCATGACGATGTAGCGCGAGTGCGGCACGCGCCCGTGGCCGGGCTTGCCGACCAGAGCAAGGAACACGGCCAGCCCGCCCAGGACGCCGAGCACGCCGAGGTAGTCGCCGAGCTTGGGCCGCGCGCCCCCGAGCAGGAAGCTCACCCCGAGCGAGACCGGCAGCATGAGGACCACGAGCGGCTGGATGATGACCACCGGTCCGGTCGACAGCGCGATGATCTGCAGGACGAACCCGACGAAGTCGCCGGCGATGGCCAGCAACCACGCCGGATTACGGGCCATCCGCAACAAACCGGACGCGCTGGCGTCACCGTCGTCGCCCGCGTGTTGCTGGGCGGTGCGGTGCTGCACCACGATCGAGGTGCCGTACACGATCGCCGAGGCCACGCCGAACGGGACGGCGACGACCAACGACACCTCGGCAGAGTAGCTGTCGGTCCGCGTCCGGCCCGGTCAGCCGACGGAGAACGCGGCCATCCCGACCACCCACGCCGCCATCAGCCGGCGGGCTGCAGCGTGAGCACAGTCGAGCTGAAGTGCGAGTGGACGCGCGCGTCGACCGGGTCGTCCTTGGGGTCGCGGTGCACGACCAGGTGCCGGTAGAGCGTGTCGCGCTGCGCGGGGATGCGCCCCGCGCCGCGGATGAGCTCGATGAGTTCGGTGCGGTTGGAGCGGTGCCGGGCGCCGGCACTGGAGACGACGTTCTCCTCGAGCATCACCGAACCGAGATCGTCGGCGCCGAAGTGCAGCGTCAGCTGGCCGATGTCCTTGCCCGTCGTCAGCCACGAGCCCTGCAGGTGGTTGACGTTGTCGAAGAACAGCCGGGCCACGGCCACGATGCGCAGGTACTCCAGCGACGTCGCCTGGGTGCGCCCCTTCAGGTGGTTGTTCTCGGGCTGATAGGTCCACGGGATGAAGCTGCGGAACCCGCCGGTGCGATCCTGCACGTCGCGGATCATGCGCAGGTGCTCGATGCGCTCGGCGTTGGTCTCGCCGGTGCCCATCATGAACGTGGCGGTGGATTCGAGGCCGAGGCCGTGCGCGGTCTCCATGACCTCCAGCCAGACGTCACCCTTCTCCTTGAGTGGGGCGATGGCGGTGCGCGGGCGCTCGACCAGGATCTCGGCGCCGGCACCGGCGAACGAGTCGAGGCCGGCCGCCTTCAGCCGCGCGATCACGGTGGCGTAATCGAGACCGGACGTACGACCGATGTGCACGACCTCTGACGCGCCGAGGCTGTGCAGCACGAGCTGCGGGTAGGCGCCCTTGATCGCCGCGAACGTCTGCTCGTACCACTGCATGCCCAGCTCGGGCGAGTGACCGCCCTGCAGCATGATCTGCGTGGCCCCGAGCTCGACCGCTTCGCCGCACCGGCGCAGGATCTCCTCGAGCGGATGCGTCCATCCCTCGGCGTGGCCCGGGGCGCGGTAGAAGGCGCAGAACTTGCAGGCCGTGACGCAGACGTTGGTGTAGTTGATGTTGCGGTCGATGATGTAGGTCGCGATGTCGTCCGGGTAGCGGCGACGACGCACGGTGTCGGCGGCCTGACCCAGGGCATGCAGCGGAGCCTCGGTGTAGAGCAGCAGCGCCTCGTCCGGCGTGATGCGACCGCCATCGGCGGCCCGGTCGAGAATGCTGGCGATCGTCACCGGGTCAGCGTACGGGCGGCGCGCCCTGCGCGGAGCGCCGGTCCAGCAGGTCGTGCAGGTCGGCCGCGGCCTGCGCGGCGGCCGCGTCGGCCACGGCCGAGACCCCGCCCAGGCCGAAGTAGGAATGGTTCAGCGACGGGTGCTCGCGGCTGATGACCTCCACCCCAGCCGCGCGCAGGTCGTCGCCGTAGAAGTTGCCCTCGGTGCGCAGCACGTCCATCGTCGACGTGTGGATCACGGCGGGCGCGACGCCGGTGAGGTCGGCTGCGCGCTTCGGCGAGACCCGCCAGTCGGCCGAGTCGGCCTCGGCGACGTAGGTGTGGGCGAAGTTGACCATGCCCTCGAGCGTCAGTCCGAAGCGTTTGTGCGACGAGCCGCGGGACATGTAGCCGGCGTTGATCTCGTCGTCGCCGTACCGACCGGCGACGTCGGTGACCGGGTAGAGCAGCAGCTGCGCGGCCAGCGGCTGGCCGGCGTCGCGGCGGGCGATAGCGACGGACGCGGCGAGCTGCCCGCCGGCGCTGTCACCGGCGACCACGAGCGTGTCGTCGCCACCGAAGTCGCCCAGCCGCTCGGCCACCCACTGGGTCGCCCGCACGGCGTCGTCGAAGGCGGCGGGGAAGCGGTGCTCGGGCGCCAGCCGGTAGGCCACCGACACGACTACGGCCCGGGCCTGCGAGCAGATGCGTCGGGCGTGGCCGAGATGCGTGTCGAGGTCGCCGACCACCCAGCCGCCGCCGTGGAAGTAGACGACGGTCGGCAGCGCAGCGTCGTCGAGGACGCGCTCGCCCGCCTCGTCCTCGCGGGCCGGGCGCAGCACGCGGATCGCGATCGCCGGGTTGGCGCCGTCGGCCGGGATCTCGTCGTCAACCTCGCTGGCCGGCAGGAGGGCCGGGTTCATCCGCGCGATCGCCTCCGCGTTGGTCGCGCGGGAGTGCTCTCGGGCCTCTGCGACGGTCTCGGGATCGCGATCGGGCAGGACGCGGATCAGCCAGTTGGCGACGTCCGGGTCGAGTTGCGCGTCGGGCTCGGTGCTCACTCGATGCATTGTGCCCGCCCGTGCGCCCTTAGGGTGACAGACATGAGCCTGCCTGCCCCTGGACCGGACCGCACCGCCGTCGTCACCGGCGCGTCGTCAGGCATCGGCGTCGAGATCGCGCGGGAGCTGGCGCGCCGCGGGCACCAGGTCGTGCTCGTCGCCCGCTCGGCCGACAAGCTGGCCACGCTGGCCGATGAGTTGGGCGAGGGCGCGCACGTCCTGGCCGCCGACCTGGCCGACCGCGCCGCCCGCGCCGCGCTGCTCGGACGCATCGACGAGCTCGGCCTCACGCCCGACATCGTCGTGAACAACGCCGGCCTATCGACGCTCGGACCGGTACACGCCGCCGACCCCGACGCCGAGATCAACATGATCGAGGTCGACGTGGTCGCCGTCGCCGACCTGTCCACGCGCTTCCTGCCCGGCATGGTCGAGCGCGGGGTCGGCGCGCTGCTGAACGTCGCGTCGACCGCCGGCATGCAGCCGCTGCCGTATTCGGCCGGGTATTCGGCCGCGAAGGCGTACGTGCTCGCCTTCTCCGAGGCGCTGCACCACGAGCTGCAGCGGCGGATCGAGGCGACCGGCGACGCCGCCGCC
>CAXTHY010000083.1:8233-18244 GCA_964244175.1 uncultured Jatrophihabitans sp. | reverse complement strand
GCATTCGGGATCATGCTCGCCCTGTTCGAACGCAATACGTCGGGCAAGGGGCAGATGATCGACCTGGGCATCTATGACGGCCTGTTCCGGATGATCGAATGGCAGATTCCCTTCTACGAAAAGCTCGGCATTGACGCACAACGCAACGGTGCGTCATTCCCCTTCGAGGGTGCGTTCGTCACCGAGATTTGCCCGGCTCAGGACGACACGTTCGTGGTGGTCTCCGCCGCGACGACCTCCACCATCGAGAAGCTGATCGGATTCCTGCGCGATGAAGGCGAATACACGCTGCCCCAATCGAATTCCACCGAGGCCTCGGTCTGCCTGCGTCGATGGGTCGCCAAACACAGTTCCGGTGACGCCATCCGACGTCTGACCGAGGTCGGCGTGGTCACGGGCCGCGTCTTCAAGCCCAGTGACCTGGCAACCGACCCCCACATCAACGCCCGCGGCAGCCTGGTCGCCGTAGAAACCGAGGAGTACGGGACCGTCCGTATGCCGGCACCGGTACCCCGGCTCTCACGCACACCGGGCCGAATCAGGTGGGGTGCACCCAAGCTCGGCCAGGACAACGGCAAGATCGACCTGCGAGGCAGCGAACAGTGACGACCGACCAGCTGCGTGTCGGGGCCTTCTCGGGCTTCTTCGGCGACAGCCCCGACAACATGAAGACCCTTCTGGACAACGGCGTCGACGTGCTGATGGGCGACTACCTCGCCGAGCTCACCATGCTCATCCTGCGCAAGGCACAGCTGCGTGGACGGCCCGGCTACGCCCGCACCTTCGTCACCCAGCTTGAGCACAACCTGCGCCAGATCAAAGACCAGGGCGTCAAAGTGGTCGCCAACGCCGGCGGCCTGGATCCGATCGCCTGCGCTGACGCGATCCGTGAGGCCTGCCGCAAGGCCGGCGTCGATCTGACCGTTGCCGCCGTCATCGGCGACGACCTGCGTGAGGCACTGGAGGGAGATCTGGGACGTAGCGCAGTCCTGGCCAACATCGACACCGGAGAGAAGCTCGACCTGGCCAGCCACGAGGTGCTCACCGCGAACGCCTACCTCGGCGGGTGGCCCATCGTCGAGGCGTTGAACGCCGGCGCCGACATCGTCGTCTGCCCCCGCATGACCGACGCGTCTCTGGTCGTCGGCCCCGCCGCCTGGTACTTCGGCTGGGGCCGCGAAGACTGGGACCGCCTCGCGGCCGCCGTCGTGGCCGGCCACATCATCGAGTGCGGCGGCCAGGCCACCGGCGGCATGTTCGGACACTTCTACGAGTTCGACGACCTCGGATATCCCGGCCTGCCCATCGCCGACATCGCCGCCGACGGCACCATTGTCATATCGAAGAGCTCGCCCTCCGGCGGCGTGGTCACCGTCGACACCGTCACGGCGCAGCTGCTCTACGAGGTCGGCAGTACCGACTACCAGAATCCCGACGTCATCACCGACCTTGCCTCAATTCAGCTGGAGGGGTTGGGCGAGGACCGCGTGAAAATCTCCGGGGTCCGGGGTCGCCGCCCCACGACAAGCACCAAGCTCTCGCTCACCTACGAAGGCGGCTATCGCAACACGATGAGCATCGGCGTCACCGGTACGCACATCCCCGAGAAGATCGCCTGGCTCAAGCGCCAAATCGAGGGGCGCGTCGGCGGACCCGAGAACTTCGACGGCTTCCGGTGGTCAATCGTCGGGCCGAGCAAACCCATCGACGGCACCTATGACGAAGCGACCGCGATGGTCGTCCTGCACGTCCGTGACCGAGACGCCAGCAAGGTCGGACGGGCCGCGTTCTCCGACAAGATCGTGCAGATGTGCCTGGCCAGCATCCCCGGCCACTACATGACCACCACGCCCCAAGCCGGTCGCCTGTTCGGTGTCCAGTGGCCGTGCCTGATCGATAAGGCGCTCATCTCGCCCGTCGTGCGCATCCCCGGGACGCCCGACATCGACGTACCGTGGACACCCGGCACCGACGTGCCGCCGATTGAGTCAGACCCCGGCACGGACGATGACCTCGCCCGGTTCGGAGACACCGCCGCAACCGTGCTCGGCGACCTGGCGATTACCCGGTCCGGCGACAAGGGCGGCAAGGCCAACGTCGGCATCTGGGTCAGAACCCCCGAGGCGTTCGACTGGCTGACTAGCTATCTGACCGCTACGCGGTTCGTCGAGCTCATCCCCGAGGCGGCGGGTCTTCCGGTCGAGCGATACCGATTTGACAACCTGCTCGGCCTGAACTTCGTCGTGACCGGATTCCTGGAAGACGGCGTCTCGTCCTGCACCAGGCTCGACGCCCAGGGCAAGGCCGTCGGCGAATACCTCGCCAGCCACACGGTCCCCGTACCCCACTACCTGCTCTCACAGGCACGCATCGAGACCGTGGCGTGAGCCGACCCGGCGGCGACAGTCCGGAGGACACCGGCCAGATCCGCCCGACCAACTTGGGGAGGGTAGTAGTCGCATGTCATCAGTGATCGTCAATGGCGCCCGAACGCCGATGGGACGACTGCAGGGATCGCTCAAAGATCTCTCGGCCTCCGATCTTGGTGGGGTGGCGATCAAGGCGGCCTTGGAGCGCTCGGGCATCACCGGGGCACAGGTCGACTACGTGATCATCGGTCAGGTCCTGCAGGCCGGCGGTGGCCAGCTCACGGCGCGGCAAGCGGCAGTCAAAGGTGGCATCCCGATGTCCGTGCCGGCCATCAACATCAACAAGATGTGCCTGTCCGGCATCAATGCGATCGCGCTTGCGGATCAGCTGATCCGCTCCGGTGAGTTTCACGTTGTCGTGGCTGGTGGCATGGAATCTATGACTAATGCTCCACACCTGTTGATGAAATCGCGGGCCGGCTACAAATACGGCTCGATCGACGTACTCGATTCGATGGCCTACGACGGTTTGACCGACGCCTTCGATCAAATTCCGATGGGGGAGACGACCGAGCGTCACAACCGCACGCTCGACCTCACCCGGAATGATCAGGACGAGTTCGCCGCCCGCTCCCACCAGCGCGCGGCACAGGCTGCGCAGGACGGAACCTTCGCCCAAGAGATCGCCGCCGTCACCGTTCCCAGCCGCCGTGGCGACCCAATCACAGTGACCCACGACGAAGGGATCCGCCCCGAGACGACCGCTGAGTCGCTGGCCAAGCTTTCACCCGCGTTCAGCCAGGGCGGAACGATTACGGCTGGGTCGGCGTCGCAGATCTCGGATGGTGCGTGCGCGGTGGTCGTGATGAGTAAGAGCAAGGCCGAGGAACTCGGTCTGGCCTGGCTGGCCGAGATCGGCGCCCACGGCAACGTCGCCGGACCGGACAACTCACTGCAGAGCCAGCCCGCCAACGCGATCAAGCATGCGTTGGGCAAGGAGGGGCTCACCGTCGCCGACCTCGATCTGATCGAGATCAACGAAGCATTCGCCGCCGTCGGGCTGCAGAGCGCAAGGGAGCTCGGAGTCACTTCGGACATCGTCAATGTCCACGGTGGTGCGATCGCCCTCGGCCACCCGATCGGGATGTCCGGTGCCCGAATCACCCTTCACCTCGCCCTGGAACTCAAGCGCCGCGGTGGCGGTGTCGGCGCGGCCGCGTTGTGCGGTGGCGGAGGGCAGGGAGACGCGCTCATCCTGCACGTATCGAGATAGCCGCGTTAGGCACTGCCGAGTGGTGCAGGCCGTTGGGATTGCGCCCCGCTTCGACTCGTGGCGCGGGCGGTGCTATCGACTGCTTCGCGTCCGCCCGGTGGGCCAGGGGATCGTGGGCGGACTGGTCGAGCCCGTTGAGGAATCGGTTCGTAAAGCCGCGCTCGTTGAGATGCGCCTCGTCGCACCTACGGTCTCGGTGTCCCGGAGAGCTTCACAATGCCCAGCAGCACGACAGAGTTGAGGATGCTCAAGATCCAGCGGAACGGCGCCCGGAAAATTGAGGCGCTGCGACGAGATGCTCCGGCCGCCGGTCCGTGATGACCCGCCACGGTGCGGTCGTAGGGGAGTCCGCGAACGGACGGGTCATAGCCTTAGGCGCGATCGTGGCCGTCGCCATCACGGTCGTCTGGACTTACGTCCTCCGTTTGGGGGGTACTGGCGTTACCGCGAACGACAGGCCCTCCCTGCTTCCGCCTGGCTGGGGTTGGCTGATGTCGTGCCCGGAATTTGGGGCGCGATCGCTTGGCCGAATCTGGAGAACATCATGCCCACCTTTGTCAGCGCCTACGGCACTCCCGTCGCCGGCGAGCCGCTCTCGCCCGTCACGGTCGAGCGCCGCGACGCCGGGGCCCACGACGTACGCCTCGACATCCTGTACTGCGGGATCTGCCACTCCGACATTCACTTCGCATCCGGGGACTTCGGCCCGCTGCCGGTGTCCCCGCTGGTGCCCGGCCACGAGATTGTCGGGGTCGTCACCGAGGTCGGCTCCGAGGTCACCAAGCACAAGGTCGGTGACCGGGTCGGTATCGGCTGCATGGTCAACTCCTGTCGCGAGTGCGAGAACTGCGTGGCCGGCGCGGAGCAGTACTGCCTGAACGGCCCCACGCTCGTGTTCGGCAGCCCAGACCGGGACGGGACCTTCACCCAGGGTGGCTTCTCCCAGGCGTTGGTGGCGAACGAGGACTTCATCGTGCACGTTCCCGAAAGCCTGGACCCGGCAGCTGTGGCTCCGCTGCTGTGTGCGGGCATCACGGTCTACTCGCCGCTGAAGCGGTGGGCGGCCAGCCCAGGTCAGCGGGTCGCCGTCGTCGGGCTCGGCGGGCTCGGCCACCTTGGCGTGCGGATAGCGAAGGCGCTGGGCGCCGAGGTGACGGTGCTGTCCCGTTCGGAGTCCAAGCGCGAGGCCGCCCTGGCGCTAGGTGCGGACGACTACTACGCCACCGGCGACGGCGAGGCCTTCGCGCAGCTCACGAACCGCTTCGACATCGTCCTGAACACCGTCAGCGCCCCGATCGACGTGGACGCCTACCTCGGCACCCTGCGCCGGGAAGGGACACTGGCCAATGTCGGGGTGACCACGCAGTCGCTGTCGTACAACCCATTTAGCATCATGACCGGCGGCAAGTCGATCTCCTCCTCGAGCTTCGGCAGCATCCGCGAGACCCAGGAGATGCTCGACTTCGCCGCCCAGCACAACGTAACCGCCGACATTGAGCTGATCGAGGCGACGCAGATCAACGCGGCGTTCGAGCGGGTGGTGGCCTCCGACGTGCGGTACCGCTTCGTCATCGACGCAGCCACCTTGCCCACCCCATCGGCCTGACCGGCACCGCACCCTCGCCGGCGCCCGTTGGGGAGGGTACGAGAGGGCCAACACCTAACCGTTGGGTGATCATCCTGGAGCGACGTCTCGCGTGACCCCGATTCGGATCCGGGTCACGTAGGCGAGGCGCACGCGCAGCGACTGGCGCCGGAGACGCCCGTGCCGTCGAGATCTGCGGCCAGCTTGGGGGCTATGAAGTCAGTAGCCGACTGTGCGGTCTGGAACCTGAGTGGCGGCTTGTCCTGGCTCAAAAGGTCGAGGATCAGCGGACCGACCTCCTCGACGGGCTGCACGCTGCCGCTGCCGGCGATGATCTTCGAGAGCAGGTCCCACAGCTGCGGATACGGATTGTCAGCCACCACCTCGTTGGGCAGCAGCTTCTCGTAGTGGCGGGGAGCCATGACATCGGTCGCGGCCGCACCCCGCTCGATGATGGTTGTTTTGGCCCCGTAGCGGGCGACCGCGGGCGCCAGTCACTCGACCGCTTCCGCGAGCGCAGACTTCGACGCGGCGTCGGACCGCTGTCATGTTTCTGCTTCTCTTCCGAGGGCGTTCATTGGTAGTTGCTACTGCTCGGTGTCGGCCTGGCAACGGCGGCCGTCGCTGAATTGCGTCAGGCCCGCATCCGTGGGGTCGGCGGCCCAAATCCCTGCGATGGGCGGTCATGATGGGGACAGCGTGGTCAGGGCACCTGACCGGGATAGAAGCCGTGTTGTGCCAGCGGGGCGATCAGCTCGCGTTCTTCGTAGGCGAAATGCGAGAGCAGGGTGTCGGTGAGCAGATCGACGGCTTCGCTGATCGGACCCAGCTCGGTGGGATGATGTGCGAGGTGGATAAGCGCGGCGTCGATGTCCTCCAGCACATCGCCAATCACATGGTGTTCCGCGTCGAGCCGATCGAGGACAGGTTGCAAAGAGGGCTGGCGACTACGAAGGTGCGGAAAGATCGAGTCGTCTTCGGTGAGGTGATGCTCCGCCAGGGCCATGCATTGCCGCTGACATAGTCCACCGAACGTCCAGTTGCTGGCGCGAATGGCGAATTGGTTGAGCTCGCTGCGCGCCTGCCCCGCGGTGATAACGCCCTGAGCCACGCGCTCGAGCAGTCCGCGCAGCTCTTGGAGTTCGCCGCGGTAGTGTTCGTGCACCTCGACCAGATGACGCCCGACCCGGACGCCGAGTGCGGTGAAGGAGACCCCCGGAGCAGGTTCGGAGGTGGTGGGACGGCTGGCTTCGTCGAGCACGGTGCGCTTACTGAACCGAGCCGCGGGTGGCGCGGTCGCAACGATCCCGGTCCGCCGGGTCACCCAGTGGCCATCGGCGTCACTACTCATCACGACCTCCGCGGATCGTTTCCGCCCCCAGTGGTAGGCCGCTCGCGTGCGAGATGTTCGCGAACGGCAGGGATCGTTTCAGCGGCGAAGCGCTCGAGTACGTCGGGGTCGTCGCTGGCCAGGATGAAGATGCTGACGCCGTCCTCGACGGCCAGCTGCGCCAAGGCTTCCGGAGCCTGCTGGCCCGGGAAGATGTTGAGCAGCCGGGTGATGTCGCGGGGTTCGCGGCCGGCGGCCCGGGCGGCGGCGTCGACGATCGCGTTTCCCTTTTGCAGGCCGCCGGGCTGCATGACCGGTAGCGAGGGCAGCCAGCCGTCGGCCTTGCGTCCCACGAGCTCCTGCATCTTCGGCTTGTGGGCGCCGAGCCAGATCGGGATCTCGTGGGCGGGTGCGGGTCCTCGCTCGGCGCCGTGCACCGGATAGAACTCGCCGTCGACAGTGAGGGTGCTGGGCCCGTCCGCGTGCCAGATCCCGCGGATGATGTCGATCGCCTCGCCCAGTGCCGCGACGCCCTGCAGCGGGGTGAGCCGCCGTCCGCCGATCGCGTGTATGGCGTCCCAGAAGAAGCCGGCTCCGAGTCCGAGGCTCACCCGTCCACCGGAGAGCAGGTCGAGGCTGGCTGCCGCGCGGGCGAGGACGGCGGGGGGCTGGCGTAGCGGGAGGTTCAGCACGTTGCCGGAGACTCCGATGCGCTCGGTCCGCGCGGCCACCCAGGCCAGCAGAGTCCAGGTATCCAGATAGCTCGACTGGTAGGGATGGTCCTGGAAGGTGACGAAGTCGAAGCCGAGCCGTTCGCTGAGTTGCGCCAACTCGACCGGACGGCTCGGCGGGGAACTGGTCGGACCGATGAATGTCCCGAACCGCAGGGGATGACCATAGTCAGGCATCGATGTCTCCTTCAGTCATTCGTTCGTGGTGAAGCCGCGACGCGCCGTCGTCGCGCCCAGCCTGTCGTCAGAGCGGGGCGCTGACGATTCCGTCGACAGGTTCCGCTGTCCGGCCCCGTGGTGCAGGCTGGTACCACCGCGAATCACAGCTCGGCAAACGTGGATGGTCAGAGGGCCTTGGCGCCAAGGGCGATGTCGAAGCCGGCGCCGTGGCCGGCCAGGCCGACCAGGAGGATGCCGGCCCATTCCAGGGCGTGGGCCATCTCGAGTGGGCCGGCGTCGAGTGCCCGCATGTCCAAGCTCTCCAGGAACGCTGCGAAGCGGGCCTTCGCGTCGGCGTTGTCGGCGGCGAAGAACGCGTCCAGGGGTTTGTCGTGCGCGATGACGCCACCGAAGATCGTGTTGAATGCCTTGACGACGTGTGCGCTTTCGGGGGCGGCGGCGGCGATCTGCTGGGACACCGAGTTGCCCGGGGTGGTCACTACGCCGCTGGCGTCGGCGTTGAACGGGTTGGTGATGTCGATGAGGATTTTGCCGGCCAGCGCGTCACCGTAGTGGGTGATCACGTCAACCGCGCTGGCGTACGGGACGGCCAGGAAGACGATGTCTCCTGCTGGCGTTGCCCCGTACGGGGCGACGGTGGCTGCGTGGCCGATCTGGTCGGCCAGTGCCTGGGCCTTGGCGGTGTTGCGGCTCGTGAGCTCGATGGTGTGGCCGTGCTTGGCCGTCCGGGTGCCGATGGCGGTGGCCATGTTGCCCGAGCCGATGATGCTGATGGTGCTCATGATGGGTGCTCCTTTGTTGTCTATGGATCTTGTTGTGGGGTGGATCAGTTGGTGGTGACGGTCGTGCCGGCAGTGACCGGGGGCGTCGGGGGCGTCCAGCCTTCTGTTGAGGGTTGGCCCTTGAGTTCGAGGTTGTTTCCGGCGGGGTCGCGGATGAAGACCGCGTAGTAGTCGGGTCCGTACTCCGGCCACAGCCGGGGCTCGTGCAGGATCTCGGCGCCGGTTGCGAGGGCGACCTCGTAGCCGAGCCGCACGGTCGCCTCGTCCTCGACTGTGAGGGCGAGGTGGGTCTGGCGGCCGCCGGAGTCGGTTGCCTGGGAGAAGAACAGTTGGGTCGGCTGCCCGGGTAGGGCGTACCCGATCAGGTTCGGTATGTCGAAGGTTCGCCTACCCCCGGCCAGGCCGACGAGCTGGTCGTACCAGTCGCCGATCGTGGGCAGGTCGTCGACTTGCAAGACGACATGGTCGAGCAGTGTCATCGCCGTTCTCCTTTCGTATTGCCGGGTCCGATGGATCTGGGATGGACGTCGGGCGGTCTCAGAACAGCCCGCTGATCTCGTCGATGGGCTCGGGCTGGCCGGCCTCCTGGTGGAGCCGGGTGCCACCGCGGATCAGGGCACCGCTGATGATGGCGCCGGCCCAGAAGAGGCCGGCGGTCCACCAGTAGCCGACGGTGAATCCGTGCACGGTGGCGCTGACGACGGCGGTGCTGCCGTGGTCGGTCAGGTAATGGGTGGTGGCGGTGGCGACGAAGGTGCTGATGACGGCGACGCCGAGCGCCGCGCCGAGTTGCTGGGCGACGTTGTTGACCGCGCCCGCGGTGCCCGCATCGCGTGGGTCGACGCCTTGTTGGCCGGCCGCGACGGCCGAGACGATGGCTGAGCCGATACCGGCCCCGATCAGGATCAGTCCGGGTAGGACCCAGGCGGCGTAAGGGCTGCTCGAGTCGGCCTGGGTGAGCAGGGCGGCTCCGGCGCCGCTGATGAGCAAACCGGCGACGGTGATGACCCGCATGGTCAGGCGCTGCACCAGCAGGTTCTGGGTCAGCGTCGCGACCACGACCACCGCCACCATCATCGGCAGGAACGCGGCGCCGGTCTTGATCGGTGAGTAGTGCAGCACGTCTTGGAAGTAGTAGGTCAGGAACAGGAACAGCGCGAACACGCCACCCTGTCCGAGTAGGAGCGTCACGTAGGCGGCGCCGCGGTTGCGGTCGGCGAGGACGTGGAGCGGGATGAGCGGGTGGCGGTCGACTTTCTGCAGCACGACGAAGCCGATGAGCAGCACCGCGCCGGCGAGGAGCGGGGTCAGGGTGACCGCTGAGCTCCAGCCGTCGGTCTGGGCTTTGGCCGAGCCGAAGACTATCCCGAAGATCGCTGCCGCGCCGAGGATCGTGCTCGGTATCGAGAGCTTGGGCTTGTTTGGCTCGGTGGAGTTGTGCAGCAGCGCCAGGCCGCCGATGATGCCCACGATCGCGAACGCGATGTTGACGTACATGCACCAGCGCCAGTTCACGTAGTCGGTCAGCAACCCGCCGAGCATCAAGCCGACGGCCGCGCTGCTGCCGGCGACGGCGCCGAAGATCCCGAACGCTTTGTTCAGTTCTTTCATGTCGGTGAAGATCACCGTGATCAGTGACAGTGCTGCCGGCGCGAGCAGCGCGGCGAACCCGCCCTGGACGGCCCGGGCTGCGATGAGTGTGTCGATGTTCGGAGCGGCGCCGCCGACAGCGGAGGCGACCGCGAAACCGATCAGTCCGAC
>CAXTHY010000083.1:0-8223 GCA_964244175.1 uncultured Jatrophihabitans sp. | reverse complement strand
ACCATGCCAGGGCGACGCCGAGGCCGTAGTTGAGCGCCGACGCCGCGGCGAACCCGATCAGTCCGACGATGAACATCGTCTTGCGCCCGTAGGCGTCGGCCAGCCGACCCCCGAGCGGCAGCAAACTACCGAACGCCAGCAAGTAGGCAGTGACCACCCACGGCCGGGCCGCGTTGGAGAAGCCGAGGTCGGCCTGCGCCGAGGGCAGCGCAACATTCACGACCGTCGCATCGAGCAGGATCATGATCTGCGCGATGAGGATGACGCCCAGGGCCAGCCACCGTCGCTCATAGTGCGGATTGGGCGGAGCCGTCGGCTGCGATTCGACGGCATCCATGGTTGCTGAGGCGGCCGCGCCCCTGGAGGGTTCGTTACTGCTCATCTGCTTCGCTCCTCGTGCGGTCAAGTCGGAGCACCAAAATGAGGCACCCCTCCGGTATCGACGTAGACCTAACCTGAGGGGTACCTCATCCTATTCCGGAGGGGAGCCTCAATTTTGATCGGAGTTTCGAGTCTCGGCATTCGGCAGAGATCGGCGAAGCTAGGTCGCCTTCGGCCTCTCGGTCGCGACGCCTTCGGCAATGCTCGCCACATCCGGTCGAGTACCGCGCCGCGCCCGCGACGTCGAAGCGCTGCGGGCGCATGGTCAACCGCGCGATCCTGGACTCATGGGCAGCAGATAAACGGAGGCTGCCCTCGGCATCGTTGGTAGAGTGGGCGAAGTGAGCGCGAGCGAGGTTGAGCAGATGCGCAGGCCCCTGCGCCGTGACGCCCGGGAGCACCGCGCGAAGCTCCTCGTGGCGGCGCAGCGCGAGTTCGCCGCCCGCGGCGTGGATGCCTCGTTGGAGAAGATCGCGCGCGACGCTGGCGTCGCTATCGGCACGTTGTATCGCCACTTCCCGACGCGCCTGGACCTGCTCATGGCCGCCTTCCAGCCTCGGCTCGAGGAATTCCTCGATGGAGCCACCAAGGCCCTGGAGATCGACGATCCGTGGGACGGGTTCGTCTCCTACTTGGAGAACCTGTTCCGCGTGCAGGCCGGAGATCGGGGGTTCAACGACTTCCTGTCCCGCCGCTTCACCGACAACGCCGAGACCGAGCGCATCCACGACCAGATGTGCATACAAATCGGGGACGTGCTGACCCAAGCTCAAGAAGCCGGCGCGGCTCGTCCCGATATCACTCTGGCCGACGTCGTCAATCTCATCTGGTCCCTCGGCCCCATCATCGACGCAACCAGCACCACGGCGCCCAACGCCTGGCGGCGCAACCTCTACCTGATGCTCGACGCCTACCGCGCCGAGCGGGCACATTCACTCCCGGACCCGCCGATGACCGACCAGCAGCTCTACGACGCCATGGTTCATCTCAGCAAAGGGAAGTAGCGCTGAGGGGCGCTGCCCAACAGGCAGGCCTAAAGTCAACCCGGTCGCTCGGTTCTCAGTGGCAGCCCACTCCGAACAGACCCGCCTCGCCGAAGAGGGCTTCGCCTCGATCAACGAACGGGGCACGACGTGCTGCTACGCCAAACAGGGCGAGTTCTGGGTCGAGGGGCGCACCAGCGCCGTTGCCTTGTTCAGCGGTGCAACCAGCACCGAAGCCTTCGCAGAAGGCGCGGACTCGCTTGCTCGGCCCGCTCAGCTGATGGAAGGATCGAGTCGGCGCGGTGTCGATCGGCTAGGTATCGGTCAAAGTCGGCCGCGTCACGCGCACGGCCAGCGGCAACTTGGCGTTCGGTCCAAGGCGGCGCCAGCCGGATGTTGTTGGCTTTGATCCAGTAGTGCGAGTGGCATGGGAATTCCCAGTTGCCGACCGATGGCGTCAAAGAAATCGTCTCGCCGTCGAAGTACATTTGCCAGTCCGCTGGGCTGAGCGGAAGCACGACCTTGTTTCCGCACCCGCAGGCGCATAGGTGCACCGTGGTGGCGTAGCTCATCGATATGTACAGGGTTCCTGCGATCAAGTCGGACGGAACGAACTCCACGAATTCCGGTTGGATGGTTGTGATCTTCATTCGGCTTGATCGTCGTTCAGGAGGTGATTGCCGTCGATCGTGTAGGTGCTGGACAGTTCGTGCTCGAAGTCGGTGTAGAAGCCGAAGTACTTCTTCCACTTGATGACGGCGAGCGCCGCGTTGAGCATATTGAGTTCGGCGATCTGGATGTTCTGGTCGTACTCGTCGTCATCTTCGTCGGCGAAGGAGATCCGATCGTTGTCCCAGATGTGGTCGGTGTTCCCCTTGGTGCTCAGTGTCGTGCGAGCCAGCCCGCCAAGCGAATTGCGCACCTGGTAAATGCCCATCCCGGTGTCGACGAACGGGATGCCATGCTCCTGGAGCTTTTCGCTGATGAACTTCTTCGCGGGCCCACCGTCGATTGCTACGAATACGAAGTCGGCGTCTTGCAGCTCGTCGATGTTCGTGGCGTCGACGTGGACGGCATGGGCGATGACATGCCGGTGCATCGCGTCGTACTTTGCCTGCAGGTAGTGGACCTTCTTGGGGGCGGTGCTGAGCTCTTCAAGGGAGGCTGCGCCTGGTGCGCGGAACGCGTTGTGGGTCAACATGGTGTCGCGGTCATAGATGTCGATCTGGCCGACCGGGGTCTTCGCGACGGCGTCGAGGATGTACGCAGCGGTGCCGCCGGCGCCGATGATGACGACCTTTCGGAGGCGAATCTTGTCGGTCACGGCACCGATGCGTGCACGGCTGGTCGCGGAGTCGAAATAGCGGAACACCGATTCATCATCGTCGGTCGCGATCGGCGGGAACGTCTTGACCTTGACGTCGGGATCAATCGCCTGGGCATAACCCAGCAGCATGTCGGCGTAAGTCGACATCTTCTCGTAGTAGTCGGGGTAGGTCGGGTTCGGCTTGTGCGAGAACGTGCAACTAGCGACAAGATCGCCGCCGAGCGGTAGCGGTCCCCGCTGGTTGATCAATTCCTCCAGCTCGTGGCCGTGGTCGTCGCAGGGTATGTCACCGTCGGTTGCACCGACGAATGACACGACGTGGGTGTTGGGCGTGGTGGTCGTGTTTCCGCTCAGTGTTAGTTCCGACGCGAGGGTGCCGTACGCGACGGTCTTGTCCGCTCTCACGTATGGCACCTTGAGCAGCAGAAGACTCGACCGGATCTCGAAGTCGTAGCCCTCGTCCTGGAGGCGCTGCAGGTCGGGGCTAAGACTTACCAGTTGTCTTGACATTGAAGATGGTGCCTTCCTTCTTGACTTCCACCGACTGCCCGGGCGCAAGGCTGCCCTCGTGGTTCGGTTCCTTGGCCTTGCGGTAGGTGACGGTGTAGCGAGTGTCGGTCGACGGCGGCGTGGGGTAGGCGATCTTGACTACCTGCTCGTAGGACACGATCTGGGACTCAACGGTGTGCTGCTCGGCGTTGACCACGATGACGAAGGTGGTGTGCCGGGCTGTGTCCTCGGTAGCGGTGGTGCTCTCGGTCATGGTGGGCCTTCCTCGGTTATGGCCGCGGGTCACTGGTCGTGGAGGCTGACCCTGCGGGTGGTGTCTTTCAGCTCCTTCATCCCGGTCTGATGCCGGATCGCGGGTTGGCGTCCAACCGCCACCGCAACTTTCTCTCCGCCGCTGACGTTTCCTACTCGACGGCGTGCCGCGCCGATAGGTGGGTGTTCTGGATGTAACGTCGGCAGGTTGTCGCACCGCATGATGGGGGAGCCGACACGAAGGAGCGTGTCGACGTGGTTATGCCGGGCGAGCGGACGTGGCGACCCCCAGTGGGTCTCGTGGTGCTGCTGCCCCGCGACTACTACGACCCGTGGGATCACGCCCTCGAGCGGATCGCCGTGGTCGTGTCTGTGCAGCCGGCGGCGGGGGTCGCAGTTGTGGTCACCCGAACGACGCAGTCCGGCGGCTCCGACGACGTAGCGCATGGTGCCAACCTGGCGCTGGGATGCGACAAACCCGGCTGGTTCCAGCCGACGACACGGTCCTATCGAGTGCCATTCGCTGCGTTCGACGACCCGGAAACGCAGCGGTACGACAAGTTGGATCAGGCGATCCTGAACAAAGTCATCGAGGGTTGGGAGCAAGGATGAGCGCCTGGAGCGAGTTGCGGGACACGCACGCACTCGGCCGCGAGGGCGCCGAGCAGCTATACGTGACCGTTCGCGGTGTCGCGCGGGCGCATCACTACCCGCCGCCGGAGGGGTATGAGCGCTGGACGCTGGACGCCGTAGCCGAGGTCGCGCACGACTTCCTCACGGGTCCGCGCGCCACCGAACGCCTGGTCGAGTTGGCGTCGAACGCCACTGATGAAGAGAGCTTCTCTCGGCTGCTGTCGCGCGCCGTCCTCAATCACCTGCGCGGTATAGCCCGCCAGACCGCGGTCGGGAAGCTGATCATCCGCTTGAAGGATTTGCTGACCGGACCCGAGTATCGCGTCGAGCCGGCGGGTGTACCGGGAGCTGGCAACGTGACCCTCGCCGGCACCGCGCCAGGTCTCCTTTGGAATGGCGACCCCGCACCGTTGCTCCGCGCGGCGTACGCCGTCACTGATGTACGGCTGGTCCGCTGGCGTCCCGACACTCGTCGAGAACCACCGCTCGCGGACAGCGACTCCCTGTCGCGTGTGGCCGGCGCGGTCCTCGAGTCAGCGGCTGGCTCCATGCGTTTCGCAGACCTGGCGGTAGTCGTCGGCGCGCGTTTCGGTCTGTCGGCAATGCCGGCCGTCACCGGCGTGGACACGATCGACTTGTCGCCGGACGAGCTGGGCGCGGGCCCGGAATCGGAAGTTCTTATCGAAGACGCGGCGCGATCGTTGCTGGGCCAGCTGAGCGATCGCGACCAGCTGGTCCTGGCATGGCTGGGGGAGCCGTTGAGCGTCATCGCCGACCGAACCGGGTTACCACGCTCGACCGCTGCGTTTGCTGCGACTCGGCTCCGTCAGCAGCTGGAGGCCCTGCTTAGCGGCGATGAGGACGGAGAGGCTGTGCTGACGTTCGCTCGGGCAGAGGTGCGCCGCGTCCTTGGACTCGAATGACTGTCCCGCCCTCTGTCGCCGGATCAGCGAAACCCGTCGAGGAAATCGCAGAGACCTTGGACAGTCGCAACACATCCTGCATCTGATACTCACGTAGACATTGGGGCTCCTACCTTGTAGTTAGGGGCGCCGGAACGAGAGGACGTTATGTACACAACTCACTCAAGCTCGACACTTCGGCGATGAACGACGCCGACTGGCGACGGCGCAACGGTCCGCCGCCGCCGGAGTCTGCGCTAGGAGAGCACGTGCCTGACGCGGTGATGCCTGGTCGGCTCAATGCCGAACAGGAGAAGCACTGGCAGGACTGCGCTCTGTGCCAACGTCGCGTCTCCCGCGCTGCAGGTGCCATCGATGCTTTCGATGACGCCAGCGACGAAGAATTCGCCGCCGCCGTGGCCGGACGGCTCGCCGATAGTGTGCTGCCCGTGGCCGCGCGTCTGCCGGAGACAGTCGCCCGAGGCCTGTTCGGCCCAGTGACACTCACGGACGTCGAAGCCGATCAAGTCTGGCAACTTCAGTGGCGGTCGAAGGCATGCCTCGTCGCTGTGATCGCCGTCCGGGGCTGGCACGCGACTGTCGCTCCGCTGACAACTGACGTACACCTCGCCGGCGGTGACACCGTTGTCCTCGACGCCAGCTCCTCGCCGCTGCAAGTACCGACGGCTGTGTGGCTTTCGGCTGCGGCCACGGTCCCACTCGCCGCCTTTGCCCGTGAGATTGGCGCCTTTGCGCAGCTCGGTGCCGGCACGCTCGGACAAGCGCTTCGCACGCTCCGTCAATCCGGAGAGGTCGGAGACTGCGCACCCCACGGAGTAGCCGGTCAAGAACACGGTGTCGACACGCTTGAACTGGTCGATGCAGTGCAGGCAAGTCTCGCCTGGTTCTCTTCGGCCGACCGGGCTTTGACAGACACGCTGGAGCGCTCTGTTGCATCCAGCGAAGGCCTTGATGTGGTGTCACTGCTGCGGAGTTTGTCATCAGATCAACTCGGCGAAGCTGGAGTTACGAAAGGCGAACTGCTTCCCGTCCTCCGCGGCGAACCCTTGACCGACGTTCAAGCGGCCGCACTGGCGCCGGTCCTCGGCGTCGAGGCCGCCGCCCTGCGCAGCGACTCGGCCGTACCCGAGGCGCTCATCCGGGAAGCAAGCAGTCCGCGCTGGTTCACGCCGCGCCGCGCGTTCTACAAGGCGAACGACCTGACTGATGAGGAGGGACTGCTCGCTGTTACGCACAAGGCCCAATTCGCGCTCGCAGCCCGCTCCGTCCTTCCAACGGACACGACAGACTGGCGCGCGAAAGTCGCGTACGTGCTCTCCGATTACCTCGCCTCATCCGACGAATGACAACCCGCACCCAAGCAGCGGAACTTGCCGACGCCGTCGCGGCGCACGTTGCAACGACGCTCGATCTCGGGGACCTCGCGGCTGATCCGTTCCACGTGTTACGAGAGTTCGGACTCGACATCGCAGTGGTCGATCCGTCGAGTCTTCCGCCTGGGTGCTCCATCGCCGCGACCTACGACCGGCACTCACAGCCACCCCGCATACGAGTCTCCGACGACCTGTCAGCGGGCAGACGCTCTTTCAGTTTGCTTCACGAGTACACCCATCACATTCGTGACGAGGTCGAGGAGTTCGTCGAAGCTCTGTGGGTCCTAACAGACGCCGGCGCCCAACTAGAGGAGCGTGTCTGCGACGCGTTTGCGGCGCGAGTACTGCTTCCGCCTGACGTAGTAGCAGAGCACCTCGATGACGGTGTGACCGCGGCAGCGGTGCGCGATCTGATTGGTTCGCGACGGGCGTCTCGAGAGGCGTGCGTCGTCGCCGCGGTCCAGCTCCTTCCAGCGGCTGGACACGTCATGTTGCTCGACTCTGAAGGGATCGCCATATTCACGGCGACAGCTGGCCTAGGCCCGCGAGTCGCCCGCTCGACACCGCAAGATGGAGCAGTTGTTGCCCGCGGTCTCGCCAGCATCTCGCGTGGGCGCGATCGCGTCCGTTTCGCCTCCGGCGTACACAGCGGCGAGATGCTTGTCGATGTTGCCGGAACAGCTACCTGGACCGTCGCCGTGTGGGTTGAGCACTCTCCTCCGTGGGGTGGCCTCAGTATCGGGCTAGACGAGCGACCGGTTGGAATGCCGGGCTACTGCGACAACTGCACCAGAGAATTTATGTCGTACTCTGCGCCGTGCGGCAAGTGCGGGGAACCCCAATGCACCGAGTGCGGGTCCTGCGGCTGCGCGCCGACAGCCTCACCCCGTGAACGACAGTGCCCACGCTGCTTTCTGCTCCTCCCGGCTGGTGCCTTCGCGTCAGGCAGCGCCCTCTGCCGGGACTGCGCGTAGCGCAACCTGCGCGTCTCGTGCCGCGACTGTGGAAGAGCTTCGGCAGATAGAGGCTGGCAAGTAGCCGGCTCAAATAACCGAATCAGTTATTGAAGGTCTAGAAATGACAGCTATCGGAACCCGCGACTCCAGGCCTGCCTGAATTACGAGCAAGTCCCGGCGGGCTAGTTCGACCGGTGTCTAGCTCGGACGGCGGCGAGGGCGGTGAGGGCGGTGTCGTCGGTTTCGGCGAGCGTGTGGAGGTACTTCTCGGTGGTGACGATGCTGCCGTGACCGAGACGCTCCTTGACCGTTTGGAGGTCGGCGCCCCCAGCCAAAAGCCACGAGGCGTGGGCATGGCGCAGGTCGTGGGTGCGGACGCGGATGCCGATGCCGGCGGTGTCGAGAGCTGGCTTCCAGACCTGGACGCGGAACCAGGAACGGGGGATGTGTCCGTCAGTGGTGAGGGTGCGGCTGCGTGTGGTTCGCGGTGCGGGATGGGCGTCCTTGCCGACGGCGCGCCGCTCCGCGCGGTAGGTCGCGTAGGCGCCGCGACAGTGTTCGCACTTGCACCCGCCGGGGTTGTAGCCGGTAAGGGTGCCGTGCCGGTACTGCCGGCCGGCGGCGTTCGGGGGAGTGAGTCCGAGGTCAATCGGTTCGGTGACGAGCTGCAGATGTGCTGGTTCGGCCGGCGGCACGAGCAGCGTCGGAGTGAACAGCAGGTCATCCGGACCGAGCTCGTGTTCGGTGATGTGGGTGTGGAGTTGGTCGGCGATGTGGGCGGCGAGCTTGACGCGGCGGTGTTCGCGGTCTTTGGGGTAGTCCTTGATCAGGAACCGGCCGCCGGTGGGGTGGAACTTGGCGACGAGCTCGACGGCGACGCGGCTG
>CAXTHY010000082.1:15675-18978 GCA_964244175.1 uncultured Jatrophihabitans sp. | reverse complement strand
CGCCGGAGGCGCTGCTGGCCTGGGTGCGGGCCGGCGGCAGCGCCGCGCCGGTGTGCCACAACTGCTCGGGCAAGCACGCCGCGATGGTGGCGACCTGCGTCGCGGCGGGGTGGCCGGTGGCCTCGTATCTGGACCCAGGCCACCCGCTGCAGGCCGCGATCCGTTACCGAATCGAAAGATCTACCGGCGAGCAAGTGGTGGCGCCCGCCGTCGACGGCTGTGGCGCACCGGCGTTCGCAGTGAGCCTCACCGGGCTGGCCCGCGCGTTCGCCCGGCTGGCCAGCGCTGATGGCGGGGCCGAGCACGAGGTCGCGCCGGCCATGCGCGCGTACCCGGAGCTGGTCAGTGGCACCGGACGGTTCGGCGCGGAACTGATGCGCGAGGTGCCCGGCCTGGTGGGCAAGGACGGCGCCGAGGGTGTGTGGGCCGCCGCGCTGCCTGACGGGCGCGCGTTCGCGGCGAAGTTCGAGGACGGTGCCGGGCGCGGCAGTCCGCCACTGGTGGCCGCCGTGCTGCGCAGCTGGGGCTTCGACGGCCCGGCCGTGCGCAGGTGGTCTGCGGTGCCCACGCTCGGCGGCGGCCGCCCGGTCGGGGCCGTGACGTGGTCGCCGCACCTGCGCGACCTGCTTGGGCTCTGAGACAGCGCAGGGGCGGCCCGCGTGGTGCTGCGAACCGCCCCTCGGCAATGTATCAGTGCTACTTGAGCACCGTCGTGCTACTTGACGGTGACCGTGGCGCCGGCGCCCTCGAGGGCCGCCTTCGCCTTCTCGGCCGACTCCTTGTTCGTCTTTTCCAGGACCGGCTTCGGCGCGCCGTCGACGAGGTCCTTGGCCTCCTTCAGACCGAGGCTCGTGAGCGTGCGCACCTCCTTGATGACCTGGATCTTCTTGTCGCCGGCCGCCTCGAGGATGACGTCGAACTCGTCCTGCTCGGCTGCTTCCTCGACCGGGGCGGCCGGGCCGCCTGCGGCCGGAGCCGCGACGGGCGCGGCGGCGGTAACGTCGAACGTGTCCTCGAACTGCTTCACGAACTCGCTGAGCTCGAGCAGCGTCATTTCCTTGAACGCATCGAGCAGCTCGTCGGTGCTGAGCTTCGCCATGGTGGCGTCCTTTCTTTATCGCCGGGTGAGCCGGCTGATCGGTTGGTTACTCCGCCGGCTCGGCGGGGGTCAGTGCGGCAGCGCCGGGGTCACCGGGCTTCTTCTCCTCGAGGGCCTTGGCCAGTCGGGCCAGCTGCGACAGCGGCGCCTGGAAGAGGCCGGCCGCGCGGGTCGGCAGGGCCTTGAGGCCGCCGGCCACCTTGGACAGCAGCACCTCGCGGGACTCGAGATCGGCGAACTTGGCGATCTCGCCGGCCGACAGGGTCTTGCCGTCGAGCACCCCGCCCTTGATCACCAGGAGCGGGTTGGCCTTGGCGAAGTCGCGCAGGCCCTTGGCCGCCTCGACGGCGTCGCCCTTGACGAAGGCGATCGCGGTCGGGCCGGTGAGCAGCGCGTCGTCGATGGTGACGCCGGCGTCAGCCGCTGCGCGCTTGGTGAGGGTGTTCTTGACGACCGCGTACGTGGTGTCGCGACCTAGGGCACGGCGCAGGTCGGTGATCTGCTTGACCGTCAGACCGCGGTACTCGGTGATGACGGTGGCGGCCGAGCTGGAGAAGTGCTCGGTGAGTTCTTCGACGGCCGCCAGCTTTTCGGCGTTCGGCATGTGCTTCCTCCTCTCGTTCGTCAGGCTGGTGCTCCCGCGCAACGAGAAACGCCCCGGGCGCAGGGCGCACGGGGCGGGAAGGCGCACTTGGGCACGCTCAGCCGAACCGTCCAACCTGCGCGGGCCGCTCCGGCGCTCCGGAGGCGTTCGATCGCGTGTGCGCACGCGACGACCAGCGGTCTTCGGTGGATCGAAGTCGAGGCTACGCGCCCCTCGCCACTGCCGCCAAATCCCGGGATCTTCGGCGTTCTGGGGCGCTCCACCGGCTCCGCCGGCTCACCTCGAAGGGTCCAGGCAGGTCCAGGCACCCCCGCGCAGAACGCGTTGAGGACTGCCCGCACCCATGCACCACGGCCCCGCCACTCGAGCAAGAATGCGGGCAAACCTCAAGCGCCCAACTACCCCACCCCTGCGCCGACGCCGCCAACCGGACCGGAACGCCCACCCGCCACCCTGAGCAGGGACGCCACCCCGCCCCCCGAGCAAGAATGCGGGCCGGCCCGGACGGGTCGGTCAGGCCGCGCCGAACGCGATGAACGAGTGCGCGATCGCGTAGGACGCGGGCTGGTCGGCGGTGACCCGAGCGTCACGCAGGGCCTCGGCGGTGGACACGCCGGCGCGCAGCTGCCGGTGCAACTGCAGCGCGAACGGCACGGCCGCCTCGTCCGACACCGGCACGGCAGCCGCGATCATCCCGGCCATGCCCAGCGGCACCAACGCGCTGGCGAGTCCCAGCACCTCGTCCGCCCCCGCGGCCGAGACCGTCCCGCTGTCACAGCACGAGAGCACCAACCGGTGGGGTGCCCGCTCTAGCCGCTGCAGGTCGTAGACGGTCAGCGGTCCGTCGTCGAGCAGCAGCGCCGAGAACAGCGGGTTGTCGGCGCGGAACGTGCCGTGTGCGGCGACGTGGGCGAGCGCCGCTCCGTCGAGGGCGCGCAGCACGGTATCGGTGGACGCTGACCCGACCGGCAACACCTGCGCGGCCGGGTACATCGCGGCCAGCTGCTCGACCTCGGCCGGCGCCTGGTGCAGGGCCGGGCCGGCGACGAGCACCACCCGGTCGGTGGCCGGTCGGGCCTGCCGCGCCGACCACCACGACGCGGCCGAGGCTGCGACGTACACCGGCCGCTCGCGCAGCGCCGGCAGCACACCCCACGGCGCGGACGCCAGCGAGGCCGGCGGCACAATCACCAGCGGACCGTCACCGAGCCCGTCGCGCAGCCCATCACCCAGCCCATCAACGGCCCCGAGAACGGCCCGCTGCAGCGCCGCGGCCTGAGCCGGCAGGCTGGCCCGCGCCCGGTCGGCGAAGGCGCGGTGGGTCATCCGGCGCAGGCTGAAGCGGGCGAAGTCGACCGCACGCTGGGCATCGGCGTGCGAGCCGGCAACGTGGTGCCGCACCCCGGAGTCAGAGGCGACGAGCACGTGCACGACGTCGTCAACGAGGAAGATCTCGACCAGCGTGGCGCCGGCGAGCGATACCGGCAGCAGCGGATTCATCGGCTTCCGCAGGAAATAGGTCTGCAGGTATCCGAGATGCGCCGGCAGGAAGTTCTCGCCCAGGTTGCGCACGCCGAGGAAGACGTTCAGCTTCGCGCTC
>CAXTHY010000082.1:0-15665 GCA_964244175.1 uncultured Jatrophihabitans sp. | reverse complement strand
CTCGACCAGCGTGGCGCCGGCGAGGTCGTCGAGCGCCTGGTCGACGTCGAAGGCGCCGGTCGGGCCGCTCGCCGCCGTTGCCGAGCGGCGGGTGCGATCGCGAACCGCCGACTCGAGCACACCGACCTCGCGCTCCAGCTTCGCGGCCTGCCGATTCTCGGCCTCGGCCTCGCTCAACCGGAGCCGCGCGAGGCGCAGCTGCGCCAGCTCGCTGGCGAGTTCGCGGTCATCGGGCAGGCGCAGGGCGGGCAGCCGCAGCGTCGTCGAACGCCACCGCTCCACCCAGTGCAATATCCGCACCGGATCGGCAGAGTCAACGGCCGCGGCGATCGCCATCTTGGCCAGCGGCAGGCCGTGCGTCGTGGCCGCGGCTCGGGTCTCGATCGCGCCGAGCGTGGCCTGGTGGGCCTCGAGGACGCCGAGCCCGGCGTCGCAGGCCGCGAGCAGCGCGGCCGGTCTGTGCGCCGCCCGGGCGGTCACTGCAGCCGCATGCCACCCCGTCACTTGGACCAGGTCGGAGCGCCCACCGCGTGCCCGCCGGGCGCGGGCGAGGTGCCGAGCAGCCGCCACGGTGTCGCCTACGGCCAGCGCGACCTCGCCGGCGAGGAGGTTGGCCTCCGAGACCTCGATCAGTCGGTGAAGACGGGCGTCCTCGGCGACACGGTCGAGATCGCGCAGGAGTCGGCGGGAGCGCTCACCGGATGCGACGCGGGAGCGGGCCACCGACAACCGGGCGAGGGTGGCGCCACGCTCGTGGCCCTGGCGTCGGTACAGCCGCAACGCCGCCACGGCATAGCGACGCGCGAGGCCGGGTTGGTCCGCGGCCCGCGCGGCATCGGCCGCGCGCACCAGCGCGTTCGCCCGGTACGCCGCCGAGGAGCCGGGCCGGCGCAGCAGCTCGACCGACTCCTCGGCGCTGTGCAGGGCGTCGATCGCCATCCCGGCCGCCAGCAAGGCCTCGGCCCGGGACCAGAGCAGCTCGGCCGGCAGGGTGCCGGCGGCCGCGAAACGCTGGGCGGCCACGTCGTAGTGCCCGAGCGCGTCGGGCGTACGGCCCTCGAGCACGGCGACGAACCCGCGGTACTGGCGCGAAAGCGCTCCCTCGAAGGTCTGCTCGTCGCCGCTGAGCAACTCCTCGACTCGGACGAGAGCGGCGTCGGCGCGCACCGTATCGCCGACCTCGATCGACGCCATCGCGAGATTGAGCTGCGCGCCGGACTCCCACGTCGTGTCGCCTGCGCGGCTCAGCGTGCGGATGGCCAGCCGCAGTTCGCGGGCTGCGTCGATCGGACGCCCGAGCTCGCCGAGCAGCGAGCCGCGGCGCACCCGGATGCGCGCGGCCTCGACTCCGGACACATTCTCGAGCGCGGAGTCGAGCAGATCGAGCGCCTCCCCGCTGCGCCCGGCGACGACGAGGGTGACGGCGAGCGACGCCGCGACGTCTGCCTCCCGCGCTGGGCCGACGGCGGCGGCGTCGGCGAGCGCGGCCTTCAGGTGGCGGATGCCGGCTCGGACATCGCCGAGTTCGCGCAGCGCGATCCCCGCCGCCTGTCGGGCGTAGGAGCGTTGCTCGCGGTCGTCGGTTGCCAGCAGTTGCTCGGCCCGGACCAGCGTGTTCCGTGGCCTAGACAACGCAAGTGTGGGCAGGCTCGCGACCGACTGCCCGAAGGGGACTTTTCCGTCCCCAACGTGACCATTCTGTGTCACGCTCGAAGCGTAGTGGCGATGCCGGCGCGACGGACGGGGGCGCGACACGTGAGCGACGACCGGGACGTGATCAAGGCAGCTCGGGATCGAATGGTCCCGGAGATCAAGGCGGCGTTGGCGGTCGCCGACTTCCCGATCCGCGTCTGGCCACCGGATTGGGAGCAAAAGGAGTCGATCTCGTACTTCTACCGGTCCGCTTCGGTGCTGACGCGCGATGCTGACGCCGAACGAGTGGCCCGGGCGCTGCGCGCACTCCCGGAACCAGTCGACCACGGGCCGGGGCACAACCTCGAGACCGACTCACCGGTTCGTGGCGTCACCCGTTTCCAGGTCTTCAACCCCGATCATTTCGCGCCGGAGCAGGACCCGACGCCGGGAATAGTGGACGCCCTCGAGAGCAAGCTCGGGCCCGGAGTCGCCAATCACGAGCACGCGTTCGAGCTGACGCCCTGGTGGCACTGTCCGGCGACGGAGCCGGAAGAGGTGGTCCCGCCCGGCACGCCCGACCTGGCCGAGTACTTGTGGCCGCCCCAGAGCACCGGCGACGCGGGCACCGGTGTGCACATCTCGGTGGTCGACACCGGCCTGCTCGACGGCGTCGCGGGCTGGGCGCCGTGGCTGGCCGGCGTCACCTACGACACGGCCGCCGACATCGAGAATCCGGACACCTACGACGTGCAGACGCACGCGAACACGCCGGACAGCTACGCCGACCCCTACGCCGGGCACGGCTCGTTCATCGCCGGCGTGATCCGCTGTGTCGCGCCGGCGACCGACGTCGTGGTCGAGGGCATGATCGGGCCGTCGGGATTCGTGGCCGAGGCCGACATGATCACCCAGATCCGCCAGGGGCTGTCACGCTCGCCGGACATCATCAGCCTCTCGGCCGGCGGTCACACGCGCAACGACGTGCCGCCCCTTGGCCTGCAGGAGTTGTGGAACCAGCGGCTGAGCCAGCAGGGCGGTGTCGTGCTCGTGGCCGCGGCCGGCAACCAGGGCACGTCGCGGCCGTTCTGGCCGGCGGCGTTCGAGTGGGCGGTCGGCGTGGGCTCGATGACCCGCGACGGGCAGCAGCGTTCGGTGTTCAGCAACCACGGCTCGTGGGTCGACGTCTACGCGCCGGGCGAGGACATCGTGAACGCCTACCCGCAGCTGAAGTACCGGACGATCGCCGGCGGCACCGTGCGCGACACGTCGGCCGGCATCGCCCAGTGGAGCGGCACCTCGTTCGCGACGCCGATCGTGGCCGCGCTGATCGCCGCGCGGATGTCGCGCTCGGGCGAGAACGGCCGGACGGCTGCCGACTCGGTCCTGGCCGCGGCGCGGGGGCAGTTCCGGCCCGGCGTCGGGCCGCGCCTGTTCCCCTGAACGGCCAGCGTCAGATCCGCGTCCACTCCGTCGTGAAGCTTGGCCGGTCGTGCGGCTCGACCCGGAACCGCACCTCGCCCGGCAGGCACACCGGCACGCTGAACATCCCCAGCTCGTCGATCTCCCCCTGACCGGCGACACCGGCCCGCGTCTCGACCACGAGCCGGCCGGGCAGGGGCGGTGAGATCTGCCCGACGAACGAATCCGGCAGCACGTCGACGTCGAGGGTGATGTCGGCGAAGCCGAAGACCAGGCTGCGCACGGACAGCTTGTCGGAGCGGAAGGCGCCCACCAGCTCGGCATCGGCCCGCGAGTCGTAGGTCAGCCGCGCCAGCTCCTCGTCGAGGGTGCGCAGCTCGAAAGCCGCCTTGGCGGCGGTGATGACGTCGGGAGGGACCTGACCGGCGGCATGAACCGCGGCCCGCAGGTCCTCGAACAGGCGCTCGTCGTCGGCCCAGGGTGCCGTCATCGTTGATCCCCTCCCATGGTGGTCGGCGCGAACCCGGCGAGTGCCGGGGATTGGCGCAGGCGTTGCAGATGGCGAGCCCGGGTCGGCCCAATGCTGCCGATCGGGATACCGAGCTGCTCGCTGATCTCCCGGTACGGCCGCGGCGGGTCCTCCATCAACAGCAGCAACAAGGCGCGCGCGTGATCGGGCAACTCGGCCAGCGCCGCGAGCAGCGCGTCCTGCCGCTCGGCGAGCAGCACGGACCGGCCGGGGTCGGTGCGCTCGACGTCGTCGGCGATGTCGATCTCCATCGGCGAGAGGATCTCGCCCTTGTTGGACGCAATGGTGCGCAGGCATTCGCGCCGCGTGGTCGTGGCCAGCCAGCCGGGCAGCGCGGCCGGCTCGCGGATCGTGTCGAGGTGTTCGGTCAGGCGCAACCAGACGTTCTGGCTGACGTCGGCGGCGTCGGCGCGCGAGAGACGGCAACGCATGCAGATACTCCAGACGAGAGAGCTGAATCGATCCACGATCGAGTCCCAGGCCGCCGCATCGCCCGCAGCGGCAGCGACGACCAGTTCGTCAACAGATTGATCGTCGGTCAACGCGACCCCTTCGTTGCAGTGACACCTGCAAAACGGACCAAATGTAGTGCTGAACACCCGGACAGAGGAACGCCGGACGCGCTTTGATACCAGCGGGCGCGAACGAGTTTTCGGCCCGCACGTCCGGCCATTGCGTCGAGCGGACGCAACGCCCGCGGACATTTCTTCCTCTGGTGATGTATCAGGGCGGCGATCGGGCGGTTCTGCACTACCGACGATCGACGGAGGTGACGGTCTTGACCATGCACCAGGTGCCGAGCACGAGCGATCTGCTGGCGCGCGAGCGCGCGGGGACCGGCGCGGCCGCCACGATCGCCGAGTCGGGGCCGGCCGCGCACACGACGCTGGGGGGCGCAGCGGCCGGCCCGCCTTGGCCCGATTGGGCCCGGACGCAGCTGGCGCAGGCGACCCAGGTCGCGGCCGCGACGCCGGCCGGCACGAGCGTCGCCGCCTATCTGTACCGGCAGTGGTTCGCCCCGACGGTGTGCGAGCTGCGCCGGCCGCGCCGCCCGTTCGCCGGTACGTACCGGGCCGCGCACGTGGGCAGTTCGGCGCGGGTGGAAGCCGACGGCATCACGACCGTCGTCTGCCATGACGTGATCGGTGCCGACGGTTGGTGGCGGACGTGGGGGCAGGCGTGGACGCCGCCGCGCACCCGGCCCGGATCGGTGCGCATCCTTTTCACCCCGGACGTCGACCGGATCGGCGCGTTCGTCACGACGCTGACCGGCGCGCTGCTCGAGGAGCCCACGCCGTGGTCGCTCGGGATCGCCACCGAGGCGCGGCGGGTGCGGCGCAGCGGCGCGGCCGTGCTCGACCTGCCGGGACTGGACGCGTTGCCCGCTGGCCTGCTGGCCGAGCTCGACCCGACGCTGCTGCCGGTGGATATACCGCTGTGCCTGCCACTGGCGCCGGGCGCCGCGCTCGCGCAGTACCCCGCCAACGGCATGACGTTCGGTGAGCACCGCTGCCACCTGGTTGCGCTCGGCGTGCGGCACGCAAAGGGCGACGAACTCGCGGCGATCGCCGACGTATTCGTCGCCCACGGCCTGGATCCGGCCCGACCGCATCGCGCCCGCTGACGGACGTGGGCGACCGCGCCCGGATCAGCCGACGATCAGACGCCCTGCGACTCGCCGAGCATGTTGCGGGTGCGGTTGGAGTCGACCGGGATGCCGGGGCCCATGGTCGTCGCGAAGGTGACCTTCTTCAGGTACTTGCCCTTCGACGAGGACGGCTTGGCCCGCAGGATCTCGTCCAGCGCGGCGGCGTAGTTCTCGACCAGTTGCTCTGGCGCGAACGACGACTTGCCGATGATCAGGTGCAGGTTGGCCTGCTTGTCGACCCGGAAGCTGATCTTGCCGCCCTTGATGTCGCTGACCGCTTTGGCGACGTCCGGGGTGACCGTGCCGGTCTTGGGGTTCGGCATCAGGCCACGGGGGCCGAGGACGCGGGCGATGCGGCCGACCTTGGCCATCTGGTCCGGCGTCGCGATGGCGGCGTCGAAGTCGAGGTAGCCATCGGTGATCTTCTGGATGAGATCGTCGCTGCCCACCTCGTCGGCGCCGGCGGCGCGGGCCTCGTCGGCCTTGTCGCCGGTGGCGAAGACGATGACGCGGGCGGCCTTGCCGGTGCCGTGCGGCAGGCTGACCGTCCCGCGGACCATCTGGTCGGCCTTGCGCGGGTCGACGCCGAGGCGCAGTGCGACCTCGACCGTCCCGTCGAACTTCGTCGGCGATGCTTCCTTCGCCAGGGTGGCCGCCTCGAGGGGCTGGTAGATCTTGCCCTCTTCGAGCAGTTCCGCGGCCTTGCGATATGCCTTGCTGCGTTTCATGGTTGTGCTCTCTTTCGGTCAGTGGTCAACGGACGCCGACCTTCGACGTCCTCCCACGCGTGCTGTTGGTGCCGAGGGGTAACGCTGCTGAGGGGTAAGGCTCAGCCTTCGACGGTAATGCCCATCGAACGGGCGGTGCCGGCGATGATCTTCGCGGCCTGGTCGATGTCGTTGGCGTTGAGGTCTTCCATCTTGGATTCCGCGATCTCGCGGACCTGCTTCATGGAGACCTTGGCGACCTTCTTGGTGTGCGGCTCGCCGCTGCCCTTCTCGATCCGGATCGCCTCCTTGATCAGCACGGCAGCAGGCGGCGTCTTGGTGATGAAGGTGAAGGAACGGTCCTCGTAGACCGTGATTTCCACCGGGATGATGGTGCCGCCTTCACCCTGCGTCTGGGCGTTGAAGGCTTTGCAGAAATCCATGATGTTGACGCCGTGCTGGCCCAGCGCGGGGCCGACCGGCGGCGCCGGGTTGGCCGCGCCGGCCTTGATCTGCAGCTTGATGACGGCGGAGAGCTTCTTCTTCGGAGGCATGACTATCTCTTCATTCTGCTAGGCGGTGTGCTGGTCAGATTTTCGAGACCTGGCTGAAGGCCAGCTCGACGGGGGTCTCGCGGCCGAAGATCGAGACCAGGACGTGCAGCTTCTGGTGCACCGGGTCGATCTCGCTGATCGTCGCCGGCAGCGTGGCGAACGGGCCGTCCATGACGGTGACCGACTCGCCGACCTCGTAGTCGACGACGGCGACCTGGGCCTTCTCGGCCCCGCCGGCGGCCTTGCCACCGGCGGCGACCGCGGCCGCCTTCTTGGTGGCCGGGGCGAGGATCTTGACGACCTCGTCCATGCTCAGCGGCGACGGACGCGAGGTGGCGCCGACGAACCCGGTGACGCCCGGCGTGTTGCGCACCGCGCCCCAAGACTCGTCGTTGAGGTCCATGCGCACGAGGATGTAACCGGGGAAGACCTTGCGCTGCACCTGCTGGCGCTTGCCGTTCTTGATCTCGACGACGTCCTCGGTGGGCACCTCGACCTGGAAGATGTAGTCCTCCATGTCGAGGGAGGAGATGCGGCTCTCGAGGTTGGTCTTCACCTTGTTCTCGTAGCCGGCGTAGGAGTGCACGACGTACCAGTCGCCGAACTGCGTGCGCAGCTCGCGGCGCAGCGTCTCGAGCGGGTCCTCGTCCTCCTCCGCAGCGCGGTCGTCCGCAGCAGCGCCGTCCTCCGCAGCGCCGTCTTCCGCAGCGCCGTCCGAGCCTTCGGCGACCGCAGCGGCGTCATCGACGGCAGCGGCGTCCTCGGGGATGTCGGCGGTCGTTTCGGGGATGTCGGCTGCGGTGTTGTCGTCCTCGGACACGTTCTCACTTTCCATTACTTGCTGATGGGAGGGGGCGGGCCCGCAGTGGGGCTCGCAGTGGGGCTCGGGGCTCAGCCGAAGGTCAGCAGCACCAACTTGGCGAACCCGATGTCCAGCCCGGCGACGATCGAAACCATGATCACTACGAAGACGATGACGACGATCGAGTACGTCACCAGCTCCGACCGTGAGGGCCAGAGCACCTTGCGCATCTCGGACACGCTCTCGCGGATGAAGCGCGTGGGCAGGCCGCCGCGACCCTTGGCGGGACGCGACGACGGTGACTCGGTGCGAGTTGCGGTCACGAGCTCTCCTCTCCGGCGGTCGAGGTCGGGTTACCGTCCTCGGTTACTGCTGGCCATCCTGCGCAGGGGCGACAGGACTTGAACCTGCAACCGCCGGTTTTGGAGACCGGTGCTCTACCAATTGAGCCACGCCCCTTTGGCGTTCGGAACCCTGCCAAACCGATGCGCGCGCATGCTGACGCACGGCCACCATGGACCCCGGCGGGCCAGTCTACGGGGTACCGGCGCCTGCCTCCAACCCGCCGGCCGCCAGCCTCTCGCCCCGCCCCGCCCTTGCCGAGTTGTCCGCGCGTCCCCGCGCCCCAGCCCCACCAAGCGCGGACAACTCGGGAGGGGCCGACACAGTTGTCCGCGCGTCCCCGCGCCCCAGCCCCACCACGCGCGGACAACTCGGGAGGGTCGAATGCACCTGCGTCGGTCTGGAACGATGGACGGCATGGGAGAACGGGTATCCGAGCGCGTCGCCGCCATTGCCGAGTCCGCCACGCTGGCCGTGGACGCCAAGGCCAAGGCCCTCAAGGCCGCCGGGCGTCCGGTGATCGGGTTCGGCGCCGGGGAACCCGACTTCCCCACCCCCGACTACATCGTCGAGGCCGCCGTCGCCGCGTGCCGTGACCCCAGGAACCACCGTTACACGCCGGTGGCGGGCATGCCCGAGCTGCGGGCCGCGATCGCCGGCAAGACCAAGCGTGACACCGACTACGCCGTCGAGGCCGCCCAGGTGCTGGTCACCAACGGCGGCAAGCAGGCCGTCTACAACACCTTCGCCGCCCTGTGCGACCCGGGCGACGAGGTGCTGCTGATCGCGCCGTACTGGACCACCTACCCCGAGGCGATCAAGCTCGCCGGCGGCATCCCGGTCGAGGTGATCACCGACGAGACCACCGGCTACCTGGCCACCGTCGAGCAGCTCGAGGCCGCCCGCACCGAGCGGACCAAGGTGCTGCTGTTCGTCTCGCCGTCCAACCCGACCGGCGCCGTTTACCCGCGCGAACAGGTCGAGGCGATCGGCGCCTGGGCCCGCGAGCACAACCTCTGGGTGGTCACCGACGAGATCTATGAGCACCTCGTCTACGGCGACGCCGAGATGGTCTCGATCGTGCACACGGCGGGCGAGAAGGTCATCGTCCTCAACGGGGTCGCCAAGACCTACGCCATGACCGGCTGGCGGGTCGGCTGGATGATCGGACCGGCCGACATCATCAAGGCCGCCGCCAACCTGCAGTCGCACTCGACGTCCAACGTCAACAACGTCGCGCAGGTGGCGGCGCTGGCCGCCGTGTCCGGCGACCTGTCGGCGGTGGCCGAGATGCGCGCGGTGTACGACCGCCGGCGTCGCACGATCGTGTCGACGCTCGCCGACATCCCGGGCGTGCTGTGCCCCGAGCCGCTGGGCGCGTTCTACGCGTACCCGTCGGTCAAGGGCCTGCTCAACGTCTCGCTGCGCGGCCGGACGGCGGAGAACTCGGCCGAGCTGGCCGCGATCATCCTCGACGAGGTCGAGGTCGCGGTCGTGCCGGGTGAGGCATTCGGGACGCCGGGCTACCTGCGCATGTCGTACGCGCTGGGCGACGACGACCTGGCCGAGGGCGTCGGGCGGATCGCGAAGCTCGTCGCCGAGGGCTGACCGCTCCTACGGCAGGGCGCCCTTATGGCAGGGCGCCAGCTGTCCGCAGGACGGCGAGGCCGGCGGGCAGGCCGCTCAATGCGGTTTGCAGGTCGGACGGGTTGACGATCCGCCAGGCGTTCTTCGCGATGTAGCAACGAAGCGCGGCGTCCCACTTGGCCGCACCGGCGGCGTTGCGCGCGGCCTCGAGCGCGGCCGCGCCCTTGTCATACGTCGTGCGGTAGTAGCGCTGCTCGGCGTCGCCGTAAGACTCGGTCGAGGCGTCCACTGGGCCCGGGATGCTCAGCCCCGATGGGTCCTGGTCGTTGTCGACGAGTTGCTCGGCATATTGCGCGAAGGCCTCGTCCAGCCACGGGTGCAGGGCCTGCGAGTCGCCGACCATCGCGTAGAACCACTGGTGCGCGGTCTCGTGCACGGCGACCGTTTGGGATCCGTCGAGCATCAGGATCGAGCTCGGGTACTCGATGCCGCCGCCCTGGCCCGGCACCCGGGCGACCGACAGCGACGGGAACGGGAACGGTCCGAAGCGCTTCGCCAGCTCGGTCAGCGCCCGCTGGAACTGCGGGACCAGCTGGTCCCGGACCAGTGTCGACGGCGCACCGAGGCGCAACTTGACGCCGGCGACGGTGGTGTCGCTGACCTGGAACGGCCCGACGGCCACGCTGACGTCACGGGCCGAGCTGATCGTCGCGTGCCAGGTGCGGGTCGAGCCCGACTTGGGCGGGTCGGCCGGATCTCCCGACATGATCACCGTCTGCGCGGCCGGGGCCACGACGGTGAGGTCGGTGTTCGCGGCCTCACTGGTGGCGCTCTCGGCGGTGAAGTCGATCAGGTCCTCGTCGTGCCAGCCGTACCCGCGCTCCCAGGCCAGCAGCGGCTGCGCCGAGCCGAGGTACGCGAAGCCCTGGGCCGTGCCGAACCGGTCGAAGCTGTCGCGGCCCAGCGTGACGGTGAAGGCGATCGTCGCGTTGACCGTCGTGCCCGCGGGGATCGTCGAGCCGAACGGGATGTGCAGCAGACCACCCTGGGTCGACGGGTCGGCGTTGGCCGCGGTGAAGCGGTACTTGCCCCCACCGTGATCGGCGCGGGCCGACGACACGACGATCTTGTTTCCCTGGCGGACCGTCGGCTTCGTGTTCGCGGTCAGGCGAAAGACGAGCTCAGTGATCGGTTTGTCCGGACGGAAGGCCACCGTCTCGGTGCCGTGCACGGTCGACAGGTTGGCGTCCACCGTGAACTTCAGCCCGATCTTGGGCCGGTTCGGGTCAGGCGCGGCGTACGTCTTCGGGCAGCGGGCCGACGCGCTCGGCGGGGTGGAACTGGACGCCGACGACGTCACCGACGGCGCGGGCGCCGCGCTGGAACGCACCCGCGCCGAGCCCTGGCCGTTGACGGTCGAGGTGCAGGCCGCCACGACGGACACGGCCAGGACCGTGACCGCACCACGAATCAGCCGGCTGCGGCGACCCATGCCGTGCCGGTCTCTTCTGCGGAGTCGATCACGCTGATGATGATCGGGGACGGACGACGGCGCGAGCCTTGGCCAGCACCGTCTGGCCGTCGACGGTGGCGGTGAGGTCGACCTCGACGAGTCCGTCGCCGCGGACGGCGCGCACCTCGCCCCGCACGTTGATCGTCGCCTCGCCGGGGTCGGGCACGACGACGGGCCGGGTGAAGCGCACGCCGTACTCGACGACGGCCGCGGGATCGCCGGCCCAGTCGGTGACGACCCGGATCGCGGTGGCCATCGTGTACATGCCGTGCGCGATCACGTCGGGCAGGCCGAAGGACTTCGCGTAGCGCGCGTTCCAGTGGATCGGGTTGAAGTCGCCGGACGCGCCGGCGTAGCGCACCAGGTCGGCGCGTGCGATCGGGAAGTCCTGGGCCGCAAGTTCGTCCCCGACCTCGATCTTCTTCGACATCGCGCTCATCGGTCGGGCCCCCTGACCACGGTGACGGCATAGGCGGTGACGACCAGCTCGCCCTCGGGCGTGCGGGCCTCGGCGCGGGTGGTGATCAGGTCGTTGCCGGCCGCGACGCGGATGTCGTCGACGTGCACGACGACCTGCAGCACGTCGCCGGCGTAGACCGGGCGCTCATGCACGAAGCGCTGCTCGCCGTGCACGACCCGGCCGTAGTCGATGCCGGCCTCGGGATCCATGAGCAACTGGTGCCCCGCGGTGAGGGTCACGACGATGGCGAACGTCGGCGGGGCGACGATGTCGGGGTGACCGAGCGCCCGGGCGGCGTCCACCGAACGGTAGACCGGACTCTCGTCATTGATCGCGTCGGCGAACTCGCGGATCTTCTCGCGGCTGACCTGGTAGGGCTGCGTCGGCGGGTACTCGCGCCCCACGAACGACTGGTTGACCGGCATGGCACGTGAGGTTATGCCATCGCTGTCAGGTGTCGGGTGTCAGCGGTCGGGGAAGGTGTCGAGCACCGGGAACGGCGCCGGCCCGAATCCCTCGACCCGAGGGCGTCCCCACGGGTCGACGTCCGACAGCGCGGTGGGGACCTCGGCGTGCGGGGTCCGCAGCCGGACCTGGCGCGCGCCGTGCTCGACGAGAGCGGCGACGGCGGGCCCGGCCGCCACCCGTCCGTACCAGCTGTACTTGCCGCTGATCGGGTCGAAGTGCCCGCGCAGCGTGACGGTCGCCGCGACGACCGTGTCGCCGTCGATCAACTCGGCCGGGCCGTCGTAACCGTCGTCTGTGGCTGTGTCAGTGGTTTCTGCGTCGCTGCCCGGTGCACTCATCCGCCACTCCCCTGTCCGCTGACCGCGCCGGCCGGCAGCGGATCCTCGTAAGCCAACACGATGCCGTGCTCGCGAGCGGTGCCGTCGAGCAGGTGCCACACACCCTGCGAGATGAGCTCGACGACCGTCTCGCGGGACATGGTGCTGCGGTGCTCGAGCCACCAGCCGCCGGTGGCCTCGACGAAGCCCACGATGCCGTACGCGCCGGGCTCGGCCTGCTGGCTCTCGAGCCCGAAGAACATCATCATCGTCTTGAGCAGGGCGGCGACGCTGTCGGCCAGCGTGGTCTCGACCGAGTCCAGGCCGCCGTCACCGCGGCTACGCAGGAAGCGGTACAGGTTCGGGTGCTCGTCGAGCCAGCCGACGATCACCTCGACGGCGGCGGTGATGACGCCGCGCGGCGTGCTGTCCGACCCGATGTCGAGCTTGGGCAAGACGCTGTCGACGACCGCCTGGACGAGGTGGTCGGCGATGGCCTTGCGCAGATCCTCACGGTCGCGGAAGTACCGGTAGAGCACGGTGCGGCTCACCCCGGCGGCGGCGGCGATCTGCTCGGCGCTGGCGCCCGGACCGCACTCGTCCATCGCCGCGGCGCCGGCCTCGACGAAGGCCTCGCGACGTTGGGCCCGGTGCTCGGTCCAGCGCACCCGGCGGCCGTCGACGGGGCGCGCTGTCGGCGTACCGACCATCGGGCGTACCTCCGTCGATCTCCCGCGAATCGTCCTGTTCTCCGCGGTTGGCACTCTATCGGCCCCGATCCGGGCCCCGGATTTCTTACCGGCCGACGGAGGGGACGGGGTGCCTTAATCCGCTGCATTGAGGATTGCCCGCACGAATGCTCCGGAGCCGGCGAACTCGGCAGGGGAGCACGTGTGCGGGCAATCCTCAATCGGCTGAACAGCTGCACCCCGCTGGGCGGTGATCCCACGGCAACACGGCACACGAAAAGCCCCGCCGGGCCAGAAGCCGGGCGGGGCTGACTGAGCGGCAGGCTCAATCGGTGCTAGGGCTCAATCGGTGCTAGGGCTCAATCGGTGTAGGGGCGCAATCGGTGTAGGGGCGCAATCGGTGGTAGGGGCTCAGCGGGTCTCGCGGTGCTCGGTGTGCTTGCCACAGTTCGGGCAGAACTTGTTCATCGCGAGCCGGTCGGGGTCGTTGCGCCGGTTCTTCACGGTGATGTAGTTGCGGTGCTTGCACACCTGGCAAGCCAAGGTGATCTTCGGACGTACGTCGGTGGCTGCCACGGAAGCTGCCTCTCTCTTTCTCGATCTCGGCGCCGGCCGGTGCGGCCGGGGTGTAGCGAGGGCGGGATTTGAACCCGCGACATAGCGATTATGAGCCGCTTGCTCTGCCAGACTGAGCTACCCCGCCCTGGGCCCCGGATTCGGGACCCGCTGAGCCCCCTTACGGAATCGAACCGTAGACCTTCTCCTTACCATGGAGACGCTCTGCCGACTGAGCTAAGGGGGCGCGTGCGCCGACGAGCGATCTTACACGACGCACGGCGTGTGAAGCCGGTCTCGTCACAGCCGCGCAGTGACCCCGCGCGGGACGAATGAGTGCAACCTTGGCATCATTGGAGAGTTGGCCCGTCCGATAGACCCGGCGCCGACTCGTCCCTCGGATGGGAGCTGCAGTGACGCGCGCCACGACCAAGATGCAAGCTGGCACCGCCGCGCCGGGGCGCGCCAGCATCCCCGAGCGCACGCTGCGCACCGACCAGTGGTGGCGCGCCCCGCTCATCACGTTCATCCTGCTCTCGACCTGGGTGCTGTACTCCATCGTCCGCACCGTCAGCCAGCGCGCGTACTTCGCCGGCAAGGAGCACTACCTCTCGCCGTTCTCGTCCCCCTGTGTGAGCGCCTCGTGCCCGCCGGAGGCCCGCGACTTCGGCACCTGGTTCGGGCACTTCCCGCCGTTCATCCCGCTGGCGTTGATCACGTTGCCGTTCCTGCTCGGCTTCCGGCTCACCTGCTACTACTACCGGCGCACGTACTACCGCGCGTTCTGGGCGTCCCCACCGGCCTGCGGGGTGGCCGAGCCGCACGCCAAGTACTCCGGTGAGACCAGGTTCCCGCTGATCCTGCAGAACCTGCACCGCTACTTCTTCCTGGCCGCCGGGGTCATCTCGCTCGTCAACACCTGGGACGTCATCCAGGCGTTCCGGCCCGAGGGGCATTCCTTCGGCTTCGGCCTCGGGACGATCATCATGCTGGCCAACGTCGTGCTGCTGTGGGCCTACACCCTGAGCTGCCACTCGTGCCGGCACATCATCGGCGGGCGGCTGCGGAACTTCTCCGCCCATCCGCTGCGCTACGCGGCGTGGGGCTTCGTCTCCAAGCTCAACGCCCGCCACAAGGAACTCGCGTGGACGACGCTGGGCACGCTGATGCTCACCGACGGCTACATCGCTCTCGTCGCCTCGGGAACGATCAGCGACCTACGAATCATTCACTGAGGACGAGCGACATGCCTGAGACCGAAGAGAAAGACTTAGAGAAGCACAGTTACGACGTCCTGATCATCGGCGCCGGCGGCTCCGGACTGCGCGCGGCCATCGCGGCGCACGAGGCCGGCCTGCGGGTCGCGGTCATCTGCAAGTCGCTGTTCGGCAAGGCCCACACGGTCATGGCCGAGGGCGGCTGCGCGGCGGCCATGGGCAACGCCAACAGCAACGACAACTGGCAGGTCCACTTCCGCGACACCATGCGCGGCGGCAAGTTCCTCAACAACTGGCGAATGGCCGAGCTGCACGCCAAGGAGGCCCCCGACCGCGTCTGGGAGCTCGAGACCTACGGCGCCCTGTTCGACCGCACCAAGGACGGCCGGATCAGCCAGCGCAACTTCGGCGGCCACGAATACCCGCGGCTCGCGCACGTCGGCGACCGCACCGGTCTCGAACTCATCCGCACCATGCAGCAGAAGATCGTCTCGCTGCAGCAGGACGACGCCCGCAAGCGCGGCCGCGACGGCGCCGACGACGGCCAACTCAAGGTCTTCGCCGAGGTCACCATCACCGAGCTCATCACCGACGATAACGGCGCGATCTCCGGCGCGTTCGGCTACTACCGCGAGACCGGCGACTTCGTGCTGTTCAGGGCGCCGTCGGTCGTGCTCGCCACCGGCGGCATCGGCAAGTCGTTCAAGGTCACGTCCAACTCGTGGGAGTGCACCGGCGACGGCATGGCCCTCGCCCTGCGTGCGGGCTCGACGCTGCTGAACATGGAGTTCGTCCAGTTCCACCCGACGGGCATGGTCTGGCCGCCGTCGGTGAAGGGCATCCTGGTCACCGAGGGCGTGCGCGGTGACGGCGGCGTGCTGCGCAACTCCGAGAACAAGCGCTTCATGTTCGAGTACGTCCCGGACGTCTTCCGCCAGCAGTACGCCGACAACGAGGCCGAGGCCGACGCCTGGTACAAGGACCCGGACCACAACAAGCGCACCCCCGACCTGCTGCCGCGCGACGAGGTCGCCCGCGCGATCAACTCCGAGGTCAAGGCCGGTCGCGGCTCCCCGCACGGCGGCGTCTTCCTCGACATCGCCTCGCGGCTGCCCAAGGCCGAGATCCTGCGCCGGCTACCGTCGATGTATCACCAGTTCAAGGAACTGGCCGACGTCGACATCACCGCCGAGCCGATGGAGGTCGGCCCGACCTGCCACTAC
>CAXTHY010000081.1:16938-19007 GCA_964244175.1 uncultured Jatrophihabitans sp. | reverse complement strand
CGGGGAAGAAGCCGCGCGCGTGCATGCGGTCCTGGAAGGTCTTGATGTTGCGGTTGGTCTCGCCGTAGGTGTACCAGTGCGAGCCACCCGGGAACGCCGGCACCGTCGCAACCGCGGCGCTCGACGAGCTGGGCGCGGTGTACTTGCCCGTCCAGGCCAAGCGCCAGGTGTTCGGCCCGAGGAGGCCGTTCGGCACCAGGCCATTGAGGCGTTGCAGCTGCTTGACCATGCGCAGGGTGTTGGGGCCGTACTGGCCGGTGCCGACGGGGAAGAAGCCGCGCGCGTGCATGCGGTCCTGGAAGGTCTTGATGTTGCGGTTCGTCTCGCCGTAGACGTACCAGTGCGAGCCGCCGGGGAACGTGGGGATGCCGGACAACGATCGGGTCGAGCCGCCGGAGCCGACGCTGATGTCGCTGGTGCGGCCGGAGCCGGCATCGGAGTCCTCGCGCAGGCCGAGGATGCCGGCGCACTGCCAAGGCTGCCACCCTCGCTCGCGGTAGAGGATCAGCGCGCGGGCGTCCTGCTCGGCCTTGGCCGCCTGGTACGGGTAGCCGTGACCACCGACGCTGCGCCAGGTCGAAAGGTCGAACTGGTAGGCGCCGTAGTGCGCGTTGCCGGTGTTGGTCTGGTAGTTGTTGCTCGACTCGCACACGCGCAGCCGGTACCACGTGCTGGCCGAGGGGTCGGCTGACGCGCTGCTCATCGGCACCGCCAGCCCGCAGACGAGCACCGCGGTCAGCACCGCGCTGACGGCCAGGCCGACCCGGCGACGGTTACGGCCCGGTTCGCGCTCGTCGAATTTCTCAGGCCCGGCCGACGGCCGGGGCGTCGTCGGAGTCGGTTCGGGCGCGGGCGCTGCGGCGTCCGCAGCCCGCCACTCGGCGAAAAATGACAAAGAGCTGTCCCACGGGTCGTGCATCGGCATCGTCGACGGTCCCTTCCGGCGGTCCGGCCGACAGGCGGCCTGGACCTCGGCGCCCACGCACGGAAGCGAGCGCGACAGTGTCCCAACGGCACCAACCGTCACACAGGTCCCATTGATGCACAAGCGTTCGGCGAGAAATTCGACGAATTGCCGGCGTGTCGCCTCGAACTCGGCCGGTGCGGTGGTAGGCGACCGCCGACTGCGAGTCGCTTCCGGACGGCCTGCCGGTCAGCCGAGCAGGGAGCGCGCCAGGCGGAGATCCTCGACGAGCCCGTCGTAGTAGGCGTCACGGTCCTCGGGCTGTGACCGCAGCACGGCCGAGGGATGGATGGTCGCCAGCGCGGCCTGGACGGGATTCTCGTCATCGGCGAACGAGCCGAAACGTGGCGGCCACGACAGGACCTCGCCCCGGTGCTGGGTCAGCCGGAACGCCGGGCCGAGCAGCGACGTCGCGGCGGTCGCCCCGAGCGCGACGACCACCTGCGGGCCGACGGCGGCCAGCTCGGCGGCCAACCACGGGCGGCAGGCCGTCGCCTGCCCCGCGCTCGGCTTCTCGTGGATCTTTCGGCGGCTGCCGCGCATCGCCTTCCACCGGAAATGCTTGACGGCGTTCGTGAGGTAGATCGCCGTATCGGCCAGGCCGGCGTCGCGGAGCGCGTCGGAGAGCACTCGGCCGGCGGGACCGACGAACGGCTTTCCCTCTGCATCCTCGACCTCGCCCGGCTGCTCGCCGACGAGCATCAGCCGGGCGCCGGCCGGCCCTACCCCGAAGACGGTCTGCGTGGCGAGCTCGAACAGATCGCATCCGGCACAGCCGGCCGCGGCGGCGGCGAGCTCCAACAGCTCGCCGGTGTCGGGCACGAACGCGTCCGCGCCCGGGTGTTGAATCCGCTTCGCCATCGTCGAAATCACTACCCGGATGCTCGCCGTGGTTGTCGACCCTGGTGGTCTCGTCACGTCACCCGGCAGTATCTGCGGGATGAGTGCGCCACGAGACAGCGGGTCCGACTTCGACGTCGGTGACGACCGGCGGCACGAGACGCGCACCGAGCGACTCGATCGCAACTGGAGCGATCTGCTGCAGGAGCTGCGGGTCATCCAGACCGGCGTGCAGCTGCTGACCGGCTTCCTGCTCACGCTCCCG
>CAXTHY010000081.1:0-16928 GCA_964244175.1 uncultured Jatrophihabitans sp. | reverse complement strand
CATCAACCCGCTGCGCCGGGCCTGCAACTGCTTCGCGTCCATCTCGGCGACCGCGTTTCTGCAGGCGCCGGTGATCGTGCATCGCGCCCTGTTCCGGATGCATCGGCGCAAGGAGACGGTGATGGTCGCGCACCGAATGGCGATCATCGGCATGGGGCTGCTCGCGATGGCTGTCATCGGCGTGACGTTCCTGATCGCCAGCGCGCTGCTCGGGGCCGGCAAGGGCACGATCGCCGCGATGCTGGTCACGGTGCTGCTCGCCGCTCTGTGGGTGGCCCTGCCGTTGCTGGCCCGGCGCCGTACCGAGCCCGTCGAGTAGGTATCGGGGCCTCAGCCGAGAGCCTCGACGCCGATCCCGTCCCCGACCAGCTGCCGGCCGCGCTCGTAGTCGTCGTCGGCCTCATGGGTTAGCACGCCGACGATCCGCCCGGCGCGGACGTACCAAGCCGTGAACGACTCGCCTGGGCCGGCGCGGAAGATCGCCTCGTCGTACCCGTCGCCCCACGCGACGTACTTCAGCGCCCGGTCGCCGATCGACGACCAGAAGCCGGGCGCCTCCGCCCAGCTGCCGAGCGCGCCGGCCGCGACCCGTCCGGCGATGTCACCCATCGTCAGCGCATCGCCCCAGTGCTCAACCGCAACCGGGCGCCCGGCCACGGCATTCGTGGCCAACGCCACGTCGCCGGCGGCGAAGACGTTGGCTGCGCTGGTGCGCATGGCGTCGTCGACGCGGACCCGGCCCTCCGTGGTCCGCAGCCCGGCCCGCTGGGCCAGTTCGACGCGGGGCTCGACGCCGGTGGCGAGCAGCACGCGGTCGGCCGGGATCTCGCGTCCGCTCTCGGTGCGCACCAGGTCGGCGGTGATCTCGGCGAGACCGTCGCCGGTCACCAGTTCGACGCCGTCGGCTCGCAGCCAGCCGGCGATCCGCTCGGCGACCTGCGGCCCGAGGCGGGCCGCCTGCGGCTGGTCCTCCGTCGTCACCAGGGTCACGTGCAGGCCGCGCCGGGCGAGCGACGCGGCGGCCTCGCAGCCGATAAAACCGGAACCGACGACGACGGCCGACCGCGCGTTCTCGGCCGCCTCGCGCAGCGTGAGCGCTTCGGTCAGGGTGCGCAGAGCATGCACCGTCGGGCCGTCGTTCCCGGGGATGGGTGGACGCACCGGGCGCGCGCCGGTCGCGATAACGCACCGGGCGAAGTCGAAGATGCGACCGTCGTCGAGCGTCGCCGTACCGCCGGCCGGGTCGAGGGCGGAGACCGACACGCTGCGCACGATCTCGATATCGCGGTCAGCGTAGAAATCCGCCGGGTGCAACCACACGTCGTCCGGGTGCGTCTCGCCGCGCAGCAGATCCTTCGACAACGGTGGGCGGTTGTAGGGCAGGTGCTCGTCGGCGGTGAGGATCCGCACCGCGCCGGTGCCGCCGGCGTCGCGGTAGGCGACGGCGGCCGCTACCCCGGCCGGGCCACTGCCGATGACGAGTAGACCGGCGCTCGCCGTTCCTCTGGTCGCGTCGCTCACGCGGCGGCGTCCCGCTTACGCCGGGCGCGCTGCCCGAGAGCTTCGAGGACGGCGCGGTCGTAGTCCATCGGTTCGAAGGGGACGAGCTCGCGGATGCGGTCGTCGTGCACCACCACCTCGTTGCGCAGTGACTCGACCAGCGCGCGGATGGTGCGGGCGTCGACTCCGGTGATGAACGGCAGGACGGTGGACGAGACGAGTGCGGCGAGCCGGGCGCTGGGCACCGGCACCGGCAACAACAGCGACGGCCGGCCTTCGATCGCGCTCAGCCGGCTGAGCACCTGGGTGTAGCTCAGGACTTCGGCGCCACCGATCTCGAACACCTGCGACGACGACGTCGGCACGTCGAGCACACCGACCAGGTACCGGACGACGTCGTCGATGGCGATCGGTTGAGTGAGCGTCGATGCCCACGTCGGCACGACCAGCGCCGGCAGCCGCTCGACGAGCTGGCGGATCATCTCCCACGAGGTGCCGAGGTCCCCGATCACCACACCGGCGCGCAGCGTCGTGACCGGGACGCCGCCGGTGGCCAGCAGCCCCTCGACCTCCTGACGGCTGCGCAGGTGCTCGGACAGCGAGTCGTCGGGATCGCCGAGCCCGCCGAGGTAGACGATGCGCTTGAGTCCCGAGCCGGCGGCGGCCGCGCCGAAGCCACGAGCGGCATCGGCATCGCGCTTGGCGAAGCCGCGCCGGTCCAGCGAGTGGACGAGGTAGTACGCGACCTCGGCGCCGGCGAGCGCCTTGGCCAGCGTCTCGGGCCGGTCGAGGTCGGCCGGCACCGGCGTGCCCGCACCCTGATAGGCCTCGGGCCGGCGCGTCATCGCCATGACGTCGTGGCCGGCTTCGGCCAGCGCGGGGACGAGGTGCCGGCCGATGAATCCGGAGGCACCGGTGACGAGAATGCGCACGCTGAGTTGCTCCTTGTGATTGCGGCCGCAAGCGCTTGGGAGGGCGGCATTCGCAGTCGGGGTACCCCGTGGTCCCCTGTGCGTATCGCGGGCCCAGAGGAGGCCGCGCCCGCAGGTACGACGCGGTGTGACGTCCAAACCAGGGCGGGGTAGTGATGGATGGCTGGTCGTTCGGCTGGCTCGAGAGGACGGCGTCACGCGATGACCGACGTGTTCGACGGTCAAGGCAGCACCCCGGCCACCCAGTGGAGCGATTTCCGCACCCGGCTACCCGAGTTGCCGATCCCCGGCACCGGGCACCGGGTTCTCGTCGTCGCGGCGCACCCCGATGACGAGACGCTCGGCGCCGGCGGCCTGCTTGCAGCCGCCGAGGCCCGCGGTGCCGCGATCACCGTGCTGGTCGCCTCCGACGGCGACGCGTCGCACCCACGCTCGCCAACGCACAGCCCGCGCGATCTGGCCCACATGCGCCGCCGCGAGGTCTATGCCGCGCTCGCCGCGCTGGCGCCGAGTGCCGAGGTGGTGTTGCTCGGCCTGCCCGACGGTCGGCTCGACGAGCACCTCGACGAGCTGACCACGCAGATCACCGAGGCTGGCGGCGAGTGCACGCACATCGTGACGCCGTGGGTCGGTGACCGCCATCCCGACCACGAGGCCTGTGCCCGGGCCGCGGAACATGTGGTCGCGGCCAGCGGCGCGAAGCACTGGCAATACCCCATCTGGGCCTGGCACTGGGGCGGTCCCGACGCGGTCGGACTGCCGGCGGGCGCGCTGCGCACGGTCAGCCTGGACGCGGCGGCGCGAGCAGCGAAGGAACGCGCCATCTCGTGCTATCCGAGCCAGTGCGCGCCGTTGTCGGACCAGCCCGGCGACGAGGCGGTGCTGCCGGCCGGGATGCTGGCGCACTTCCGTACCGACCTCGAGACCTTCGTCGTCGCCGCCAGCCCGGACGCGTCGTCCCCGGAGTACTTCGCCGCTCTGTACGAGGAGTCCCGTGACCCGTGGGGGTTGGAGCGGCGCTTCTACGAGCGGCGTAAGCGCCAGACGGTGCTCGCCTCGCTCACCCGCACCCGCTTCGGCCGCGCCTTCGAGCCCGGCTGCGCGACCGGTCTGCTCACCGCCGAGCTCGCCGCCCGGTGCGATCAGGTGGTGGCCTGGGACGTCGCTCAGATCGCTGTCGACGCGGCCCGGGAACGGCTCGCCGGGATGCCCGGGGTGACGATCGAGCGTGGTCAGGTGCCGGGGCAGTGGCCGGACGGCCGGTTCGACCTCCTCGTGCTCAGCGAGATCGGCTACTACTGCCCGGATCTGACCGAGCTGGTCCGGCGCGTCGACGAGTCCCTCGACGAGAACGGCGTGCTCGTCGCGTGTCACTGGCGGCACAGCCAGCCGCGGCATCCCCATACGGCTGGTGCGGTGCACGGCGCGCTCGGTGCGAATCGCCAGGTCGTCGTGAGCCATGTCGAGTCCGATTTCCTGCTACACGTGTGGACGCGCACTGGCACGTCGGTTGCGGCGGCCGAGGGCCTCGTCCACTGAGATTCGGGACGGGTCTGAGGTTCGGGACGCGTCGATTCGCCGCTCAGGCGGGCCGGACGACGAGCAGGTGACCGCCGACCGTGCCGTCGGCGATCAGCCGGCCGACCGCAGCGGATTCCGCTTCGGCCGCCGACCAGGCCGGATCGTGGCCATGGCGCCGCTCGACCTCGGCCTGCACGGCGTCGGCGCGGGCCAGCCACTCGTCGGGCTCGGTCGCGAGCTCGGACTGGGCGATCTCGTCGAGCACGGTCAGGCCCGCGCGAGCCAGCTGGTCGTGCAACCCGGCCAGGGTCGGGAAGACGTTGGCGTCGGGCGCTCCGTCGGGGTCCGGATGGGTCGCCACGAACACCAGCAGGCCGGCCCGGCCGTCCGCTGCCAGCACGCGGCGCAACTCGCGCAGCAGGGTCGTCTGCGCGGCGGTCGTGCACACCACGCCGAGGCACCACAGCGCCCGGGTGCCGGAGTCGATCATCGGTAGCGCGGTCGCATCCGCCCGGACCGTCGGCAGCCCGAACAACCGCCGCGCGGCGCGGCACGCCCCGGCCGCCGGTTCGAACAGCATTGGCCGCACCCCGTTCCGCTCGGTGGCGTACGCGGCCGGGCCGCCGACACCGGCACCGATGTCGACGAGCTCGGTGCCGGCCGCCAGCTCGAGCCGGTCCAGCAGCCAGTCGAGCCCGGCCGGACTGCCGCTGCCCCGGCACCCGGCCGGCACATAGTGCTCGCGGCCCAGGACCACGGCCGCCTCGGCGGTCCACTCGGCGACGGTGTCGAACTCCGCCTCCATAGGGTCGCAGGCGTCGCTCACGGCTTTGCCTCGGCGCGGATCCGGGTGCCGACCTCGGCCTTGACCTGCGCGCCCTGTTCCCAGCCGCGATCGGACGCGAGTCCCGAGACGTTCACCCCGACCACGCCCTCGATCGCCAGCAGCGCGCGGGCCTCGGCCACAGCCGCAGCGATGCCCGCCGCGCGCGGATCAGGGGCCGTCAGCACCTGGTGCACGACCGCGCCGTCCAGTTCGAGGCCGGGCAGGCCCTGCAGCACGGCGGCGGACCGCTCGTCGGTGTACACCGCGACGGCCGCGATCACCGGGATGCGCAGCCCGGCGGCGTGGGCCGCGCTCATGAACGCGGCGACCTCACTCGGCCGGGCCACGTGGTTCAGCACGGCCACTGCGGCGCCGCACTGCTGCTTGGCCACCAGTCGGTGCGGGCGCAGGTCACGCGGGGGTGCGGTCGGGGTCTCGGGCACGGCGGCACTGAGACCGATCTCGGCGGCCAGCATCGCCAGCCGCGGGCCGTCGAGGTCGAACACCTGGGTGACCTCGGACCGGACGTCGTACGCGCGCCCGTCACCGGTGACGCACAGGACGGCGTCGGCGCCGACATGCTGCAGGCCGCGCAACTCCTGCTCGAGCACGATCCGGTTGCGGTCGCGGCACGCCAGGGTGACCCACGGCCGGCACCCGCGCTCGAGCAGCAGTTCGGCGAACAGCGTGGGCGGGAAGTCGGGACGGTCCTGGTGCTCGCCGACCAGGACGGCATCGCAGGAGCCGGCCAGGATCGCGCTCGTGCGGGTCACGGCGCCCCGGTCGAACGGTGGCGTGCTGAAATCGGTGAGCACGAGAGGCACGCGGCCCAGGGGATGCCCGGGTGTGACCGACGGCGGCGGTACCGGCTCTGGGAACACGCACGCCATGACCGCCATCTCGCACCGCCCGTCCGGCCGCACGCCGCCGCACGGGCCGTAGACCATGCGCTTCGGGCACGCCGGCGCCGGCGCGGGTGCGGTCACGGTTTCGAGCTACCCTGCCGTCGTTCGGTACAAACCCGGCGCGACCGGGCGCGCATTCGGTAGGACGATCGAGACGAGCAGATCGTGTCCGAGGTGTGCGCGATGGGGTGAGCGGCAAACCGGGCGTTCGTCAAGAACGGGTATCGTGAGGTCTGGTCGAGCAGCCGGCCATCCCTTCGCTTGGAGTGTTCTCCTTGACTGTGCTCCAGGACGCCGCGCATGAGCTCGAGCTCGTCCGTTTCCTTCTCGCCCGCGTCGACGACGACGAGGCGGAGCTGAAGAAGCTTGCCCGTGCGCAATCCCGAGGCGGCAACGTCCCACTCGAGGGGCCGCGCTCCATGGAGCGCCTGCGGGCCGAGTGCGCCTCCAAGCGCCAGCTGATCGGCACGCTGCAGCAGCTGTTCGTGCTGCGTGACCAGCCGTTCGAGAAGCCGATCCGCGACGCCGCGGCGCAGATGCTGCAGGCCTTGGCCATGCCGTACGCCGACCACCGTGGGTATCGCACGTTTTGGCCGGAGACCGTGGTCACGACGGCGTCCGAATAGGGGTCAGTCGGGGGACTGGTCGCCGTCGACGTCGACGGGTGGGGGATCGAAGCGGACGCTGATGTCCTGGAAGCCCTTGCTGCGCTCGGCTTCGGCCTGGCTGGTGTAGGCCGCCTCGTCGGCCTTAGTGAGCAGGACGTTGTCGGTGAACGGCGTCATCAGGGCGCGGGGCCAGAGCTTGAGGGAACGAACCGCGTTGTACTCGGCCGCGAACACCACGACCACGGCCTCGAGATAGATCCAGCCGATCAGCCCGAGGACGAGGGCGAACACGCTGTTGAACTCGCGGGCGTGCTTGACCACCTGCCCGACGTACGCGGTGCCGAAGAACTGCAACACCTGCCATGCCACCGCGGCGGCGATCGCGCCCGGCAAGGTCTCCCGCCAACTGAGGTGGCGGGCTGTGGCCGCCTTGAAGCCGAGCGTGAACACTGCGGCGTTGACAACCATCGACAGCGCGATCAGCAGCACCTTCCGCCCGGCCCCGATGCTCGCGCCGAACGCCGCGGCGCTGGCGCCGAGACCGGACAGGATCGTCGTGCCGAGGATCGACAGGCCGACGATGCTCAGCAACCGCAGCCCCCGCAGCCGTCCCCGCAACGGGTTGGGCCGGGAGTTGCGCGGCACCCGCCACACGGTGTTCATGGCGTTCTGCGCGGCCTGGGCGACGCCGAGCCCGCCGTAGAGCGTCCCGATGATGCCGACGGCGAGCCCGACGCCGCTGCCGGATACCCCTCGGGGGTCGCTGAGCTGACCGCCCACCACGGGGAATTGACCCAGCGCCGAGTTGATCAGCTGGTGTTGCAGGTCGGGGTTGCCGGCGAGGGCGAAGTTGAGCACGGTCGAGAGCAGCAACAGCAGCGGGAACATCGACAGGAACCCGTAGTACGTGATCAACGCAGCCAGGTAGCCCCCCTGATCGTCGTAGAACTTGTAGACGACGGCGAGCGGCAGACCGACCCGCGGATGGCGCTGCTGGAAAGCGTCGAGGCGCTCGACCATGCTCATGGGAGTGAGTATCCGGGGCAGAATCGCGGGGTGACGCGCACCGTAGGAGTCGAAGAGGAGTTTCTCGTCATCGACGAGACGACGGCCGACCTGAGTCCGGCCGGTGAGCCGGTGGCCGACGCTGCGGACCGCCGGTCCGGGGGACAGTTCGAGCACGAACTCAAGCGCGAGCAGGCCGAGCTGGGCACGAAGCCGCACACCGACCTCGGCCCGCTGCTTGAGGAATTGCGCGGGCGGCGGGCGGAACTGGCCCGCAGTGCTCGCGAGCACGGGGCGCGGGTGCTGGCCAGTGGCACGTCACCGGTGGACGACGCGGCCACGACCACGCCGGACGACCGGTACGAGCGGATGAACGAGATCTTCGGCGCCACGGCCCGGTCGGCCCTGTCGTGCGGCATGCACGTCCACGTGTCGATCAACTCCCGGGCCGAGGGCATCCGGGTGCTCAACGCGATCCGCGGGTGGCTACCGGTGGTCCTGGCGCTGAGCGCGAACTCGCCGTTCCGCGCCGGCCGGGACACCACGCACCAGAGCTACCGCAGCTTGTTGTGGCAGCAGTGGCCGTCGGCCGGGCCGGCCGGCACGTTCCGCGACGAGCAGGACTACGACGCCACTGTCACCGCCCTCATCGACTCCGGCGCCGCACTGGACGAGCACGGGTTGTACTTCGATGCCCGGCTGTCGTCGAGCTATCCCACTGTCGAGATCCGGGTCGCCGACGTGTGCGTGCACGTCGAGGACGCCGTGGCCATCGCTGGGCTGTGCCGGGAGCTGGTCGAGGCCGCCGCGTCCGGCGCGTTGGCCCCGCCCGACGGGGTGAGCGCACGCGTCGAGCTCGTGCGGGCCGCCACGTGGCGCGCGGCCCGCTACGGCATGGAGGACACGCTGCTGCACCCCGGCACCGGTCGACTCGTCCCGGCCTGGCAGCTGGTCGACGAACTCGTCGACACACTGGCCGCAGCCTCCTCCAGCACGTCGGACTGGACCGGGGCGCTGGCGGTGATCCGCGACCGTGGGACCGGCAGCCGGTTGCAGCGCGAGGTGCACGAGCGCACCGGTGACCTGGCCGCCGTGGTCGACGCTGTCGCCGAGGCGACGCTGGCCTGATCAGGACAGGTGGGCGGCCGCCGTCACTGCCCGCTTGGTGAGTACCCGCACGAGGTGCTCGCGGTAGTCGGCCTGGCCGGACAGGTCCGACGGCGCCGACGTGCCCTCGGCCGCGTGCTCGGCCGCCGCGGCGATGGCCTCGGCCGACGCGTCGACACCCGACAGCGCCGCCTCGACCGCGACCGCCCGCAGCGGCGTCGACCCCATGTTGGTCAGTCCGATCCGGGCCTCGGCGATCGAGCCGTTCTCCCGCTTGACCAGCGCCGCCACGGCCACGATCGACCACGCCTGCGCGACCCGGTTGAACTTCGTGTAGTGCGACGACCACCCGGCGCCGAGCTTCGGCACCCGGATAGCGGTGAGAACCTCGTCCGCGCCGATGGCCGTGGTGAGGTAGTCGAGGAAGAACTCGTCGGCATGGACCGACCGCTCGCCCGCCACGCCGGCAATGGTGAATTCCGCGCCGAGCGCGAGCGCGACCGCACCGAGATCGCCGGCCGGGTCGGCGTGGGCCAGGGCACCGCCGAAGGTGCCGCGGTGCCGCACCTGCGGGTCGGCGACCGTGGCGGTCGCCTGCGCGATCAACGGCGCGTGCTCGGTGACCAGTGGGTCGTGCATGACGTCGTGGTGCGTGGTCATGGCCCCGATGACGATCGCGTCGCCGTCGTCGCGGACGCCGTGCAGGTCGGCGATGCGGCCGACGTCCACCACGGTGGACGGGTAGGACATCCGCAGCCGCAGGACGGGGATCAACGACTGGCCGCCGGCCAGCACCTTGGCGTCCTCGCCGGCCTCGGCCAGCGCCGCCACCGCTTCGGAGACCGACGAGGGCCGCACGTAGTCGAACGCCGCGGGAATCATGCGCTGCTCCCGTCGGAGGTGCTGGTACTGGCCCCGCCGTAGGCGTTGGTGCCACCCTCGGCCCGGTCCGTGTGCGAGCCGTGAATCGCCCGCCACACGCGTTCCGGCGTGGCCGGCATGCGGATGTCGTTGACCCCGAACGGGCGCAGCGCGTCGACCACGGCATTGATCACCGCCGGGGTGGAGGCGATCGTGCCGGCCTCGCCCACGCCCTTGACGCCCAGCGGGTTGGTCGTCGACGCCGTCTCGGTGCGGTCGGTGGTGAACGACGGCAAGTCGGCCGCCGAGGGCAGGGTGTAGTCGACGAACGTGCCGGTCGTGAGGTTGCCCGACTCGTCGAACACTGCCTCCTCGAACAGCGCCTGCGCGATGCCCTGCGCCAGGCCGCCGTGCACCTGGCCCTCGATGATCAGGGGGTTGACCGGCGTGCCGACATCGTCGACGCACACGTACTTGCGGATCTTGGTGAATCCGGTCTCGGTGTCGATCTCGACCGCACACAGGTGGGTGCCGTGCGGGAAGGAGAAGTTCTCCGGGTCGTAGACCGCGTCCGAGTCGAGGGACGGTTCGACGCCGTCGGGCAGGTCGTGGGCCAGGAACGTCGTGAATGCAACCTCGCCCATCGACACCGACGATCCGGGGGAGCCCTTGACCGAGAAGCTGCCGCTCTCGAACTCCAGGTCGGCCTCGTTGGCCTCGAGCATGTGGGCGGCGATCTTCTTCGCCTTCTCGACGACCTTCTCGGCCGCCTTCACGATCGCGATGCCGCCGACGGCCAGCGAGCGCGAGCCGTACGTGTCGAGGCCCTTGGGTGAGGACTGCGTGTCGCCGTGGATGATCTCGACGTCGGCCCAGCCCACACCGAGCTTGTCGGCGACGATCTGCGCGAACGCCGTCTCGTGGCCCTGCCCGTGCGCACTGGCACCGGTGACGACCTCGACCTTGCCGGTGGCCAGCATCCGGATCGACGCGGACTCCCAACCGCCGGCGCCATAGGCCAGCGACCCCAGCACTCGTGACGGGGCAAGCCCGCACATCTCCGTGAACGTCGAGATGCCGAGCCCGAGCTGCACCGGGTCCTTCGCGTCGCGGCGCTGCTGCTGCTCGGCCCGCAACTCGTCCCAGCCCATCAGCTCGAGCGCCTTGTCGGTGGCGGCCTCGTAGTTGCCAGTGTCGTAGGTCAGCCCGGCCACCATCGTGTACGGGAACTCTTCGTGGGTGATCCAGTTCTTGCGGCGCAGCGCCATCGGGTCCATGTCGAGTTCGGCCGCGAGTTCGTCCATGATCCGTTCCACCGCGAAGGTCGCCTCGGGGCGCCCGGCCCCGCGGTACGCGTCGGTGGCCGTCTTGGTGGTGAAGATGCCCTCGCAGACGAACCGGTAGGCCGAGAACTTGTAAATCGCCGGGAACATGAACGCGCCCAGGACCGGAACACCGGGGCCGACGAGACGCAGGTAGGCCCCCATGTCGGCGTAGAGGTGCACGTCGAGGCCGGTGACGGTGCCGTCGCGCTTGGCGGTGATCGTGATGTCCTGGATCTGGTCGCGGCCGTGGTGAGCCGACATCAGCGACTCCGAGCGCGACTCGGTGTACTTCGCCGGCTTGCCGAGCTTGCGGGCGACCAGCGTCGTGATCACTTCTTCGGGCGTCACCGGGATCTTGCCGCCGAAGCCGCCGCCGACGTCCGGGGCGACCACCCGGACCTTCTGCTCCTCGATGCCCAGCGTGAGCGCGAGCATCGTCCGCAGGATGTGCGGGATCTGGGTGGACGAGTGCACCAGCACGCCCTCACCCACGGGCTGCACGACGGTGGAGCGGGGCTCCATGAACGCGGGGATGAGCCGCTGCTGGATGAAGCGGCGCTTGACCGTGACCTCGGCGTCGGCGAGGGCGGCCTCGATCGGTCCGCCCGTGCCGGCTTGGCCCGATTCGAAGGCCCAGGTGTAGGAGCGGTTCGAGTCGGTGTTGGGGTGGACGAGCGGCGCGCCGTCCTTGATCGCCTCCTCCATGTCGACGATCACCGGCAGCGGCTCGTACTCGACGTCGATGCCCTCAAGGGCGTCCTGGGCCTCGGCCTTGGTGCGGGCCGCGACGACCGCGACGCACTCGCCGACATGGTTGACCTGAGTCACGGCCAGCGACGGCGCGCCCGGATTGACCATGTCAGGGGTCACCGGCCATGCGCACGGCAGGTTGCCCTGGGTGTCCTTGAAGTCCTGGCCGGTGAAGACGGCGACCACCCCGGGACGGGTTTTCGCGTCGCTGGTGTCGATCGAGGTGATGGTCGCGTGCGCCATGGGGCTGCGCAGGATCGCCAGGTGCAACAAGCCCGGCAGGACCATGTTGTCGCACCACGTCGTGCGCCCGGTGATGAGGTGGGCGTCCTCTTTGCGCTTGCGCGACTGGCCGATCTCGGGCGTCGGCGTGCTGGGCGCGTCGGCAACGGCGGTCATGATGTTGCTCCGGCTGCGGCGCGAGCCGCCTTGACGATGTTCTGGTAGCCCGTACAGCGGCACAGGTTGCCCTCGATGCCCTCGCGCACCTCGTCCTCGGACGGGTTCGGATTGTTCTTGAGCAGGTCGCGGACGGCCATGATCATGCCCGGCGTGCAGAACCCGCACTGCAGGCCGTGGTTCTCGTGGAACGCGGTCTGGACGGGGTGCAGCGTGCCGTCGGCATCGGCCAGGCCTTCGACCGTGATCACCTCGCCGCCGTCGGCCTGGACGGCCAGGACGGTGCAGCTCTTGACGCTGGCGCCGTCGAGATCGACGGTGCACGCTCCGCAGTTGCTGGTGTCGCAGCCGACGACTGTGCCGACCTTGCCCACCCGCTCGCGCAGGTAGTGGACGAGCAGCGTCCGGGGTTCGACCTCGTCGGTGTACGCGACACCGTCAACGGTCAGATTGATCTTGGTCATCAAACCTCCACGAGAGCGGCCGAGATCCCGAAGCTAGCGCGGTGTGACCTCGATTACGAGGGCGGCCCGGCCGGTCCGAGAAGGGCTCTGATGACGCTGCCGCGTCAGCGGTGAATTGGGCCGGAAATCTGCCGCAATTGCGACCCGGTGCCGCCCCAGCGGGACGCGATGATCTCCGCCGCCACCGACACGGCGGTCTCTTCAGGCGTGCGTCCGCCCACGTCCAGACCGATGGGCGCGTGCAGCCGGGTCAGGTCGTCGTCGGAGAAGCCGAGCGCGCGCAGTCGGGCCGCGCGGTCGTCATTCGTGCGCCGCGAGCCCATCGCGCCGAGGTAGGCCAGGGGCAGCTTGAGGGCCACCTCGAGCAGGGGCACGTCGAACTTGGGGTCGTGGGTGAGCACGCAGACGACGGTGCGTTCGTCGACGTTTGTTTCGGCGAGGTAGCGGTGTGGCCACGCGACGATGACCTCATCGGCGTCCGGGAAGCGCTTGGGCGTAGAGAAGGTGGCCCGGGCGTCGCACACCGTGACCCGGTAACCCAGGAACGACCCCACGCGGGCGACGGCGGCGGCGAAGTCGATGGCCCCGAAGACGATCATGCGTGGACGTGGGGCGTACGAGGCCACGAAGATCTCGAGGTCGTCACCGCGGCGTTCGCCGTCGGGCCCGTAGTGCAGCGTCGCGGTGCTGCCCTGGCGCAGCAGACCGAGCGCGTCGTCGCCGACTGCGGCGTCGAGCCGCCCGCGACCGAGCGAGCCGGTAACGGCGTCGGGGCGGACGATCAGGCGGCGGCCGATGCGCTCGGTGTCGCCGCTGATCAAGGTGGCCACCGCTACCGGGTGACCCGCGCGGATGTCGTCGGCCACAGAGCCGAATTCCGGGAAGGTCTGCTGGTTGATCGGTTCGACGAAGATGTCGATGATCCCGCCGCAGGTCAGTCCGACGGTGAACGCGTCGTCGTCGCTGACGCCGTAGCGCTGCAGTACCGGATCGAGCTGCGTGCGGCTGGTCTGGGCCAGCTCGTACACCGCGCCCTCGACGCAGCCGCCGGACACGCTGCCGACCGCGCTGCCGTCCGGGCCGACCGCCATCGAGGCACCGGGCTGGCGCGGCGCGGACTTCCACGTGCCGACAACGGTGCCCAGACCGACGGTCTCGCCGGCGTGCCACCACTGCTCGAGCTCGGGGAGTACGTCACGCATCGGCGATCACATCGGCCAGCGTATGCAGCGCGTCGAGCGTGTGGCCGGCCAGCAGGTGGTCGCAGTGCGGGAGGGCCGCGGTCATCCCCGCGGTGACCGGCGCGAACCCGGACTTGCCGCGGTGCGGGTTCACCCACACAACGCAGTGCGCCAGCCGCGCGAGGCGGGCCATCTGCTCACCGAGCAGGGCGGCGTCACCGCGTTCCCAGCCGTCGGAGGCGAGGACGATGGTCGCGCCGCGGGCCGTGCCGCGCTGCCCCCACCGGTCGAGGAACGCCTGCAGCGTCTCGCCCAGCCGTGTCCCGCCGCTCCAGTCGGGGATGGCGCGGCCGGCCGCGTGCAGCGCCTGGTCCGCGTCGCGCAGGCGCAGCTGCCGGGTGACGCGAGTGAGCCGGGTGCCGAGCGTGAAGACCTCGGTGCTGGTCGGCGCCACGCGGGCGGCGGCGTGCGCGAAACGCATCAGGACATCGGCGTACTGGCTCATCGAGCCGCTGACGTCGAGCAGCAGCACCAGGCGGCGCGGTTTCACGTGCGGGCGGAGCCGGGCCAGCGTCGCGATCTCGCCGCCGTCGGCGAGCATGCCGCGCACGGTGCGCCGGACGTCGATGGCCGCGCGACCGCGCGCGCGGGTCCGCCGGGTCCGTCGGCGCGACAGGCGCGGGGCGAGCAGGGCGATGAGCTCGTTGACCTCGTTGCGCTCGGCATCGTCGAGCTGGGCGAGGTCGCGGTGGCGCAGGGCCTCGGTGTCACTGGCGGCGGTGCGCAGTACGTCCTGGTCTTCCTCGACCTGGTCGTCCCCGGTGCCGCCGGCGGCGAGCGGACGCAGCTCGAGCAGCGCGCCGGGACGCTTCGGCGCGCTCGGGCCGGGCAACGGGGGCAGGTGGCCGCGGAACCAGGTGTCGAAGAGGACGTCGTAGCGCGGCAGGTCGTCGGGCTCGGCGCAGAGGGTGACGCGGCCGGTCCAGTAGACCTGCCGGGCGTCGAGGGGATCGACATGCGTGAGCGCGGCGAGCGCGGTGGCCAGCCGGGTCGGGTCGGCGGCCACGCCGCTGGCCCGCAGCGCGCGGGCGAACCCGGTCATCGTCACGACTGGGTCGGGCGCCTCGTCAGCCACGTCGCGTCCCGTCAGCGGCTCAGCAGCGCGGACAGGTCGCGTTGCACGCGGACCATGTCCTCGCGGTACTTCACCGCCGCGCCGAGCGTGGCGTTGGCGGTGTCGGGGTCGAGGCGCGGGGCACCCAACGCGTGCAGCGCCTGGGCCCAGTCGATGGCCTCGGCGACGCCGGGCGGTTTCTGTAGGTTGGCCGCGCGCAGCTTGGCCATGGCGGCGGCGATGTCCTCGGCGAGCCGGCGGGAGACCGCGGGAACGCGGCGGCGGACGATCGCGACCTCGCGCGTGAAGTCCGGGTGCGCGACCCAGTGGTAGAGGCACCGGCGCTTGAGCGCGTCATGGACCTCGCGGGTGCGGTTGGAGGTGATGACGACCAGGGGCGGGGTGGCGGCGGTGATGGTGCCGAGCTCGGGGATCGTGACCGAATGTTCGGCCAGCACCTCGAGCAGGAACGCCTCGAACTCGTCGTCGGCCCGGTCGATCTCGTCCACCAGCAGAACGGCCGGACCGCCCTCGAGCGCCTGCAGGATCGGACGGGCGATGAGAAAGCGGCGGTCGTAGAGGCTGGCCTCCAGCGTGTCCTTATCGCCGCCGTCGGCCGCCGCGCGCAGGTGCAGGATCTGGCGGGGGAAGTCCCAGTCGTAGAGCGCCTGGCTGGCATCGATGCCCTCATAACACTGCAGGCGCAGCAACCGGGAACCGGTGATCGTGGCCAGGGCCTGGGCGAGCGCGGTCTTGCCGACCCCGGGGTCGCCCTCGAGGAAGAGCGGCCGACGCATCCGGATCGCCAGGAACGCGGAGGTCGCGAGTCCCTCGTCGGAGAGGTAGCCGGTGCGGTCGAGGGCAGCCGACACGGCGGCGGGGTCAGCGAAGGCGGCGGGGTCGTCGGGCTGCATATCTTGAGCATGACGCGAATCGGTGGTGAACGCCCACTGGTCCGTGCCGCCGGGCTCGGGGTGCACAAGATCGCGGGCGGGACCTACCGTTCTGAGGCGTGGCGCGAGTTGCGGGGGCGGTGCTGGCCGCGGGGTCGGGTACCCGGATGGGTCGCCCCAAGGCTGACCTGCACGTCAATGGTGAGCGGCTGCTCGAGCGCGCCGCCCGGATCCTGACCGAGGCCGGCTGCGCGCCGGTCATCGCGGTCCTCCGGGCCGGCGCCGAAGCGCCGGGAATCCGCACCGTCGTCAACCCCGATCCCGCGCGCGGCATGCGCTCATCACTGCAACTCGCCGTTGCCGCGAGCGACGGCCCCGAAACTCCGGACGCGCTCGCCGTCCTGCTCGTCGACCAGCCCGGGATCGGGGTGGACGCCGTGCGGGTGACCGTCGACGCCTGGCGCCCCGGCCGGATCGCCGTCGCGACCTACGCCGGCCGGCGCGCTCACCCCATCGTCATGTCGGGCGAGCTGTGGCGCGAGGCCCTGAGGTTGGCCGAGCCCGACGAGGGGGCCCGGCAGTTGCTTCGAGTCCGGCCCGAGCTTATCGACCTGGTGCCCGTCGAGGGCGACCCGACCGACCTCGACACTCCGGATGACGTACAACGCTGGACCGGCAGGACCTAACATGCACGGGGTGCCGACCTACCGGATCCGCGAGGCCGCGGCGCTGCTCGGCGTGAGCGACGACTCCCTGCGGCGCTGGGTCGACGGGGGGCGCCTCGCCAGCTTCGTCGACGAGTCCGGCCGCCAGGTCGTCGACGGTGCCGAGCTGGCCCGGTTCGCCGTCACCAACGCGGCGCCCGTGCCCGAGGCCGGGGTGATCGGTCGCGAATCGGCGCGCAACCGTTTCGTGGGGCTGGTGACCCGAGTCGTCCGCGACACGGTGATGGCCCAGGTCGAGATGCAGTGCGGGCCCTACCGCGTCGTCTCGCTGATGAGCCGCGAAGCCGCCGACGATCTGGGTCTGGAGGCCGGCGTCACCGCGGTGGCGTCGGTGAAGGCGACGAACGTCGTGGTCGAGGTCCGCGGCGGCGAGTAAGACCGGACCCCTGGCGCAACCAAGATCATCGTTGACCCGTCATAATTGGCGCGACCCGTCGCATGCCGACATCGGCGGAACAGGGGGGCGGAGTTGGTGGTCGACCAGCCGGAGGAATCCGATCTGCGCCGCCGTGCTGCCTGGTTGCTGGCCATGCTGGCTGTCGTCGCCGTCCTCTTCGTGATCTTGTTGACCGTCGTCCTCGACTCCTCGGGCGGCGACGGGAAGAACAACAACAACGGCATCGGCCCGGACGACACGCTGACCCCGTCCGTGACGAATGCGAAGACGACCTCGCGCTCGAGCACGGCGAGCAGCAGCCAGCAATCGTCGTCCTCGCCCAGCAACGCCGGCGGCCCGGCCACGCGCGACTGCCCGACCCAGGACGCGTGCGCACTCGAGGGCGACTTCGGCAACGCCATCGACGCGATCAACA
>CAXTHY010000080.1:8091-19147 GCA_964244175.1 uncultured Jatrophihabitans sp. | reverse complement strand
TCGACCTTGTCGGCGATGCCGTCGACGGCCTTGCGGTTGATCATCGGGCCGAGCTGGGTCTCCTCGTCCGTACCGGGACCCATTCGCAGCTCGCCCATCTTCGCGGCCAGCTTGGTCGCGAACTCCTCGGCCACGGCGGTGGCGACGAGGAAGCGGTTCGCGGCCGTGCAGGCCTGGCCGCCGTTGCGCATCTTGGCCAGCATGGCGCCCTCGACGGCCGCGTCGAGATCGGCGTCGTCGAGCACGATGAACGGGTCGTTGCCGCCGAGCTCCATCGAGGTGTTGACGATGCGGTCGGCCGCCTGGGCGAGCAGCCGCCGGCCCACGCCGGTCGAGCCGGTGAACGACAGCTTGCGCACCCGGTCGTCGGCCAGTGCGGCCTCGACGAGGTCGCCCGGCTTGTCCGAGGTGAGCACGTTGACCACGCCGGCGGGTGCGCCGGCCTCGGCGAGCAGTTGGGCCAGCAGCAGGGCGGTCAGCGGGGTGTCCTCAGCCGGCTTGAGCAGCAGGGTGCAGCCGGCGGCCAGGGCCGGCGCCAGCTTGCGCGTGGCCATCGCCGCCGGGAAGTTCCACGGCGTCAGGAGCAGGCAAACCCCGACCGGCTTGCGGAACGTGAGGATGCGGTTGGCCCCCGACGGCGCCATGCGCAGCTCGCCGCCGATGCGAACGGCTTCCTCGGCATACCAACGGAAGAACTCGGCGGCGTACCCGACCTCGCCGCGCGCATCGGTGAGCGACTTACCCATCTCGAGCGACATCAGATAGGCGATCTCTTCCGTGCGCTCGATCATCAGATCGAACGTCTTGCGCAACACCTCGCTGCGCTTACGCGGTGCGGTCGCGGCCCAGTCGGGCTGCGCGGCCGCCGCCGCGTCAACGGCGCGGGCAACATCGTCGGCCCCGGCCCGGGGCACGGCACACAGCACTGCGCCGGTCGACGGGTCGAGCACGTCGAAGGTGCCCTGCGATCCGTCCACCCATTTTCCGCCGATGAACTGTTGGGTCGGCGTACCTGCGGGAACAGCCATGGCGATACCTCCGGGGAACAGCGTTTCGCTCAGCTTGCCACTCACCTTCGGACACGACACGACGACGGGTGCTTGCGATTTCGGTGTACACGTGTGCACTATCTGAGCAGCGTCGCGAGAGGGAGGCACCGGTATGCGGGCGGACGAGATGCGCGATGCCGGGACCCTGGCCGGCAGCGAGCTGGGCCAACTCACCGATGTGGTCCGCGAGGTACACCTGGCCGCCACCAGCCGGCTGTTCGGGTTGGCCGGCAAGCCCGGCCGCTCGATCAAGCTCATGCACGACGGCATCTCGGCGATCGCCTACGGCTCGACCAAACTGGGCGTGAAGTACCTGCCGCCGGTGGCCGGGTTGGTGGCCAGCGCGTTCCAGGATCCGTCCGCGGAGTCGGCGCACGACTCGCGCCGCGGTCGAGCCGTCCTCGGGGCCGTGAGCGGCATCATCGGCGACGGGCTGGACGAGCGACAGCCCGCGCTCGCGCCCCAGCTGCGCATGCGGCTGCACGGCGGGCGGCTGCGGCGCGTCCCGGCCAACCTGGCTGACGACGCCGCCCGGTCGGGCATCGCCACCGGCCGGCTCGCGATCTTCGCGCACGGGCTGTGCGAGACCGACCTGTGCTGGTCGTTCGCGGCGGAGAAGCGCTGGGGCGATCGCAGCGCCACCTACGGCTCGATGCTGCGTGACGACGACGGCTGGACGCCGGTCTACCTGAACTTCAACACCGGCATCCACATCTCCGAGAACGGCCGCGAGCTGGCCGATCGCCTCGAGGAACTCATCGAGCTATGGCCGGTCGACGTCACCGAGATCGCGATCATCGGGCACTCGCTCGGCGGCCTGGTCGGCCGCAGCGCAGCACACCAGGGCCACGCGCTCGACCAGCGCTGGGTGCCGAAGCTGCGACACATCGTCGGCCTGGGCACGCCGCACCTGGGCGCACCGTTGGAGCGTTTCGTCAACGCCGGGACGCACCGGATGGCCCGACTGCCTGAGACGCGGCCGATCGCCCGCTGGCTGAACAAGCGCAGCGTCGGCATCAAGGATCTGCGCTACGGGTGCGTGGTCGAAGAGGACTGGTTCGGCTTCGATGCCGACGAGTTGCTCAACGACCGCTGCACGCCGGCGTCGATGTTGCCCGGCGTCGCGTACTCGGTCGCGTCGGCCACGCTCTCGCGCGAGCCCGAGGGCATCTTCGCCATGGACCTGCTCGTGCAGCACAACAGCGCGCACGGCCGCGGCCAGGTCCGTTCGGTCCCGTTCGAGCAGGACCGCACGTTCCACCTCGGCGGCCGCAAGCACCATTTCGACCTCTTGGCCGACGCGATGGTCTACCAGCAGCTGCGCGGTTGGCTGGCCGGCCAGGACGGCTCGGGCTCGGCCGCCGGTGAGCCCAAGCGCCGTCGCCGCGCCAAGCGCCAGCGCGCGGGCCGCGACGTCCGCTGACGTCTGCTCCGCCCTGCCCATCCGCTTCTCGGGTGCCGAGATGACCACTTTCGCGGCCCGAAAGTGGTCATCTCGGCACCCGAGAAGCGGATGGGCGGCTCGGGGCTGCAGCGGGCGATGCGGTAAGACTGGCTGAGCACACGCCGCCGTCGAAGGAGAACCGCAATCGTGAGCAGGAACCCGTACGACGACCTTCCGGATGTCGCCAGCTTCGAGGTGACGAGCACCGACGTCAGCGACGCAGAGACGCTGGCCACGCCGCAGCTGTCGGGCATCTTCGGTGCCGGCGGCGAGGACGTCTCGCCGCAGCTGTCGTGGTCGGGTGCACCCGAGGGCACCCAGAGCTACGCCGTCACCGTCTACGACCCCGACGCCCCCACCGCGAGCGGCTTCTGGCACTGGGCCGCCTTCAACATCCCGGCCGACGTCACCGAGTTGGCCAGCGGCGCGAGCAGCGACGGCCTGCCCGACGGTGCGGTCGAGCTGACGAACGACGCCGGCACGGTCGGCTACGTCGGCGCCGCTCCCCCGCCCGGGCACGGCCCGCACCACTACTACGTCGTCGTGCACGCGGTTGACGTGCCCAGCCTGGACGTCCCGGCCGAGGCATCACCGGCGTTCCTGGGCTTCAACCTGTTCAGCCACACGCTGGCCCGCGCGACGATCGTCGGCACGTACGAGGTCGAGGGATGACGCAGCAGGTCCAGGGGGTCATCGCACGGGCGAAGGGCAAGCCGGTCGAGGTCGTCACGATCAATGTCCCCGACCCGGGTCCGGGCGAGGCGCTGGTGCAGGTGCAGGCCTGCGGCGTCTGCCACACCGACCTGCACTACCGCGAGGGCGGCATCAACGACGCCTTCCCGTTCCTGCTCGGCCACGAGGCCGCAGGCATCGTCGAGGCGGTGGGCGACGACGTCACCGACGTCGCGCCCGGCGACTTCGTGATCCTCAACTGGCGCGCGGTCTGCGGGCAGTGTCGGGCCTGCAAGCGCGGCGAAGCGCAGTACTGCTTCGACACGCACAACGCCACGCAGAAGATGACGCTCGAAGACGGCACCGAACTCGCCCCCGCGCTCGGCATCGGCGCGTTCGCGGAGAAGACGCTCGTCGCCGCAGGCCAGTGCACCAAGGTCGACCCGTCGGCGCCGGCCACCGCGGCCGGACTGCTCGGCTGCGGGGTGATGGCCGGCTTCGGGGCCGCCGTCAACACCGGCGCGGCCAAGCGCGGTCAGAGCGTCGCGGTCATCGGCTGCGGCGGCGTCGGGTGCGCCGCGATCGCCGGGGCTCGGCTCGTCGGCGCGAACCGGATCATCGCCCTCGACATCGACGATCGGAAGCTCGAGAACGCCCAGCAGTTCGGCGCCACCCACACCGTCAACACCAAGGACCTCGACCACGACGGCGTCGTGGCCGCCATCCAGGACCTCACCGGTGGCTTCGGGGCCGACGTCGTGGTCGACGCGGTCGGGATCCCGGCCACGTACAAGCAGGCCTTCTACGGCCGCGACCTCGCCGGCACCGTGGTGTTGGTCGGCGTACCGAACCCGGAGATGACGCTCGAACTGCCGTTGATCGACTTCTTCGCTCGGGGCGGCGCGCTCAAGTCGTCGTGGTACGGCGATTGCCTGCCTTCGCGCGACTTCCCGGCCCTCATCGACCTGTTCCAGCAGGGCCGGCTGCCACTGGACAAGTTCGTCAGCGAGGAGATCGGCATCGACGACATCGAGGCCGCGTTCGAGAAGATGCACCGCGGCGACGTCCTGCGCTCGGTCGTGGTCCTGTAGTGCCGCCCGTCCGGGTCGATCATGCGATCACCAGCGGAACGTTCAGCCTCGATGGCGGCACGTGGGACGTCGACAACAACGTCTGGGTGATCGGCAACGACGAGCAGTGCGTGGTCATCGACGCGCCGCACGACGCCCAGGCGATCGCGGCGCTGATCGGCGACCGGACGCTGCTTGCGATCCTGTGCACGCACGCGCACGACGACCACGTCGGCGCGGCGCAGGAGCTGTCCGACCGGTTCGCCGCGCCGGTCTATCTGCACCCCGACGACGAGGTCCTGTGGCGCATGACCTATCCGGACGGCGAGTTCTACCCGCTGCACGACGGCCAGACGTTCCCGGTGGGCGGCATCGACCTCGAGGTCCTGCACACGCCCGGCCATGCACCGGGCGCCGTGTGCTTCTACGCGCCCGACCTCGGCGTCGTGTTCACCGGCGACACGCTGTTCCAAGGTGGCCCGGGCGCCACGGGGCGCTCGTACTCCGATTTCGACACGATCGTCGGATCGATCAAGGCCAAGGTGCTCGCTCTGCCGCCGGAGACCATCGTGCATACCGGCCACGGCGACGACACGACGGTCCGCGACGAACTCGCCGACGCCGACGGCTGGCCGAAGCCGGCCTGAGCGCTACTCGTCGTCGTCTTCGCTCTCGCCGGAATCGACGGCACCCGTCAGCTCGTCGACCTCCTCGCGCGACAGCCGCAGCTGGGCCGCAGCCACGTTCTCCTCGAGGTGGCTGACGGTCGACGTCCCGGGGATCGGCAGGATGATCTGCGCGCGGGCCAGCAGCCACGCGAGCGCAATCTGCGCCGGCGTCGCCTCGTGCGCTTTCGCGATCTCGTCGACCGGACCACCGGGCTCGGACAGCTTGCCCGCGGCGATCGGGAACCAGGGGATGAATCCGATCGCTTCGCGCACGCAGTAGTCGACGACCTCCTCAGACTTGCGGGTGGTGAGGTTGTAGAGGTTCTGCACGGTGGCGATCTCGACGATCTTGCGCACCTCGTCGATCTGGTCGGTGGTGACCTCCGACAAGCCGATCGCGCCGATCTTGCCTTCGTCCTGCAGGTCCTTCAGCACCCCGATCTGGTCCTCGAGCGGCACCTTCTCGTCGATGCGGTGCAGCTGGAACAGCTCGATGCGCTCCAACCCCAGACGGCGCAGGCTCATCTCGGCCTCCTGGCGCAGGTACTCCGGACGCCCGACCGGCTCCCACACGTCCGGCCCGTGGCGTACGAGTCCGGCCTTCGTCGCGATCAGCACGTCGTCCGGGTAGGGGTGCAGCGCCGCGCGGATGATCTCCTCGCTGATGTGCGGGCCGTACGAGTCGGCGGTGTCGATGAGCTGCACGCCGAGTTCGACGGCGCGGCGCACGACGGCGATGCACTCCTCGCGATCATCAGGCTCGCCCCAGATGCCCGGCCCGGTGAGCCGCATCGCCCCGAACCCCAGCCGGGTGACGGCCTTGTCGCCGATCTCGAAGGTGCCGGACGGGGTCGCGCTCGCGTCGGTCTTGCTCATGGCCGGTGGGCCTCCTGGATCGTCGAACGGGTCAACGTGTCGTCTCGTCATGCCTACCCAACTCGCGGCCCGCTCGCCCGCCGGGGGCTTTGCCTTTTCGTCACCTCTCCGCACGTAAGCTGAGCTCATGCCGCGGACGAGCTACGCGCCGTAACCGGCGCCTGGCTCAGCCCCACCCACTGAATACGAAGCCGAAGGAGTACACGAATGCCGACACGCACCGCACGCACCGCGTGGAACGGGACCCTGCAAGACGGATCCGGCCAGGTCGAGCTGTCCAGCTCGCACGTCGGTACCTACGAAGTCTCGTTCCCGAAGCGCGCGGCCGACGACGCCGGCGGCACCACCAGTCCCGAGGAACTCATCGCCGCAGCCCATTCATCCTGCTACGCGATGCAGCTGTCGGCGCTGGTCGCCGCGGCCGGCGGCACGCCGCAGTCGCTCGATGTGCAGGCCGACGTGTCGCTCGGGCCGGATCCGGCCGGCGGCTTCCGCCTGACCGGTATCAAGCTGACCGTGCGCGGCGAGGTCGACGGCTTGGACGCGGACGGGTTCGCGCAGGCAGCGGCCGACGCCAAGGCCGGCTGCCCCGTCAGCAAGGCGCTGACCGGCGTCGAGATCACGCTGGACGCCGCGCTAGAGAGCTGAGGCGCGTACGTCGGTGCCGGTCGATAGGTTCGCCGCCATGGACCCGTTCTCGACGGTCAGCCGCATCGAGCCCACCGACGTTCCGGGGTCGTTCAGCGCCGACATCCATCCGGGGTGGACGATCGCCGGCAAGGCCAACGGCGGCTACCTGCTCGCAACGATGGCCCGGGCGGCCACGGCGGTCGCGCCCCACGAGCATGTCATCGCGGCCAGTGCTCATTACCTGCATGCCCCTGACCCTGGGTCGGTGACGATCGAGACCCGCGTCCTGCGCGCGGGCCGCTCGGCCAGCCAGGTCGGGGCCGCGATGTTCCAGGACGGCGCGGCCTGCGTCGAGACGCTGTTCACGATCAGCACCCTCGACCCCACCGCCGCGCCTTACTGGTCGGCCGGGGTACCGCCGCCGGGCGACGGCCGCTTCGACGCCGCGATCCGACTGCCGGCGACGAACCCCGCCGGGCTCGAGGTCGCCATCATGGACCAGGTCGACCTGCGGATCGACCGGGCCTCGCTGGGGTTCGGGCGCGGGCGGCCGAGCGGCCGCGGCGAGCTCTACGGCTGGCTCGCACTGCCCGAGGGTGCCGCGTTCGACCCGCTGTCGTTGCTGTACGCCGTCGATGCGTTCCCGCCCGCGACGTTCGACGTCGAAATGACCGGCTGGGTACCGACACTCGAACTCACGGTGTACGTCCGGGCCCTGCCCGCACCCGGGCCGGTACGCGTGTTACAGAAAGCAAACTTGATCGACTCACAGCGTGTCGATGAGCAGTGTTGGGTATGGGACAGCCGGGCTCGTCTCGTCGCCCACGGCACCCAGCTCGCCGGTATCAGACTCGGCTGAGGGTCGAGGCAGGCCGGTTGACTGCACATCCGGAAGGCGAGGAGGACAATGGCTTTCGTGAGACTGCCGATGCCCTCCGCCCGTCGCCGCGTGGCGGCCGGTCGCGCCTGGTGGGAGCAGAGCCTGTACGCCAGCGGTTGGCGCCGCGTGCGCGAACTCGACCTCGACACGCACGCCCTGGCCCTGTGTGCCCAGCAGGTGCTGTGCACCGCCCCGCTCATCGTCGCCATCTCGGCCGTGCTGCAGCGCACCAGCAACCGCGGCGTCGGCGCCATCATGACCCGGTTCTTCGGCCTGCACGGAAATTCGGCCGACGCCATGACGCGGCTGTTCGGGCGCACCGCCTCCTCGATCAGCACCATGGCCCTGGTCATCGCCATGATCACCGCGCTGGTGTTCAGCACCAGCGTCGGCGCGGTCCAGCAGCGCGCCTTCGAGATGATCTGGACTCTGCCGCGCGTGAGCAGCGTGGTGTCCTACGCCCGCCAGCTGGTGTGGGCGGTCGCGCTCGGCCTGTTCTCGGTCGGCGAGCTGCTGGCCGGTCGCCTGGGCAAGTACGTCGACGAGCATGTCGTGCCCAGCGGGCCCACAGCCGCGATCTTGCTTCAGGCCGTACTGACGTTCTTCTTCTACTGGTGGTCGCAGCGTTGGCTGCTCGGCGGCCGGATCGAGTGGCGGGCCCTGCTCCCCGGCGCGATCGCGGTGGCCATCGGCACCACGGCCCTGGCCCGCCTGTCCCGGTGGATCATGCCCGGTCAGATCTCCTGGCAGGTGCACGCCTACGGCCTGATCGGCGGCGTGTTCGTGCTCTCGGTGTGGCTGATGGTGCTCAGCGCGGTCATCTTTGCCGGCGTGCTCTTCGGTGCACTGCACGTGCAACGCCGCGCCGCCAAGGCCGATACCGACTGCGGCAACGTCGACGAATCACCGCTCACGCTGGCCGGGCTCTCCTCGGCGGCGGAGGAGAAATTGCCCGGCGCGGACGAGAAGCTACCCGCCGGTCGAAGTTAGCGCTGCTTCAGGAGTTGTCGGCGATGTAGTCGTCGGCGTCGCGGTCAGACGTGTCGATGTTCTTGCCGTTCGGGTGCAGGTGGTAGAACCGCAGCCACGTCATCGCCAGCTCGTGCCGCAGTTCGGGCGAGGTGCTCTTGATGAAGTCCGGCAGCGCCTCGCGCTCCTCTTCGTCGAGATGTTCGCCGTTCTCGGTACGCGCCTTGCCCACTGCCTCGAACCACGCATCGCTGCCCACCTCGTGCTGCTCGGCCGCGCGGATCGCATCGCGAATCGCGTTGTGGTCGTGGATCGCGTCCTCGGTCTCGTCCTCGGGGTCGCCGGCCGCACCGCGCTTGAGCAGCGCCGGGTAGAACACCGTCTCCTCGGCCTCGGCATGCGTGTCGAGCCGGGCGGCCAACGGTTCCCAGATCGCTCGCAATTCCTCAGGCGTGCGCGCCGAGTCGAGATAGAAGAACCAGCGGCGGAACCAGTCGTGGTCTTCGTAGATCAAATCAATGATGTCGGCCATACCCCGAACGCTAGTCGGTGATGCGGGTCAGCGCGTGACCGATGTGCGTGGCCAGGCCATGGCCGTTGGCGATGTCGTTCGCCGTCCAGCGCCGGTGGCTGCGCTGACTGAACTCCAGAACGCCGATCGGCTGATCACCGACCCGGAGCGGCAGCATGAGCAGGCTCGCCTGCCCGAGCTCGTGCAGCAGGGCCTTCTCCGCGTCATCAGCCTGCGGGTCGCTGCGGTGGACCTCGACGGTGTTGCCCGTCTTGAGCACCGACTGGGTGGCCGGATAATCAGTGATCGCATAACCGGCGGTGTCGATCGTCCCGCTCGAGGTGATCTCGCGGAGCACGCCCTTCGCGTCGATGATCGAGACACTGATCAGATCGACGCCCAACTGCTCGGCTGCCTGCGCCGTGGCGACGTGCAGATCAACGATGGTCACGGCGTTCGACAGGGCCGAGGCCACCGCATGCATCGCGTCGGCAGTCACGGCGCCGGAGTTACGGCCGGCCCGCTGCTGCAGCATCTGTCCCCGCGCGCGCTGGCAGGCCGTCACGATCTCGGGGTCGATCTCCTGGGCATCGGGGGTGACCCCGCCGATAGCCCAACCCTGCCCGTAGTCGATGTCGAACTCGGCGAGCGCGGTGATCTCGTCAAGCGATTCGACGCCCTCGCCGATCACGGCCGAGCGCATGCGATGCGAGAAGTGGACGAGTGCCTCGAGGACCGCGGCCTGCGCTTCGCTCGTCTGCACCCCGGTGACGACCGATCGGTCGAGCTTGACGAAGTCGGGCCGCATGGTGGCCAATCGCAGCAGGCCGGCGTACCCGGTGCCGACGTCGTCGACGGCGATCGCGGCGCCCCGGCCCCGGAGGCGGGCCAGTTCGTCCTGCAGTGCGGCCGGGCTGCTCGCGCGGTGCTCGGTCACCTCGACGATCACACCGTCCAGGTCGGTGTCCCAGCCCCGCGCGACGACCGGATGCATCAACACGTCGGGACTGACATTGACCGCCAGCCGCACGCCGTCGGGTAGTTCGGCGCGGCGACCGAGTGCGGCCCGCAGGCTCGCCGCCTCGAGCAGGTAGCCGAAGCCGGCCGCGTGGGCCGAGGCAAAGATCTCCTCGACCGGCCGGCCGGGCGCGTGCTGGAAGCGGGCCAGCGCCTCCATCGCGAAGGGCACGCCGGTGGCCAGGTCGACGATGGGTTGCAGGTGCATGGTGAGGCCGCCGAGAACCGCCGTGACATCGACGTCGACCGCCCTGACGGGCGTGCCGAGCTCTCGAGGCATGACGGGATCTCCTGACGCGCCGGGGGTATGCGCAGATCCAAACATTAACCTCACACTTAGGGTTTCCTGCAACTCGGCGACGCTGGGTGGCACGTCCACGCCACGTCTTGTCAATATGCTGGCCTAGATCCGACGGGTCATTGGCCAGGGAACGACGGAACGGGTCAGCCCCGATACGTCCAACTACCGCCGAGCATCGTGGCGCCGACCGTCACGGGCCCGCCCTCACCCACCGCGGCGAGCCCGGACACCAGGACGAGATCGGCGTCGTCGCCCACCTGTGGGGTGGCCCGCCCGCGCGTGCTGCAATCCAGCGCGACGGCCAGCGGCAGACGCTGCTCGGGGTGCCAGCTCCCCCGCTGCGGGTCGGCGCGGCTGACCGCGGCCGAGATCGCCCGCCAGGGGTCGAGCGGGGTGACCGGCGCGTCCGAACCGAACTCGAGCGTCGCCCCGGCGGCGTGCAGCGACCGATAGGCGTACGCACGGTGGGTCCGGCCCGACCACAGCTCGTCGGCCGTGTCGCGGTCATCGTGCAGATGCGCCGGCTGCACGCCGGCCACCACGCGGAGGGCGGCGAAGCGGCCGACGTCGGCATCGGCCAGCAGCTGCGCGTGCTCGATCCGGCCACCCACGCCGACCCGTTCGAACGCGTCGAGGGCGATGGCGTTGGCCTGGTCACCGATCGCGTGCACGGCCATGCTCAGCCCGTGCTCGGCCGCGTACGCCGTGACCGCGGCCAGGTCGTCGGGCGCAAGTTCCAGGCGGCCGAAGTCGGAACCGTCACCGGGGTAGCTCGCACAGCACCGCGCGGTGCGGCTGCCCAACGAGCCGTCGACGAACACCTTCACCGTCATGCCACGATCCTCCGCCGGGCGGCGATCGGCTGGGCATCACCGGACGCCAGCCGCGCGACGACATCGCCGCCGACGCTCGCCGGGATCAGCTCGGCGCTCACCGACCCAGCCCCCGGAAGGACGCGCACTCGGCGGG